>NZ_CALAGI010000023.1 GCF_937891315.1 uncultured Amaricoccus sp. | reverse complement strand
AGCTTGCTCCGGGCGCGCGGACCGCGGGCGCGCCACTGGCGCCCCCTAAGGGCGGCCCGCGGAAACATCTCGATCCGAACCAATCAAGCGGATCTGGTATCAGCCGTCCTTGACGGTGAATTCCACGAGCATCGTCCGCTGCAGCGGAAAGAAATTGTCGTCCGACAGCATCGTCACCCGGGTGTCGCCCCGGGCGTCGCGCCAGACCGACAGGCCTTCCATATTGTCGAGATCGCCGAACTGGGTGGTGAGCAGCGTTTCCTCGTTCAGGATCCTGTCGTCGCTCAGCGTGAAGCGGCGCAGCCGGGTCTGGAAGCCGCCGAGCCATTTGAACTTGCGCTCCAGCAGATAGAGCTTGCCGTCCGGTCCGAAGTCGGCGTCGGTCTCGTAGAAGCCGTCGCGCCGCTGGATGTCGTACGGGTTTTCCCATTCGCCGTTGCGAAACCGGAAGACGGGCGCCTTGCCCTTGGGACTATAGACAAATTCCGGGATCGCATAGAGCTCGTCCTTCGCATCGATGGCGAGCGATTCGAGCCCGGTATTGCCACGGAACCGCTTCATCGCCGGAAAGCCCGGGATCCGCGTCGCCGGCCCGCTGATCGGATCGTAGCGGCGGACGCGGTGAAACCCCTCGAAGGAGACATAGACGCGACCTTCGGCATCGACGGCCAGCCCCTCCGCGTCGGTCTCGCCGTCGCCGAGCGGCTGGCCGCCGACGCCGAGCAGCGGGCCGATGCCGGTGGTCCGCGCCCGTTCGAGATGTTCGCCGTCGCGCTCGAGCCGCGCCGTCACCCAGACGCCGCGGTCGCCGATCGCCAGCAGGCTCCGGCCGTCGTCGCTCAGATCGAAGCCCGAGAGACCGCCGAAGCGGATGTCGCCATCGGACCAGACGACGGTCGCATCCTTGATCAGGCGAAAATCGCTCGCCTGCGCGGCGGCGCACCAGAAGAGGCAGAGAAGAAAACTCGCTAGACGCATGTCACACCGGTCAAAGGAACAAGGATCGGGGTCAAGGCACCGGAGAAAAAGCCGTCCCCGCGAAACCGGGCCGTCCGTTCCAGCATGTTGATTCGCCGCGATATCCTGACCACCATGCGATCCTGTCGGGTTGGATGTTGCTCTATGGCGCGCTCAGCACGCGGGCGCAGGCGGGGGGAAGGTCGCCCAGCGTCAGCGGCGGCTTCGGCGGCGGCTTCGGCGCGTTCGGATCCGGTGGCTCAAGCGCCTCGGTCACCCACCACACCGCTTCGGCGCAGCCGTCACCCGCGGGCAGCGGCGCGGGGGACACGCAGGCCGTCGCGCCTTTCGGACAGTTCAGCCGCACATGCATATGATCGTTGTGCCCCCACCAGGGCCGCACCTTGCGCAGCCAGGCCCGGTCGTTCGCCGGCGTGCTGGCACACATGGCGAGCTTGGCCGGCGGGGTGATGAAGATCCGCTCCACCGCCGGATCGCGGGCGGCGGCGCGCATCAGCGCGGCATGGGCCGGCGTCCAGTTGGCATTGACCCCGCGCTGGTCGGCGGCGCGCACGTTGTTGGCCGAAATCTTCTCGCGTTCGGCCCGCGAGAGATTGAGCCTGGGCGGCGGCAGCAGCCAGATATCGACGTCGAGCCCGGTCTGGTGCGAGGTATGGCCGCCCACCGGCCCGCCGCGCGCCTGGGCGATGTCGCCGACATAGAGGCCCTTCCAGCCGACCCGGACGGCCTCGCGGCTCAGCCGCTCGATGAAATCGATGGTGACCGGATCGCCCCAGTGATGATTGCGCGACAGCCGCATCGCCTGCCAGGTCGGGCCGCTCTCGGGCAGTTGCGTCCCGCCGGCGAGGCAGCCGCGGGCATTCTGGCCGATCGGGGCGCTCGGCCCCGTCGTCGGCGCCTCCTTCGCGGCGAAGAGCGCCTTGGCCGTCCGCGCCGCCGCCGCGCCGCCGGACAGGGCGACGAGAAACGGCAGGACGATCAGCGCCGCCGCGACCAGCGCGGGCAGGCGAAAGGCTCCGGTCCGGCGTCGGGTCATGCGCTCTCCGTTGTCGATTCGCCGGTTTTGACCCACGTCAGCAGTCCAAGTCCAATCACGAAGAGCAGGAGGATGGGACTGACGCCCAATCGTTGCGACCCGGTCGCGGCCGTCACCGCCGCGATCATCGCCGGTCCGAGGAAGGCGGTCGCGCGTCCCGACAGCGCGAAGAGGCCGAACGCCTGGGCGCCGTCGATCCGCCCCTCCGCCTGATGGACGAGGAGCGTGCGCGACGCCGCCTGCAGCGCGCCCGCCGCCGCGCCAAGGAGGGCGCCGGCGAAGAAGAAGGTGAGGTCGGGGGCCTTCGACCCGACCGGGACAGGCAGGAAGGCCGCCTGTCCCGGCGCGGTGCCGAGCACGATGAGACAGACGAGGATCAAGAGCCAGATCGTCACGACGATCACCGGCTTCGGTCCCAGCGCCCGGTCCGCGCGGCCGCCGATCCAGGCGCCGAGCGCGCCGGCCCCGGCGGCGGCGATGCCGAAGACGCCGAGCTGGAACGCGCCCCAGCCGAGCACCCCCGCCGCGTAGATGCCCCCGAAGGTGAAGAGCGCGGCCAATGCGTCGCGATAGATCATGGAGGCGAGGAGATAGGCCGCGAGGCTGCGGTGCGATCCGAGGCCGCGCAGCGCCTTGACGAGATCGCTCAGCCCGCCGCGCACCGCGCCGGCCAGCCTGCCCCGCCGGGCTGTGTCCGGGGTGAAGAGAAAGAGCGGCCAGGCGAAGAGGAGATACCAGAGCGCGCTGAGCGGCCCGGTCGCGCGCGCCGGTTCGCCGAGCGCGGGATCGAGGCCGAGGACCGGCGCGATGCCGATCAGCGTCCGCGCGCTGCCCGGCGCCGGCACGAGGAGGGCCAGCACGAGCAGCAGCGAGACGAGCCCGCCGACATAGCCGAGCGCCCAGCCCGAGCCCGAGATCCGCCCGAGCTCGGCGCGCGGCCCGAGGTCGGGCAACATGGCGTTGGTGAACTGGATGGTGAATTCCGAACCGACGAAGGCGAGCCCGAAGGCGAGGAGGACAAGGTCGAGACGCGGCGTGTCCGGCGCCGCGAGCCAGAGCCCGAGGCAGCCGAGGATGTAAGGCAGGGAGAAGGCGAGGATCCAGGGCTTGCGCGCCCCGGTCCGGTCGGCGACCGCGCCGAGCACCGGCGCGAGCAGCGCCACCGCGAGGCCGGCGACGGCCGAGGCGGTGCCCCAGACCGCCTGGCCGCGCACCGGATCGCCGATCACCCCGGCGGCGAAATAGGGTGCGAAGACGAAGGTGAGGATCAGGGTCTGGAACGGCTGGTTCGCCCAGTCGAACAGCATCCAGCTCCGGACGCCGCGCTGTCCGCCGCCCGCCGCGACATCCTCCGGACCGGCGGCTCTCATCGCCGCCCCGCGGGCGACGCCGGGCGGCGGCATGGCCGCGCGGAACCGGAACGGCGGATCGGTGTCATTGGCCTCGGCGCGCCTTGCGTTTCCCCCCTTCTGTCACCCGGATCACGCCCCGAAGCAACCCGTCCCGCGCGCCGTCACGCTGGATGCGCCGCGCCGGCGGGTGCCAATGCCAACGTCGGTGCCATAACTCGCACCGCGTCGAGCCCCTGGCGCCCCTTCGCTGACCCGGGGCTCAGCCCTCCAGTGCGCCGGAAGCCCCGCGGGACCACGCCGCCCCCTCGGCTTCTTCCAGTTTCATATTGGCAGAATTCCTATCGGGCAGGACGAGGGGCCCCGCCAACAGGCGGGGAGAAAAAAGGACCGCGGCCAACGGGCCGCTCCTGTCGCGGCCGCGGGAGCGGCCGCCGGGCCCAAGGGCGGAGCCCGCGGGAGCCCCCTTCACTGGGGCGCGCCATGGCCGAGGCGGGCGCGGACGCGGCGGACCATGAGCCAGACGGCGAGCGCCGCGGGGATGACGAGCAGCGCCGAGAGATGGGCCTTGTCGATGCCGACCGGCTCGACCAGCGGCCCGAGCAGATAGGTGCCGAGCGAGACGGCGTAATAGCTGATCGCCACCACCGAAAGGCCCTCGACCGTCTCCTGCAGGCGCAGCTGCGTGGCGGCGCGAGCGGACATCTGGCGCAGCACCTCGGTATTCTGTTGCTGGTTCGCGACATCGACCCGGGTCCGCAACAGGTTCGCCGCCCGCTCGGCACGGCTCGACAGCTCCTCCAGCCGCTCGCGGGCGGAGCGGCAGGTGCGCATCGCCGGGTCGAAGCGGCGGGTCATGAATTCGGCGAAGATCTGGCGGCCACCGATCCGTTCCTCGCGCAACACCTCGACCCGCTGGTTGACGATCGCCTCATAGGCGCCGGCCGCGCCGAAGCGGAAGGCGGAGGTGGTCGAGAGATGGGCGATCTCGGCCGCCATGCGCAGCAGCTGGTCGAGCGTGCGGCTCTCCTGCCCGCCGCCCTCGGCCATGGCGGCCACGACGCCGCTGAGTTCTCCGTCGAGCCGGGCGACCGAGGTTGCGACGCCGCGCGCGGTCGGCAGGGTCAGCAGCGCCATGCTCTTGTAGGTCTCGATCTCCAGCAGACGCTGGACGATCCGGCCAAGCCGGCGGGCGCCGATGCCGGGCCGGACGAACGCGGCCATGCGGCAATGGCCGTTCTCGTCAATGCGGAAATCGGCGGCGACCACCGCTTCTCCATCGACCACCTTGCTGATGGCGAGGCTTTCCGGCACGAACCAGGACAGAACCTCGCGCGCCAGCCGCTCCTCGAGCTCCGGCCCAGCCACCTCGACCCGGACGAGGCAGGAGGTAACGACAAGCCCCGGGGCCTCGGCCAGCCAGTCGGCGGGAAACAGCGAGAACACCTCACCGGAGAACGGGCGGTCGGACACGCCATCGGCGAAGATCGTGTAGGTGACGAACTCGGTATGCATCTCCCATTTCAGGAAGCCGCGGCCGAGGGGCCCCGAATAGTGGCTCGCGCCCGGCGCCGGATGCGGCGCGCCATAGCGATCGAGCAGCGCGACGAGATGGGCGAAATCGAGCCCGCGGTCGCGGTCGGCCGCGTCTTTCGGCTGCTTGATCGCGAGATGCGCGGCGCGGCAAGGGGCGGTGAGCTCGGGAAAAGGCCGGGCATGGAGCTCGTTCGAAAGTTGGTAGCGGTCGGGATAGTCAGGGACGGCGAGCTGTGCCATGGCGGTCTCCGGGCGATCGCCTCGCTTGGTGCCACGTTCCGCCCATCATTCCAAGCCGCGCCCGTGCCGATTTTTTGTCGGCGGACCCGTGGCCGCTGCCAGGCTCGCCGGTTCTGACAGCGCGGGATCCGATGACGAAACGAGACCGACCCGTCTGGAGGGACAGACCGACTCATCTGTCGTTTCGCCTCCGACTGTTGTATGATTTATCTTGGATGGAGGCTTCGAATTGTCGCGGCGATTTGTTTTCGGTCGCTTGATGGTAGGCTGATCCGCACATTTGAAGTGAGTTCATCAGACCTTTTCCATCAAAGGAGGATCAGGCGATGACTAAACTTCGTGCATACGATCGTCTCGGATATGGCCTGGACATGTCCAACGGCAATACAGGTGTATCATTCTTCGCGCCGGGGACTGATTTTGAGGCGGAATATTACGATTATAATGAATACGGGGTCGGACCAGATAGCTGGGACGATTTCTACAAGGTAACGTCTGGATTTCATGGCGGAGAGCTATATAAGTTTTCCTATATTGACGACGATTTGAATGATATCATAGGGTATATCGCACTTACCGACCAGAGAATTGGCAGCGATAATTCCCATATGTTGATTTCTTGGAATCTGGATCTGCGCTTCGCGAGCAGTGAATTTGACTTCGATGGATTTGTCGGATCCGACCGGATCCAGGGAAACAAATTCAAGGACGTCATCAAGGCTGGCGCCATGGGCGACGATTTGATCGGCCGGGGCGGCGACGACAAACTCTGGGGGCAAAGCGGCAACGACAGACTCTACGGCGGCACCGGCGACGACCGCGCCTCAGGGGGTGACGGCCGGGATTTTCTGGACGGTGGCGCTGGCGCCGATCGCCTGACCGGCGGCGACGGGGCGGACGTGTTCCTGTTCCGAACGCTCGCTGACCCCGGATCGGGAGCCGAGCACGACGTGATCCTCGATTTCCGGAGTGGCGTCGATCGCGTCCGCCTCGATCTGATCGACGCGGACGCGACCCGGTCTGGCGTTCAGGTCTTCGATTTCATCGGGCCGGACAGCTTTGGCGGCGTGGCTGGCGAGCTGCGGTTCAGCGGCGGCTTCCTCGCCGGCGACGTGGATGGCGACGGGCGCTCGGACTTTCGCATCGCGCTCGCGGGCGACGGAACCCTCGTCGCCGGCGATCTGGTCCTGTGAGCGGCGCGCAAGCATCCGCCCCCCTACGACGAGACCCCCGGAAGGCGCGTGATGTTGACCGAGGCCGTCGGCTCGTCGAGGTCCGCCTCGGGCGTGAAGTCGATCGCTTCGAGGCGCCGGGCGCGGCCATGGGCGCGGTCGGCGGAGATGCGGATCTCCTCGATATCCTTCTGCGCCTGGCCGAAATGCCGGTCGAGATTGCCGACCCGGGCCGACAGCCGCTCGACATCCTTGTAGAGCAGGCCGAGCTCGCGGCGGATCGCATGCGCCTCGGCCCGCATCCGCGCGTCCTTCAGCACGGCGCGCAGCGTATGCAGCGTCGCCATGCAGGTGGTCGGCGACACGATCCAGACCCGCGCCGCGAAGCCCTCGCGCACGAGATCGGCGAAATTGGCGTGCAGCTCGGCATAGACCGCCTCGGAGGGCAGGAACATCAGCGCCCCCTCCGCCGTCTCGCCCTCGATGATGTATTTCTCCGAGATCGCCTTGATATGGGCGCGGATCGCGGTCCGCATGCCGCGGCCGGCGGCGGCGAGCTCGGCCGGGCCTTTGGCGCCCCGCAGCGCCTCGTAGGCTTCGAGCGGAAATTTCGCATCCACCACGATCGGGCCCGGCGGCAGCGGCAGGTGGATCAGGCAATCGGCGCGGGTTCCATTGGACAGCGTCGTCTGAAAGGTGGCGGCGTCGGGCGGCAGCGCGCGGGTAACGATCTCGCGCAGCTGAATCTCGCCGAAAGCGCCGCGGGTCTGCTTGTTGGAGAGGATGTCCTGCAGGCCGAGTACGTCGCCGGAGAGCTTCTCGATATTGGTCTGGGCCTTGTCGATCGCGCTCAGCCGCTGTTGCAGTTCGCCGAGCGAATGGGCGGTGCGCTGCGCCGAGGCGCCGAGGCTGTCGCCCATGGCGCGGGTGACCTCGGCGAGGCGGCTTTCCATGCTGGCGGCGACCCGCGCCTGCGCGGCGGCCTGCGCTTCGGCGACGTGGGTGATGCCGCCATGCAGCTGCTGCTGGCCATCGTTGAGCGCGCGCACCGCGCCGTCGAGCTCCAGGAGATGCCGCGCCAGCGGCTCGGTCGCGCGCGCGGCGCGGGCGCTGGCCCGGAGCAGCAGGACCGCGACGAGAATGGCCGCCGCGGCCGCCCAGAGCCGCGGATCGTCGAGAGCGATCACGGTGGAGCCGATGGTGATCATCGTCGGCCGAACAGCCGCTCGACATCGGCGAGCTTGAGTTCCACATAGGTCGGCCGGCCGTGGTTGCACTGGCCGGAGAGCGGCGTCGCCTCCATCTCGCGCAGAAGCGCGTCCATCTCGGGGCCGGTCATCCGGCGGCCGGCGCGGATCGAGCCGTGGCAGGATATGCGGCTGATCACCGCGTCGATCCGCGCGCCGAGCCCGCGGCCCGCGTCCTCGATCAGCGCGTCGGCGATGTCGGCGAGCAGGGCGCGACCATCGACCGCGCCGAGGATCGCCGGGGTCTCGCGCAGGCAGAGCGCGCCACCGCCGAAGGGCTCGATGACAAGTCCGAGCGTTTCGAGTTCGGGCGCCGCGTCGAGCAGGGCGGCGCGGGCGGCGGCGTCGAGCTCGACGATCTCGGGGATGAGCAGGATCTGGCCGGGAACACGCGCCGCCCCCCGCTCGGCCTTCAGCCGCTCGTAGACCAGCCGCTCATGCGCGGCGTGCTGGTCGACGATGACGATGCCGTCGGCGGTCTGGGCGACGACATAGGTCGCATGCAGCTGGGCCCGGGCGACGCCGAGCGGATAGTCGGCGGGCGCCTCCTCGGCGGGCACGGCGGGCGTCGCCGGTTCGACGCGACCGGACCAACCCTCGGGCCCGAGCAGTTCCTCGGCGAAACCGAGCGCGGCACGGGTGGGGAGGCTCGGGCGGGCAGGCCAGATCGGACGGGCGACCGCCGCCTCGGGACGGAAGGCGCCGAGCATGCCGGCGCCGGTGGTGGTGGCACCGCGGTGACCGGCCGCGGCGAGCGCCTGTTTCAGCGCGCCGATCATCAGGCCGCGCACGAGGCCGGGGTCGCGGAACCGCACCTCCGCCTTGGCGGGATGCACATTCACATCCACCGCTTCCGGCTCGCAGGTCAGGAACAGCGCCGCCGCCGGGTGACGATCACGGGCCAGCACGTCGGCATAGGCGGCGCGCAGCGCGCCGACCAGCAGCTTGTCACGCACCGCCCGACCGTTGACGAAGAGATATTGCGCCACCGCCGCGCCGCGCGAGAAGGTGGGAAGCGCGGCGAAGCCGGCGAGGCGCAGCCCGTCGCGCCCCGCCTCGATCGGCAGCGCGTTCTGCGTGAAATCGGCGCCGAGGATCGCGCGCAGCCGGCCGGGCAGCGCATCGAAGAGATCGCCGGGCTCGGGATCGAGTCGCAGGAGTTCGCGCGGCGCGCCGGGTTCGGTGACGTCCGTCAGCGTGAAGCCGACACCGGGCGCGGCCATGGCGAGGCGGCGGACCGCCTCGCCGATCGCCTGCGCCTCGGCGCGGTCCGAACGCAGGAATTTCAGGCGCGCCGGCGTGGCGGAGAAAAGCCCGGCCAACTCGACCACCGTGCCGCGGGCGAGCGCGGCGGGACGGACGCCGCCGGTCTCGTCACCGCGCACGGTGAGGCTCGCCGCCTCCGGCGCCGACGCCCAGCGCGAGGTGAGGGTCAGCCGGCCGACAGCGCCCAGCGACGGCAGCGCCTCGCCGCGAAAGCCGAAGGAGCGGATATCCGTGAGGTCGGTGCCGTCGATCTTGGAGGTGGCGTGGCGGCTGAGCGCCAGCGGCAGTTCCTCGGGCGGGATGCCGGCGCCGTCGTCGGCGACCCGGAGCAGCGTCTTGCCGCCGTCGGCATAGGCGATCGCGATCCGCCGCGCCTCGGCGTCGAGCGCGTTCTCAACCAGCTCCTTGATCGCGGAGGCAGGCCGCTCCACCACTTCGCCCGCCGCGATCCGGTTGGCCGCCGCCGCGTCGAGCTGGCGAATCGGGCGCCGGATCGAGCGGGGTTCAGCCGCTATGTTGTGGGTCGCAGCGTTCATACCGCAATTTATAGCACAAGCAGGTGCCGGTGCCAGCGGTTATTGGTTAACGTGGACGTTCCGTCGCGCGGCTATTCCGCGACGACGGTCGGCGGCGCCGGAGGAACGCCGACACCCTGCGCGCGCAGGCGCTCGAACTCGGCGCCGCGGTCCAGCATCTCGCCACCATAGGTCAGGAGTTCGTCGTCCTTCAGGATCAGCCGCGGGAGCAGCAGGCCGCGGTTCTCCTGCCGATAGACCACGTCGGCGGCGGCGAGTTCCGGGCGGATATTGGGATCGACCGGGCCGGCGCGGGCGATCAGCGCCCCGGCGCTCGCGGTACCGGCCGGCGCCTGCTTGCCCGTCAGGCTCGCCACCGCCTCGAGCTCCGGCTGGTAGTCGACGCGATTGATGGCGCCCGGGGTCGGCGACGGCAGCGCGGCGAGATCGGCGGGCATTTCGAGGGGCTTCGTCGGCAGAACCATGAACTCGTCCGGCGTCGAGCCGATGCCCGCGGCGCGCAGATTGCCCGCGACCCCGCCTTCGGCGCAACCCGCGAGCGCGGCCGCGGCCAGAAGCAGCGCGGTCAGGCGCAGGAGGTTGGCAGAGCGCATCCTCGTCCTCGTCAGGTCCGATCGGACCCGTGCTTACCGCGGAATGACGGGCGCGTCACGTCCTGTTGCGCGGCTTCGGCGCCGGCTCGCGCGTGGCGAAGACGAGCAGCGCGGCGCCGCCGAAGATCGCGGCGTCGGCGATGTTGAAGGCGAAGGGATTGCGTATCCCACAGCAGCTGAAATTGAGGAAATCGGCCACCGCGCCATAGGTGGCGCGATCCCAGACATTGCCAATCGCGCCGCCGATGATCGCGCCCGCGCCGATCGGGCGCAGCCAGCCGCCCGGCCCGCGGCGGACCCAGACAAGGAGCGCCGCGACGATGACGAGGGCGAGGCCGATCAGCAGCCAGCGCCCGGAATAGCCCATGTCGAACAGGCCGAAATTGATACCGGGGTTCCAGGCCATGGTCAGGTTGAACCAGGGATCGAACACCTCGATCCGGCGCAGGCCGCGCAGGTTCAGATGCTCGACGACCCAGATCTTGCTGATCCGGTCCAGCGCGAAGACGAGCGCGGCGACGGCGAGCGCGCGACCGAGACGGCGGTTCGGCGTGATCACCATCAGTGGCGGAAATGCCGGACGCCGGTCAGGACCATGGCGAGGCCGGCGGCGTCGGCGGCGGCGATCACCTCGGCGTCGCGCAGCGATCCGCCGGGCTGGATCACCGCCGTGGCACCGGCCTCGGCGGCGGCGAGCAAACCGTCGGCGAAGGGAAAGAACGCGTCCGAGGCGACGACGGAGCCCTTGGTCGGGCTCTCGGACAGACCGAGCGCCGCGGCCATGTCCTCGGCCTTGCGGGCGGCGATACGGGTCGAATCGACGCGGCTCATCTGGCCGGCGCCGATCCCGACGGTGGCCCCGCCCCGAGCATAGACGATCGCGTTCGACTTCACGTGCTTCGCCACCCGCCAGGCAAAGAGCAGGTCGGCGATCTCGGCCTCGGTCGGCGCGCGCTTCGTCGCGACGCGCAAGTCGGCGGCGGCGATCCGCCCGCCATCGCGATCCTGAACGAGAAAGCCGCCCGCCACCTGCCGCCAGGCGAGACCGGGCGCCCGCGGATCGGGCAGGCCGCCGGTCACCAGCAGCCGCAGGTTCTTCTTCTTCGCGAACAGCTCGGCCGCGGCTTGGGTGACCTCCGGCGCGATGACCACCTCGGTGAAGATCTCGGCGATGGCGGCCGCGGTCTCGGCGTCGAGTGTCCGGTTCAGCGCGACGATGCCGCCGAAGGCCGAGACGCGGTCGCAGTCATAGGCGGCGCGGTAGGCCTCGATCAGCGAGCCGCCGCGGGCGACGCCGCAGGGATTGGCATGCTTGATGATCGCGCAGGCCGGGCCGTCCTCGGGCGCGAATTCGGCGAGGAGTTCGAAGGCGGCGTCGGTATCGTTGATATTGTTGTAGGACAGCTCCTTGCCCTGAAGCTGGCGGGCGGTGGCGACGCCGGGCCGAACGGCGCCGTCGCGGTAGAAGGCGGCGGACTGGTGCGGGTTCTCGCCATAGCGCAGGCTCTGGGCGAGGCGTCCGCCGAAGACCCGGCGCCGCGGCCGCGGCTCGCCCAGCGCGCCGGCCATCCAGCCCGAGACGGCGGCGTCGTAGGCGGCGGTGCGGCCAAAGGCGGTCAGCGCCAGCGCCTCGCGGAAGGCGAGGCTGGTCGCGCCCCGGCGCAGGTCCAGTTCGTCGCGCAGCGCGTCGTAATCCTCGACATCGGTGACGACGGTCACGAACCGGTGGTTCTTCGCGGCGGAGCGCAGCATGGCGGGGCCACCGATGTCGATGTTCTCGATACAGTCGGCCCGGCTCGCGCCCGCGGCGACGGTCGCCTCGAACGGATAGAGATTGACGATCAGCAGATCGATCGGTCCGATGCCGTGGTCGCGGAGGGCCGCGCGGTGCGCGGGATTGTCGCGCACGGCGAGCAGGCCCGCGTGCACCATGGGATGCAGGGTCTTGACACGGCCGTCCAGCATCTCGGGGAAATCGGTCAGTGCCGCGACATCGCGCACCGGCAGATCGGCGGCGCGCAGCGCGGTCGCGGTGCCGCCGGTCGAGACGAGCTCGATGCCGCGCGCGACGAGATCCCGGGCCAACTCGATGAGGCCGGTCTTGTCGGAAACCGACAGCAGGGCGCGGGTGATCGGCACGAGTTCGGACGGCATCGACGGACAGGCTCCTCAGAGATCAGTATCGGGATCAGAATCGGTGGCCGTCGGCCGCGCCGAACTCGGCGGCGCCTCGCCGACGCGGCCGAAGGACCAGGTGATCTGCCCCAGATACTCGACCACTTCGGCGCGGACAACCATCTGTTTGGTCGGCACGGGCGCGGCCAGCGCGGGGTCGAACCAGACCGAATCCTCGATCTCGAGCGCACCGCCGGCGACACGGAACATCCAGATCTCGCCCGACGGCGGGGTCAGCGACGCGACCTGGCGAAAGGGATCAAGCTCGGCCCGGACGGCCGGATGCAGATGGAAGCGCGCGGCGAAGCCGACCGGCCCGTCGGCCGCCGCCCGGTCGTGCCGCGCCCGGGCGCGCGCATCGGTCACCGTCAGGATCTCCTCGCCGCGCACCTCGGCGCCGCGGGCCTCGACGAAGATCCGGCGCTCGTGCAGCAGGCCGTGGGTCGCGGCGTAACCGTCCTGCGTGGCGAGCAGCCACATGCCGGTGGCATCCTGCGCCTGACGGACGGAGACGAGGGTCGGACCGTCCTCGAGCCGCGGGCCGAGGACGCGGGCGGCCAGATCGCGCGTCTCGATCCGCGCGAGCGAGCGGCCGTCGACCTCGACCGTGCTCTGCGCCGCGGTCTCACGGCAGAGCCGGGCCCAATCCGCGCCGAACTGGCCGCCGGGGCCGACATTGACCACGAAGGGCTGCCGACCGACGCTCATCTCGAAACCGAGCGCGGCGGCGTGGGCGCCGAGCGCCCAGTCGTCCGCGGGCGGCGCGGCGCCGTCCATCACGACGACCACGCGCCCGCCGGTCAGCCGCGCATAGCCCATCGCGAGCCGCGGCTTGGCCTGAACCGACAGCCGCAGCTCGGCCAGCGCCTGGTCGAGCCGGTCCGGCGCGCCCGGTCCCCCGCCATGAAAGCGCGCCAGCGTCCCGTCCCCGAGGCGCAGCGGCCGCAGGACCGGCACGGCGCGGGCGATGGCGGCGAGCAGCGCGCGGGGCGCGTTCTGACCGCCGTCCTCCAGCAGGCGCGCGGTCCAGATCAACAGGGTCACCGTCTCGGCGAGATCCTCGGGCGCGCGGGTCGCGACCGCGCCTTCGCCGTCGATCAGCTCATCCGCCAGCGCGCCGAGATGCGCCAGCGTCAGCCCCTGCTCCGCCCGCGGCAGCACGCGCCCGGTCCAGACGAGGCCGGCGAGCGCGCGGAGCCTCGGCAGGCCGGCCGGCGCCTCGGGCCAGGCCTGATCGAGATAGCGCTGGTGCATCGCGAGCACGCGCCAGAAGCGGTCCGTCGCGGTCGGGTCGAGGCCTTGGGTCAGCATCGCCGAATGCGCGACCCAGCGCTTGGCGCGCCGGCCAGCGCGCTCGGGGGTCCAGCCGGGGCCATTGCCGCCGCCGAAATGACGGATCCAGTCCTGCGTCCACCCTTGCGCCAGCAGTCGCGCCTGCCGGCTGCCGAGCGCCGCGAGATCGTCGAGCCAGAGGCAGGACTGCCGCAGATCCTCCAGCCGGTCGCCGACCGGCCCTTCCGGCAGGCCGATGTCCCAGATCGAGGCGGGTGCTACGCGAAGATCGAGGCCGAGCGGCGCCCAGCCGCCGGAGACCAGCTTCTGTCCGGCGTCGGCGTCGCCGAGCAGGATCGGGCCGGGCAGCGCCGCGACCGGCCCGGGGGGACCGCCGAGCCGGGCCCGCCGGGCGCGCAGCCGGTTGCGCCAGGCCCGCCAGGACCGCGACAGCCGGACACCCAGCGCCTTCAGGGTCAGAGCGGATCGGGGCATCGGCGGCAATTGTTCCGGAGGAAAACGCGGTCAGGCGCGGACCTTAGCCTCCCGCCGCGGCGGCGTCACGCGGGTTGCGGGCTCTTTTCGAGGAGCGCGGCGTAGAAGCCATCCATCCCGCCGCGCTCCGCCCAGAAATCCGGCCGGGTGCGCAGGGCGCCGGCGGCGTCGAGCCAGCCCGGTTCAATGCCGAGCGCGGCCGGATCGGAGCGGAGCCGGCGGGCGTCCGGGGTCTCGGAGACAAAGGCCGCGATGCGCGCCTCGCCCTCGGCGGGGAGCAGCGAGCAGGTGCAATAGACCAGCCGGCCGCCGGGCCGCAGCATCGTCCAGGCGTGGGCAAGGAGCATTGATTGCAACGCGGTCAGCGCCGGCAGCTCGCGCCCGCTCCGCAGGTGTGGCAGGTCGGGATGGCGGCGGAGGGTGCCGGTAGCGGAACAGGGCGCGTCGAGCAGGATCGCGTCGAACGGCGTCTCCGGCACCCAGCCGAGCGCGTCGGCGACGACGATCTCGGCGGAGAGGCCGGTCCGCGCGAGATTCTCGCGCAGGCGGCGCAGCCGCGGTTCCGAAATGTCGAGCGCGGTGACTTGCGCCCCCGCGGCCGCGAGTTGCGCCGTCTTGCCGCCCGGCGCCGCGCAGAGGTCGAGCATCCGCAGGCCGGCGACGGGGCCGAGCAGCCGCGCCGGCAAGGCCGCGGCGGCGTCCTGCACCCACCAGGCGCCATCCCCGAACCCCGAAAGCGCCGAGATCCGCGGCCGGCCGCGCAGCCGCAGCGAGCCCGTCGGCAGGGGTTCCGCGTCGAGCCCCTCGGGCGCCGACCCGCGGAGCGTCAGGTCGATGGGCGGCGGGATCAGATGCGCGGCCTCGATCGCGGCCAGCGCCTCGGCGCCCCAGGCGGCGCGCACCGGCGCGGCGATCCAGTCGGGCAACGGCGCTTCCGGCGCGGCGTCCCAGAGCGCGGCGCCGCCTTCGGCGACCCGGCGGGCGACGGCGTTGACGAGGCCGGAGAAATGCCGGCCCTTGGGATGCGTCAGCGCGAGGCGGACCGCGCCATCGACCGCCGCGTGCGCCGGAACGCCGTCGAGATGGATCTCGGCGACCGCGATGCGCAACGCGTCGCGGGCGGCCTGTGGGGGCGGCTTGCGCAGGAACCCACCAAGCAGGGCGTCGATCCGCCCAAGGTGGCGCAGCACGCCGGTCGCCACGGTCCGCGCCCGCGCGCGTTCCGGCGGATCGAGCCGGGCGAGCGGGCCATCCTCGGCGGTGGTGAGATCGGCGAGGCTCTCGCGCCGTTCCAGCACGCCGGCGATCAGCTCCGCCGCCGCCCGCCGCGCGGCGAGACCGGGTACGCCCGAGGCGGCGGCGTTCAACGTTGGCCGCCGCGGCGGCCGGCGCTCGGGATCGTGGTCGGCCGCTGCGTCGGGTCGGGCCGGGCCGGACCGCCGCGCGTCGCCATCTCCTCGAGCGCGCGGATCCGGTTCTCGACATTCGGATGGGTCGAGAAGAGGTTGTCCATGCGCGCGCCCGACAGCGGATTGATGATGAAGAGCGGGGCGGAGGCGGGATTGCGCTCGGCGCTCGGCATCTCGATCCGGCTGGCATAGGAGGATATCTTGCGCAAGGCGCTGGCGAGGGCCAGCGGGTCGCCGCTGATCTCGGCGCCGAGCCGGTCGGCGGAATATTCCCGCGTCCGGCTGATCGTCATCTGGATGATCATCGCGGCGAGCGGCGCGACCAGAACCGCCAGCAACGCGCCGAGCCCGCCCATCGGATTGTCGCGGTCACGGTTGCCGCCGAAGAACATGCCGAACTGCGCCAGCATCGAGATGGCACCGGCCACGGTCGCGGCGACGGTCATGATCAGGGTGTCGCGATTCTTGATATGGGCGAGTTCGTGGGCGATGACGCCGGCGAGCTCCTCGCGCGACAGCACCTGGAGAATGCCGGTGGTCGCCGCGACCGCCGCGTTCTTCGGGTCGCGCCCGGTGGCGAAGGCGTTCGGCTGGTCGCCGCGCACGATCATCACCCGAGGCATCGGCAGATCGGCGCGGCGGGCGAGTTCGGCCACCATGTCGTGGAGCTCGGGCGCGCTGGCCCGCGTCACCGCCTCGGCGCCATGCATGCGGAGCGCGAGCTTGTCGGAGTTCCAGTATGCATAGGCGTTGGTACCGATGGCGAACAAGAGCGCGGTCAACATGCCGCCTGTGCCGCCGATCAGCCAGCCGACGCACATGAAAAGCGCGGTCAGCGCCGACAAGAGCAGCATCGTCCTGAAGTAGTTCATCGCTCCCCCGCGACCCTTGCGGCCGAGTTCGCGGCCGCTCTATGATCGGCCATGGCCGTCACGGAGGTATATATGTCGAGCGAGCCAAAGGAGAAAGAGGCGCGGCAGGCCGCGGCCGCCGCCCGCGCGCTGACCGAGGCCGTCACCCGGCGCGCCGCCGCGAAGCCGCTCGACCTGCCGCGCGAGCTTGGCGGGCGCGACGGTCCCGAGCCGATCCGCTTCGGTGACTGGGAGCTGAAGGGCATCGCCAGCGATTTCTGAAGCTGGCGCGGGGTGAGCCGATGCTGAAGCAGGTCATCTGCATCAATTGGGGCACCCGATACGGCCCGCCTTACGTGAACCGGCTTTACGCGGGCGTCGCCCGGCACCTGACGCCGCCCTTCACGTTCACCTGCTTTACCGACAATGCCGACGGCATTCGGCGCGAGGTGCGCTGCGAGCCGCTGCCGCCGCTCGGCGTGGCGATGCCGACCGGCACCAAGGGCATCTGGCCGAAGGCGCGGCTGTGGGGGGCGCGGCTCGGCGATCTGCGCGGCCCGGTGCTGTTCATGGATCTCGATCTGGTGGTGACCGGTCCGATGGACGATTTCTTCGCCTTCGGCGATTCTGACGAGGTGATACTCGCGCGCAATCCGAGCACGCCGCTGGAGAAGCTGGGCCAGACCTCGCTGTTCCGCTTTCCCGTGGGCAAGCTCCTGCCGTTGTGGGAGCGGTTTCGCGCCGATCCGCAGGGAATCGCCGACGCCTACCGCTTCGAGCAGCGCTTCGTCACGCGGGAGGCGCCGGGCGGCATCGGCTTCTGGCCGCCGGGCTGGGTGCGGGGCTTTCGCAACGACTGTGCCCGGCCGTTTCCGCTGAACTATTTCCTGCGGCCGCGGCTACCGGACGGAACCAAGGTGGTGATCTTCCCGGGCGGCCTGCTGCCACCGCATGCGATCGCCGGGCACTGGGGCCGGCACTATCGGCCGAACAGCCGCCTCGGCCATCTGTTCGGCCTCTTCAGCCCCGACCGGCCGGATCCGCCCCTGCGCTATCTGCGGCACTATCTCCTGCCGAGCGACTGGGTCGCGCGGGACTGGGCGGAGTAGCGGAAGGACGCGCCCGGATCAGCCGTTGAGCGCGCCGCGACGGACGGCCCAGAAGCGCTCGCGCGCGTTGAGTTCGGTCAGTTCGCAATTCTCGATGACCGTGACGGAAACCGACCGCCCCCGCCCGATCGCGTCGGACAGCGCCTGATGGATATCGCGGTGGCTGTCCTGGCTCGCCACACGACGCGGCAGGCCGTCGCGCATCCGGCGCAGGTTGGCGGCGTACTGGCTCAGCCGTCGGCGCAGTTGGCAGGACTGGCCGACGTAGGAGCCGACGCCATCGATGCGCCATTCGTAGATGCCCGGACGTGCCAGGTCGATATTCGCGGCGATGTCGAAGCGGAACCAGTCCGTCGGCAAGAAATCCTTTGGCATGCGCTACCTCGCGATCACCCTCGTGACGATTCGATGCGAGGCATCCTGCGCCCCTTGCCGCTTCCAGTTGGTTAACGCGGCACGCCTGAAGCGGCTTTCGGTTAACGCGGGATCAATCGTCCGCCTCGTCCTCGTAGCCGACGAGACGCAGGGGGCGCGCGGCGAGGGCGTGGAGCGCGCACCAGCGGACCAGTGCCTCCTCGCGCCCGTGGGTGACCCAGGTCTCGCGCGGGGCGAGCTCGGTCAGGGTGGCGGTCAGCTCGGTCCAGTCGCAATGATCCGAGACGATCAGCGGCAGCTCGACCCCGCGCTGCCGCGCGCGGGCGCGAACCCCCATCCAGCCGCTGGCGAAGGCAATGAGGGGATCGGCGAAGCGGCGCACCCAAGGGCCGGCGAAGGCCGAGGGCGGGCCGAGCACCACCTGGCCGCCGAAGCCGGCGCCGCGCCCGCGCTCGACCGTCGCGCTCTCCAGCCGGCCGAGTGCCACGCCCTCGGCGGCGTAGTAGTCGCAGAGCGGAGCGAGCGCGCCGTGGATATGGATCGGCGCGTCATACCCCGCGTCCCGCAGGAGGCGGATCACCCGCTGCGCCTTGCCGAGCGCGTAGACCCCGACGAGATGCGCGCGCTCGGGAAAGAGCGTCAGCGAGGCGAGCAGGCGTCCGATCTCCTCGCGCGGGGGCGGATGGCGGAAAACCGGCAGGCCGAAGGTCGCCTCGGTGACGAACACCTCGCAGGGCACCGGCTCGAACGCGGCGCAGGTTGGATCCGGCGCGCGCTTGTAGTCGCCGGCCGCGACGATGGTCAGGCCGCGATGCGCGACCTCGATCTGGGCGGAGCCGAGCACATGGCCGGCCGGATGGAAGGTCACCTCGACGCCGCCGACCGCCAGCGGCTTGCCATAGCCGATGGCCTGGGTCTCGCCAGCGAAATCGGCGCCGAGGCGGATCGCCATGACATCGAGCGTCTGGCGCGTCGCCAGCACCGCGCCGTGGCCGGGCCGTGCGTGGTCGGAATGGGCGTGGGTGATCAGGGCGCGGGCCACCGGCCGGGTCGGGTCGATGTAAAAATCGCCGGGCGGGCAATAGAGCCCCTCGGACCGCGGTGTCAGCAGGTCGCTCGGGCGCGTCATGCGTTGGAAACCCCGCGCCACGGCGAGGGGTTCCGGTTCAGGCGTGCTCGCCCTGCGCGGTCGTATGCGCCTCGGAGGCCATGTCGGCGGCGAAGGCCGCGTCGTCGCGCGAGATGTAGGTATAGAACATCGGCACCACGAAGAGCGTGAACACCGTGCCGACCATCATGCCGGTAAAGATCACAAGGCCGATCGAATAGCGCGCGGCGGCGCCCGCGCCCTCGGCGAGAATGAGCGGCACCACGGCGAGCGCCATCGCGGCGGTCGTCATCAGGATCGGCCGCAGCCGGACCTTGGCGGCCGCGACGATCGCCTGGCGCCGGGTGAGGCCATGCATCTCGCGCTGCTGGTTGGCGAACTCGACGAGCAGGATGCCGTGCTTGGTGATGAGGCCGATCAGTGTGATCAGCCCGACCTGCGTGTAGATATTGAGCGTGCCGAGCCCGAGGTTGAGCGGCAGGATGGCGCCGAAGATCGACAGCGGCACCGACATCAGGATGATGAGCGGGTCGCGGAAGCTCTCGAACTGCGCGGCCAGCACCAGATAGATGACGAGGATCGCGAGGCCGAAGGCGACGAGCAGCGTATTGCCCTGTTGTACCTCCAGCCTGGACTGGCCGGAATAGTCGATGAAGAACCCGTCCGGCAGGCTCTCCTCCATGATCGCGCGAATGGTGGCCAGACCGTCGCCCGAGGTGACGCCGGGCAGGGGCAGGGCCGAGATGGTCGCGCTGTTCAGCTGGTTGAACTGCTCGACCGCCGCCACCGACGCGGTGGTGCTGACCGTCACCACGGAGGAGAGCGGCACCATGTCGCCATTCGCCGCGCGCACGAAGAACTCGCCCAGCCGCTCGGGATTGTTGCGCCATTCGCGCGGCACCTGGGTAATGATGTCGTAACTGTTGGAATCGCGGTCGAACTGCCCGACGGAGCCGCCGCCGACGAGGAGGCCGAGCGTGTTGCCGATTTCGGCGACCGAGACGTTGAGGCTGGCCGCGCGGTCGCGGTCGATGGTGACGCGGATCTCCGGCTGGTCATAGGCCAGCGAGTTCTGCACCACGATGAACCGGCCCGACGCCTGGGCCTTCGTCTTGATCTCCTCGGCGACCTCGTAGACCCGATCCGGGTCGTGCACCGACTGCAGCACGACGGAGATCGGCAGGCCGCCGCCCGAGCCGGGCAGCGACGGCGGCGAGAAGACGAACCCCTCGACGCCGGCGTTCTGGCCGAGCCGGGCCTGGATATCCTGCTGGACCGCGCTCTGCGAGCGGTCGCGGTCGGCCCAGTCCTTGAGCGCCCAGATATAGAAGGCCATGTTCGGCGTGCCGCTGATGCCGGCGATCGAGAAATCGGTCTTCACCTCGGCGATGTCCTGGGTCAGCTCCGAGATCTGGTCGGTATAGAGCTTGGTGTATTCATTGGTCGCATAGCGCGGCGCGTTGAGGATGGCGAAGAGCGCGCCCTGATCCTCCTCCGGTGCCAGTTCGCTCGTGGTGTTGAGGAACATGAAGACCGTCGCCCCGAGGAGCGAGGCGACCACGATCAGCGTCACCGGACGATAGTCGAGCGAACTCGACACCCGGCGCTCGTACCAGTTGGCGAGACTGTCGAACGTATGGTCGACGATGCGCTGGAACCGGCCGACATCGCCGGCCTTCAGGATGCGCGCCGACATCGAGGGCGTGATGGTCAGCGCGACGATGCCCGATATGATGACCGCGCCGGCCAGCGTGAAGGAAAATTCGCGGAAGAGCGCCCCGGTCAGCCCGCCGGTGAAGCCGAGCGGGGTCAGCACGGCGGCGAGGGTGATGGTCATCGCCACCACCGGGCCGGTGATTTCCTTCATGCCGACGATCGAGGCCTGCATGGGGCTGAGCCCCTCCTCGATATGGCGGTGGATGTTTTCCACCACCACGATCGCATCATCCACCACCAGGCCGATGGCGAGCACCATCGCGAGCAGGGACAGGAGGTTGATCGAGTAGCCGAGCGCCAGCAGCACGCCGCAGACGCCGATCAGCGAGAGCGGAATGGTGACGATCGGCATCAGCACCGACCGGAACGAGCCGAGAAACAGCAGGATGACCACGACGACGATGGCAACCGCCTCGGCGATGGTCTTGAACACCTCATCGATCGAGGCGCTGATCGTCTCGGTCGAATCGTAGACGAGCTCGATCTTCATGCCCTGTGGCAGGGCGGCGTTGATCGACGGCAACTCGGCGACCACCGCGTCGGCGGTGTCGAGCGGATTTGCGGCCGGCGTCGGGAAGACGCCGATGAAGGTGCCCTCGGCGCCGTTGAAGGTGACGATCGTGTCGTGGTTCTCGGCGCCGAGCTCGATGCGGGCGACGTCGCGCAGCCGCACCACCGCGTCGCCGTCCGAGCGGATCGGCAGCGAGCCGAAGGCCTCCGGCGACTGCAAGGTCGATTTCAGCGTGATCGAGGAGATGAAGAACTCGTTCTCGGTCTTGCCGGGGGCCGAGAGGAAGTTCGAGGCGCTGATCGCCGTCAGCACGTCCGAGGCGGTGACGCCGCGGGCGGCGAGTTGCAGCGGGTCGATCCAGACCCGCATGGAATAGTTGGCCGCGCCGATGATCTCGATCTCGGCCACGCCGGGGATGGTCGACATTCTCGGCCGGATCACCCGCTCGAGATATTCGGTCATCTGTTCGGCGTTCATGTTCGGGTTCTGCGCCGCGAGATACATGAGGGCGAACTGCTGGCCGGTACCCTTGACGATCGAGGGATCGTCGGCGCCGTCGGGCAGCAGGCCGCGCACCTGCTGGACCTTGGCCAGCACTTCGGTCAGTGCGACGTCGGGGTTCGCCCCCAGCCTCATGTGCACGCTGACGATGCTGGCCGAGGGCGTCGATTGCGAGGTGACATAGTCGATATTCTCGGTCGTCGCCACGGCGGCGGCGATCGGCGAGGTGATGAAGCCCTGGATGAGGTCCGGCGGCGCGCCGCGATAGATGGTGGTGATGGTGACCACCGTCTCCTCGACCTCGGGATATTCGCGAACCTGCAGGCTGAAGATGCCCTGGAAGCCGATGAGCAGGATGAAGGCCGCGAGGACGGTCGACAGGACCGGCCGGCGGATGAAGAGCTCGCTGAAATGCATGCCGGCGCCCCTAGTCGATCGGCGTCGGGTTGGCGGTGGCGGGATTGACCGTATTGTCGATCCGCACCGGCACCCCGCCCGAGAGCCGGTTCTGGCCCGCCGTCACCACCACGTCTCCCGGCTTCAGGCCCTGGAGGATCTCGACCTGATTGCCCGACCGGCGGCCGATCCGCACGAAGACCTGTTCCACCTTCTGCTTGGCCTCGTCCCCCTCGCCCTCGGTGCGCACGACATAGACCGAGTCGCCATAGAGGTTCGAGCTCACCACCGTCTGCGGCAGCGAGATCACCCCCTCCTCCTTCGGCAACTCGACCCGCACGCGCAGGAACTGGCCCGGATTGACGCTGGCGTCGGGATTGTGCACGGCGGCGCGGATGGTGACGAGGCGGGTGTTCGGGTCGATCCTCGGTTCGATGGCGCTCACCTCGCCAGTCAGTTCGGTGGTGCCGACCTCGGAGGAGACGGTGACCGGCAAACCCATGGCGATCAGCCGGATCTGCTGTTCGGGCACCGAGAAATCGACGCGCATCGTGTCGAGATCCTGCAGCGTGGCATAGACGGTGCCCGGAACCACGTATTCGCCGACATCGATCTGAGGGATGCCGATGACGCCGGAGAACGGCGCCTCGAGGCTTTTCTGGTTCATGACCGCGGTGAGCTTGACCACCTCGGCCTGCGCGCTGGTCGCGGTCGCCTGCGCCTCGTCGACGTCGGTCGTGGCGGAGACGCCGCGCGCCTTCAGTGTCTCGGCGCGGGCGAGCTGGGTCTTGCTGAGGTTCAGCGTCGCGTTCGCGGCCTCGAGATCGGCGCGCTCGATGGCATCGTCGATCTGCACCAACCGCTGGTTCAGCTCGACCCGGTCGTTGGCGGCGAAGAGGATCTCCTTGACGATGCCGGCCGTCTCGACGCCGAGATTGACGCCCTGCGCCGCCCGCGCCGTGCCGATCGCCTCGATCCCGGGATACCAGGTCGAGGGTGCGACCTCGATGGTCGAGACCGTCACCGGATCGGGCTGGCGGCTGGCGAAGAAACCCTTGATCGCATTGGCCCGGAAGATGTTGAAGCCGACGATGCCGCCGACAACGATTACCAGGAGAATGATAGCTATTATCAGGCGCTTGATCATCGCTCGTCGTACCCCACCACCAGCCCCGTCCTCGCGCGTGCCGAACATCACATCGCGGTCGGTCATGCAAAGTCAATGTCGCGCATCGCGCGACCCGTATACCTGTGTCCCAAATCACCCGCTTCCGCGAGCGGCGAAATTCGCGAAACCAATGCGTTTCGCCTTCTTGCCGATTTTGACCGACCGGTCAAGTTGTCGTGTTCCCCGAAGGGCATGATGGCGGATCCGAGCCCGCCAACCCGCCGCGGCTTGTGGCGCCCGGCCGCCGCTTCTATGAACGCCGCGGCATCCAGAGGAGGAACAGATGCGCTTCAGGACTTTCTTGCTCGGCGCCGTCGCGGCGGTGGCGCTCACCGCCTGCGCCGAGTCACGCCCCGCCGTATCGGAAAATCTGGTAACCGCCAGCGCAGTGGTCGAATCGGTCGATCCCGCCACCCGGGAGGTCGTCCTCCGCGGCGATGACGGCCAGGTGGTCAGCGTGGTGGCCGGGCCCGAAGTGCGCAACCTCGCCCAGCTGGAAAAGGGTGACCACGTCACCTTCAATTTCTATGAATCGGTCTTTCTCAGCATGGCCGACCCCGACGCCCCGGCGGAGACCACGACGGTCGCCGCGGGCCGTGCGCCCGCGGGTTCGAAGCCGGGCGGCGCCGCCGTCGTGAACCGCGATGTCGTGGTGACCGTGCTGTCCTACAATCCCAAGAACGGTTTCGCGACCTTCCGCACACCCGACGGCGCCACCCACAACGCCACCGTTCCGCCGGAGTTGCGCAACTTCGCGGCCGCCCGGGCGCCGGGCTCGAAGGTCCGCGTCTCGCTGACGCAGGCCGTGGCGGTGTCGATCACCGAGGGTTGAGCACAGGAACCGCGGTTCCGCCCATATGCCGACCCCCGCGCCGAGGCGCGGGGGCAAGCCGGTCAGACCACGCCCTTTGGGTGCGGGATCGCCGCGCGTCCCGGATTGTTAACGAATGTTCCGCCACCGCGATATGGTTTCCGCGCCGGCCCGTCGCGATTTTCAACTTCTGCCGAAATCTTGTGCATCGGGTCAGCCGGCTGGCGCGCCGCGACTTGATCCGCCGGGGCTCATTCGCGCCGCGGTGGCATCGGCGCGGGGGCTGGCTCCGGGCACGGCGGGTTGTTAGCGCTAGCTGCGATCTTCTGTTGCCAGATTGTCAAAAAAGCCCGTTAACTTCAGCCGGTCGCGTCCGCGCCGCAACCTCGGCGGGCCGCGCCAAAAAGGACGGCCCAGCGGGGCGCGTCCAACAACAGGGGATCACTGATGCCGCATCTGAAATCCACAACCGCGCTGGTCGGCCTCGGACTCGTGCTCGCACTCTCTCAAACCGCGCGCGCGGAGCCATCGGAGGAGCTGATCGCCGCCGCCAAGGCCGAGGGCACGATCACGACCGTCGCGCTGCCGCACGACTGGTGCAACTACGGCGGGATGATCGCCGGGTTCAAGGCGAAGTACGGCCTGGAAGTCAACGAGCTCAATCCGGACGCCGGCTCGGCCGACGAGATCGAGGCGATCCGCGCCAACAAGGACAACAAGGGCCCGCAGGCTCCCGACGTGGTCGATATCGGCTATTCGTTCGGTCCGGCGGCGCAGAAGGAGGGCCTGTTGCAGCCCTACAAGGTCTCGACCTGGGACACGATCCCCGACGAAATCAAGGATCCCGACGGCCACTGGTACGGCGACTACTACGGCGTCATGTCGTTCATGGTGAACAACGACCTCGTGCCGGAACCGCCCGCCGACTGGGCGGACCTGCTGAAGCCCGAATTCGCGGGCAGCGTCGCGCTCTCGGGGGATCCGAAGGCCTCGAACCAGGCGATCAGCGCGGTGCACGCGGCAGGGCTCGCCACCGGCGCGGAGCCGGGCAAGGCGGCGGCCGACGCCGGTCTGAAGTTCTTCGCCGACCTCAACAAGGCCGGTAACTTCGTGCCCGTCACCGGCAAGGCCGGCACTCTGGCGCAGGGCGCGACGCCGATCGTCATCTACTGGGACTATAACGCGCTCACCGGCCGCGATACGCTGAAGGGCAACCCTCCGGTGACCGTCGTGATCCCGAAGAGCGGCGTAACCGCCGGCGTCTATGTGCAGGGCATCAGCGCCTATGCCCCGCATCCGAACGCCGCCAAGCTCTGGATGGAGTATCTCTATTCCGACGAGGGGCAGATCAAGTGGCTGGAGGGTTACTGCCACCCGATCCGTTTCAACGACCTGGCCGCGCGCGGCGTGATCCCGCAGGCGTTGCTCGACAAGCTGCCGCCGGCGGATGCCTACGAGGCGGCGATCTTCTCGACGCTCGAGCAGCAGGAAGCCATGTCGGCCGAGATCAAGGGCAACTGGGACGGCGTCGTCGGCGTAACCGTCCCCAACTGACCCGGACCGCGGCGGCGCCGGCGCCGCCGCGAGCCCCCCGCGAGGATCGCTGAATGGCGCAAGGCAAGGACGCGAAGGCTGCCTGGAACTGGCTCGGCGTCGTGCCGTTCCTGGCCTTCGCGCTACTGTTCCTGATCCTGCCGACAATGCAGATCGTGGTCGGCGCGTTCCGCGATCCGGAGGGCGCCTTCACGCTGCGCAACGTCGCCAACCTTTTCACGCCGGCGATCCTCGGTTCCTTCTGGATCTCGATCCGTATCAGCTTCGCCTCGGCTTTCCTCGGCTGCGTGATCGGATTCGCGGTCGCCTGGGCGGTGACGCTCGGCGCGCTGCCGCGCTGGTTGCGCGGGCCTGTGATGACCTTCTCGGGCGTCGCCTCGAACTTCGCCGGCGTGCCGCTCGCCTTCGCCTTTCTCGCCACGCTCGGGCGGCTCGGCCTGGTGACCGTGATGTTGCGCGATTGGTTCGGCATCAACCTCTTCGCGCTTGGCTTCAACCTGCTCTCCTTCTGGGGGCTGACGCTCACCTACCTCTTCTTCCAGATCCCGCTGATGATCCTGATCGTCACCCCCGCGCTCGACGGGCTGAAGCGCGAATGGCGCGAGGCCGCGCAAATCCTCGGCGCCTCGCAGTTCCAGTACTGGCGCATGGTGGCATTGCCGATTCTCTGGCCCACGCTGCTCGGCACACTGGCGTTGCTCTTTGCCAACGCCTTCGGCGCGGTGGCGACCGCCTATGCGCTGACCGGCTCGTCGCTCACCATCGTCCCGATCCTGCTCTTCGCCCAGATCCGCGGCGACGTGCTCGGCGACCCACATCTCGGCTACGCGCTCGCCTTCGGGATGATCGTGGTCACCGGCATCGGCAATGCGCTCTATATCTGGATGCGGGTTCGGGCGGAGCGCTGGATCAAATGAGCACCAACCGCTTCTGGGCCTGGCTCGCCCTCGCCTTCGGGATGATCTACTTCTTCGTGCCGCTGATCGCGACCGTCGAGTTCTCGCTCCGCATGCGGCGCGGGGTCTACAGCTTCGATGCCTACAGGGTTGTGCTCTCCGATCCGAACTTCCACGCCACCTTCGGCTATTCGGTGGTGATGGCGCTGCTGACCATCGGGATGGGGGTGATCCTGGTGGTGCCGACCGCCTACTGGGTGCGGCTGAAGCTGCCGCGCTGGCGGCCGATCATCGAGTTCATCACCCTGCTGCCACTGGTGATCCCGGCGATCGTCATCGTGTTCGGCTATGTCAGGATGTTCAATACCTCGTCGATCCTGCCACTGACCGGTACCGCGTCGGGGACAAATCTGCTGTTGATGCTGGGCTACACCACCTTGGCACTGCCTTACATGTATCGGGCGGTCGATACCGGCCTGCGTGCCATCGACGTGGCGACCCTGACCGAGGCGGCCCAGAGCCTCGGCGCCGGCTGGCTCACCATCATGACCCGGGTGATCCTGCCCAACGTGCTGGTCGCGGTGCTTTCGGGCGCCTTTCTCACCTTCGCCATCGTCATCGGCGAGTTTACCATGGCCGCGCTGCTCAACCGGCCGGCCTTCGGCCCGTACATGCAGTTGCTCGGCGCCAATCGGGCCTATGAGCCGGCGGCGCTCGCGGTGATCGCCTTCGCCATCACCTGGGCCTGCATGGGGCTGATCCAGCTCGTCACCCGATTTTCCAGACATACCCAGGCGGCGCGATAGGCATGGCATTCCTCGATCTCAGGCATCTGCAGAAGTTCTACGGCACCACCCACGTGGTCCGGGACTTCAACCTCGCGGTGGAGAAGGGCGAGTTCATCTCGTTCCTCGGCCCCTCGGGCTGCGGCAAGACCACGACGCTGCGCATGGTCGCGGGCTTCGAGACGCCGAGCGAGGGCTCGATCAGCATCGACGGCAAGGACGTGGTCAACCTGAAGCCGAACCAGCGCAACATCGGCATGGTCTTTCAGGCCTATGCGCTGTTTCCGAACATGACCGTGGCGCAGAACGTCGGCTTCGGCATGAAGATCGCCGGCCGGTCTCGGGCCGAGATCGACGCCCGCGTCGCCGAGATGCTCGGCATCATCAAGCTGCCCGAACTCGGCACGCGCTACCCGTTCCAGCTGTCCGGCGGCCAGCAGCAGCGCGTCGCCCTCGCTCGCGCGCTGGCTGGGCAGCCCAAGCTCCTGCTCCTCGACGAGCCGCTGTCGGCGCTCGACGCGAAGATCCGCGTCAGCCTGCGCGAGGAAATCCGCGCGATCCAGAAGAAGCTGGGCATCACCACGATCTACGTGACCCACGACCAGGAAGAGGCGCTGTCCATGTCGGACCGCATCGTCGTGATGAACAACGGGATCGCCGAGCAGATCGGCAATCCGTTCGAAATCTATTCCAAACCCGCGACCCGCTTCGTCGCAACCTTCGTCGGCCATCTGAACACGCTCGAGGCGCGGCTGACCGATCCTGCGACCGGCGCCTGCGAGATCGCCGGCCAGACCGTCGCCCTCGGCCAACCGGTCGAAGGGCCGGCGGGGCGCGCGGTGACCCTGTCGCTGCGGCCCGAGGCGATCTTGCTCGGCGCCCGCCCGGACAACGACGTGACGATCCGGGCGCCGGTGCGCGATGTCAGCTTTCTCGGCTCGGTGGTGCGGATCCGGGCCATGGTCGGCGCCGCGCCGATCAGCCTCGATATCTTCAACAACACGGCCAGCCGCCCCCCGGTCCCGGGCGAGGAGATCGAGATCAGCTTCTCCAGCCGCGACGCGCTCCTGACCGGCGACTGAGCAGCCGGGAACCCTCATCCTCCTCACCTGAAACGGAGATACCCCGGTGCAGCTTTTTCACTGGCACGCGCCGCGCGGCAATTTCGGCGACGACATGAACCAGTGGTTCTGGGACGACGTGCTGCCCGGCTGGCGCGACTGGGCGGCGCCGGGGCATCTGATCGGCGTCGGCTCGCTGCTGACCACCGGTCTCGCGCTGCCGGCCGGCGTCAAGATCGTCGCCGGCGCGGGCGCCGGCTATGGCCAGCCGCCGCCGATGGACCCGGCCGACTGGGACATCCGCTTCGTGCGCGGCCCGCGCACCGCCGCCGCGCTCGGCCTGCCGGCCACGGCCGCGCTCACCGACAGCGCGGTGATGACCGCCCGCCTGCCGCGGTTCGCCGAACGCGCCACCGGCGGCCAGACCCTTTTCGTGCCGCATTGGGAAAGCGACGTTCACCCGGACTATGATTGGTCGGCGATCTGCCGGTCGGCGGGCATCGGCTATCTCTCGCCCCGGGGCGACTCGCAGGAGGTGATCCGCGCCATCGCCGGCTCGCGCCTCGTGCTGGCGGAATCGCTGCACGCGGCGATCCTCGCCGACGCCTTTCGCGTGCCCTGGCGCCCGGTGCGCAGCGGGGTCGGCGGCTTCAAGATATTCAAATGGCTCGACTGGACCGACAGCATGGAGGTGCGGTTCGAGGCGCTGGAACTTTTCGCGCCGATCACCCGCCTCCGCGGCCTCGTCCGCCGCGGCGCCCCGGCGAAGGAAGTATCGGGCAAGGACGCCGCGGCGACCTTCGACCCCGAAGCCCCGCCCGTCGCCGACCGCCCGCCCCCGACACTCCGCGCCCGGGTCCGCGACAAGGTTCGGGCGGTGGTGGCGGCCCGTGAACTCGCCCGCGCCGCCCGCCTCACGCCGTTCCTCAGCGCCGATCGCGTGCTCGAGTCGCGCCTCGACCGGGGCGCCGAACTCCTGCGCGGCCTCGCCCGGGATTGCGGCGGCGCCTGATCGCGCCGCCGGCCGGTGGAAGGATCAGGCGCTGACCAGCTGCCCGCGCACCAGCTTCTCGTAGTCGTCGGCGATCCGCCGCGTCAGCTCGCCCACTTCGAACGTATAGTCGCCGATCGATCCGACCGGCGTCACCTCGGCGGCGGTGCCGGTCAACCAGCACTGCTCGAAATCCGCCATCTCCTCGGGGAGGATGTGCCGCTCCACCACCCTAACCCCACGCTCGCGCAGCATGGCGACCACCGTCTGTCGGGTGATGCCGTTGAGGAAGGCGTCGGGCAGCGGCGTATGCACCTCGTCGCCCTTCACGAAGAACACGTTGGCGCCGGTCGCCTCGGCCACGTAGCCGCGATAGTCCAGCATGATCGCGTCGGAGCAGCCCTTGGCCTCGGCGGCGTGCTTGGACATGGTGCAGATCATGTAGAGGCCGCTCGCCTTGGCGAAGGAGGGGATGGTCTCGGGGCTCGGCCGCTTCCATTTCGAGATGTCGAGCCTGGCGCCCTTCATCTTGGCGTCGCCATAGTAGGCGCCCCATTCCCAGACGGCGATCGCGAGATGCACCGGATTGCGCGCCGAGGCGACGCCCATGTCCTCGCCCGAGCCGCGCCAGATCAGCGCCCGGACATAGGCGTCGTCGAGGCCGCTCTTCTTCAGTGCGTCGTTTTTCGCCGCCTCGATCTCGTCGAAGGAGTAGGGATGCGGCATTTCGAGATAGTCGCAGGATTTCAGCAACCGCTCGGTATGTTCCGCGCTCTTGAAGATCACGCCGTTATAGGCCCGCTCGCCTTCGAAGACCGCGCTGGCATAATGCAGCGCATGGGTCAGGACGTGAACCTTGGCCTCGCGCCAGGGCACGAAGGCGCCGTCCATCCAGATGACTCCGTCGCGATTGTCATAGGCCCCAGCCATTTGTCCGATCCTTCGATTGCCTTCGGGCGCGCGATTCGTATCGCTATTGCCCTCTCATGTTTTCGATAGTTGCGCGCTAGAGATCCAAGGGGACAGTTTATTTCGCCCAACGGCCGCCGGGATACCATTTGGCGCTTGGAATGTCAACATGCCTGACATAAACTGCGCGCAACCGGGCACGCCCCGGAACAACGGAGGATCCCATGCCCCAGACCGGCTTCTCGGTGTCTCCGAACCGGGGAGAGCAGCTTCTGTTCCTCACCGACGAGCAGCTGCGCCAGGGCATCGAGCTCATGTTCTTCGCCTATCGCGGCTTCACCGCCGATCCCGACCGCATCCTCGAGGAACGGGCCTACGGCCGGGCGCATCACCGCGCGATCCATTTCATCAATCGCCGTCCCGGCCTGACGGTCAACGAGCTGCTCGACATCCTGCGCGTGACGAAACAGAGCCTGAACCGCGTGCTGCGCCAGCTGGTCGATGACCGTCTCGTGCAGGCGCGGGTCGGGCGCGACGACCGTCGCCAGCGCAATCTCTTCCTGACCGAGGCCGGGCGTCAGCTGGAGCAGGAACTTTCCGCCGCCCAGCGCCGGCGCATGCGCGGCGCCTTCTCAAGCGCCGGCCCCGAAGCGGTACACGGCTTTCGCAAGGTCCTGGAGCAGATGATCGACGCGGAGCTGCGCGACCATGTGTTGCGCTCGCTGGAAACCTCGCGCCCATGAACGATTCCCGGGCGAACGATCCCCGGGCGGAGCCCGCCCCCGCCGCGTTCGCCCATGTGCTCGTCGTCGATGACGATGCGCGGATCCGCGATCTGCTGCGCAAATTCCTGATCCGGAGCGGTTTCATGGTGACGGTGGCGCGCGACGCGGCCCATGCCCGCGGACTGCTCGAAGGGCTGGAGTTCGACATGATCGTGCTCGACGTGATGATGCCGGGCGAGGACGGGCTGACGCTGACCGCCGCGCTGCGCGAGCATTTGTCGACGCCAATCCTGCTCCTGACCGCGCGCGGCGACGCCGACGACCGGATCCGGGGCCTCGAGGCGGGCGCCGACGACTATCTGCCGAAGCCGTTCGAGCCGCGGGAACTCCTCCTGAGGATCAACGCCATCCTGCGCCGGGTGCCAAAACCGGCGCCGAAGTCGGAACCGCCGAAGACGCTGCATCTCGGCGAGGTGCGCTACGATCTGACGCGCGGCGAGCTCTGGCGCGGGCGCGAGCCGATCCGGCTGACCGCGACCGAGGCGATGCTGATGCGCATCTTCGCCGCCCACGCGCACGAGCCGGTTACGCGTATCGAGCTGGTCGAAAATCTTGGCGGCGGCGACGCCCAGTCGCAGGAACGAGCCGTCGATGTCCAGATCACCCGCCTCCGCCGCAAGATCGAGATCGACCCCAGGGCGCCGCGCTACCTGCAGACCGTCCGCGGCTCCGGATACATGCTCGCCCCCGACTAGGGCGAAAGCCGCCCCGGCAGAACCGGGCCGTCCGTTCCGGAATATTGATCTGTCGCAAGATCCTGACCACCAGACGATCCCGTCCGGTCGGATATTGCTCCGGTGTGTCCGCCGGGACGGATGAGTCCGGTCGGGGTTTCCCGGCGGCGTTGATGCATGGCGGCCGCCGGCATGCGCGCAGGAATATCCCTCAGCCTTGTCGAGACCGACCGTCAAGCGGGTTCGGAGCGCTCGCTCTGGACCGCCACACGCCGCGGAAACACGCCCGGCGCGCCCGGATCGCGCCGCTGAGCGCCGATGGCGCCGGCGTGAGCCGCGGAATGTCGCGAACGCCGGCGGCCAACGCGCGAGGAGAGGATTTGATCCGTCATCGGGCGCTTGCGAAGCACACGATGCTCCAAACGCCGGATCGAACAGTGCGCGGATTTCATTGACTATTTCCCATTCACCCCGCAGGTTTGAGGTCGAGGAGCTGACCATGCGCAACCAAAAGCCAATCAATCGATGTCGCCTCCAAGGCGGACCCCACGCGGCGGCGTAGGCCGCGACGACTCCCCTTAGTTCAGTTCCAGAAAGAACCGACATGAAACGACTGCTCACATTCGGAGCGGCGCTGATCGCGCTTGCCCTGCCGGCCGCCGGCTTCGCCGATGACCTCAAGCTCACCATCGGCTACCAGACGGTGGTCGAACCTTCCAAGGTGCCCCAGGCCGCCGGAACCTACGAGGCCGCGACGGGTGCCACCATCGACTGGCGCAAGTTCGACAGCGGCGCCGATGTAATCGCCGCGATCGCTTCCGGCGCGCTGGACATCGGCTATGTCGGATCGAGTCCGCTCGCGGCGGCGGCGAGCCGGGAGCTGCCGATCGAGACGATCTACATCGTCGGACTGATCGGCGAGTCCGAGGCGCTGGTCGCCCGCGACGGCAGCGGCGTCGCGAGCGTAGCCGACCTCGTCGGCAAGAAGGTCGCGGTGCCTTTCGTCTCGACGACGCACTACAGCCTGCTCGCCGCCCTGCGGCACGAGGGCGTCGATCCCGCCAAGGTCGAGATCCTGAATCTGCGCCCGCCGGAGATCGCGGCCGCCTGGGAGCGCGGCGACATCGACGCGGCCTATATCTGGGACCCGGCCCTTGGCCAGATCCGCGAGAGCGGCGAGGTGATCCTTGACTCCGCTCAGGTGGCCGAATGGGGCGCACCGACATTCGACGCCTGGATCGTACGCAAGGATTTCGCCGAAGCGCACCCCGACGCCGTGCGCGGCTTCGTCAAGGTGACCGGCGATACCTACGCCAGTTTCCTCGCCAATCCGGCCGCCTGGAACGCCAGCTCCGACCAGGCCAGGGAGATCGCGCGGCTGACCGGCGCCAAGGTCGAGGATGTGCCCACGCTGCTCAAGGGATATGTCTTCCCGCCGCTGGCTGACCAGGCGTCCGACGCATATCTCGGCGGGGCCACGGTCACGGCGATCGCGGCGACCTCGGAGTTTCTGAAGGAGCAGGGGCGCATCGAGGCCGCGCTCGGCGATTACAGCGCCTATGTCTCCGCCGACTACGTCATCGACGCCGCGAAGGTGAACTAGGCGGCTTTCCCTCCCACGCTTTCCCGGTCCGAACGCGGGCCGGGACTTTTCTTGTTTCGAGAATCAACATCATGGCCAGACTCGCACTCACCGACATCACCATCCGCTACGACGGCGCCTCCGAACCCGCTGTGGCCGGGGCCTCGCTCTTGATTTCGACCGGGGACTTCGTCGTGCTGACCGGCCGCTCCGGCTGCGGCAAGACCTCGCTGCTGAACGTCGCCGCGGGATTCGCGCCGTGGACGGAAGGAAGCGCGACCATCGATGGCCGGCCGATAGCCGGTCCCGACGCCGACCGCGCGGTTGTGCTGCAGAGCGGGGCGCTGTTCCCTTGGCTCAGCGTGGCGGAGAACGTCGCCTTCGCGCTCAAGGTGCGCGGCGTGCCAAAGGCCGAACGCCGGGCGCGCGCCGACGCGTTGCTCGCGCAGGTCAAGCTCGGCGATCTGGGCGACAAGTCGATCTGGGAGTTGTCGGGCGGCATGCGCCAGCGCCTCGGTCTCGCCCGGGCGCTGGCCGCCGAGCCGAGCTTCCTGCTGATGGACGAACCCCTGGGCGCGCTCGACGCGCTGACCCGTGAGCAGATGCAGACCTTGCTGCTCGACATCTGGGTGGCGAGCCCGATCGGCGTGTTGATGGTCACGCACGGCATCGACGAGGCACTGCTGCTCGGCACCCGCGTCGTGGTGATGGCGCCGAGGCCCGGCCGTATCGTCCGGGTGTTCGAGACCGGCTTCGCCCGCCGCTACCGTGCCGGCGAGTCGGTGCGCGACATCAAGGCCGCGCCCGAATTCGCCGAGGCCCGCGCCGAGCTCGGCGCCTCCATCCTCGAAGGAGAACCCGCATGAGTGGATCGCAGACCAATGTCGGCACGGACTGGGCGAGCGATGCGCCACGGCCGTCCGCCGAGCGCGAGGGCTCGTTCTGGAGCGTGCGGCGCATCAGCCTGCTGACCATCCTCGCCATTCTGCTTGCCTGGGCGACCGCGACCGAGTTGCGCCTCGTGTCGCCGGTCTTCCTGCCCTCGCCGCTGGCGGTGGCGACGAAGTTCGTGTCGGTCGCCCGCGACGGATATGCCGACGCGACGCTGCTCGAACATCTGGCCGCGAGCCTGAAGCGGGTGTTCGCCGCCCTCGTGGCGTCGGTCGCCGTCGGCGTCCCGGTCGGCCTTGCCATCGGCATGTCGCCGGTCGGGCGGGGGATCTTCGACCCTCTGCTGGAATTCCTGCGACCGATCCCTCCGCTCGCCTACCTGCCGCTGATCATAATCTGGTGCGGCATCGGCGAGCCATCCAAGGTGCTGGTGATCGGCATTGCAATGCTGGCGCCGATCGCGCTCTCCACCGCCGCCGGGGTGCGCGGCGTCAGCCGCGACCGGATCAACGCCGCCCGCGCGCTGGGGGCCTCGCCGGGTCAGGTCATTCGCTTCGTTGTCCTGCCGAGCGCCCTGCCCTCGATCCTCACCGGCCTGCGCATCGCGCTCGGGACCGGCTGGACCACGCTGGTCGCGGCGGAACTGATCGCGGCGAACCAGGGGCTCGGCTTCATGATCCAGTCGGCGGCGAACTTCCTCGTCACCGAGGTGGTGATCCTCGGCATCCTGATCATCGCCGCGATCGCCTTCGTGCTCGAGTTCACCGTGCGCCGCGTCGAGGCGGTCTTTGTCCCCTGGGCTGGCCGGGAGTGACCAGCGCCGCCTCTGCGATCGCGTCCGGCTGGTTGGCGGATTGCCCCCCGCGGCCGCGACTCCTCTCCGTGCGAGGCCGGCGATCGGCGCCGGCCCGTCGGTTTCGCGGCATTCCGCCCGACGATGGAACTCGCTTGACCGGCGAGGCATCGCAGTCTGGAGGTGATGTCGGGAAGGGCGGGCGCAGGCGCGTCACCGTCAATGTTCGGCTCGCACCGCCCGAGGCCGTCGCCGTTCCACCGTGCGACGGTTTCGGCACGTTCGAGGACCCGCCCGGCGATGGTTGATGTGTCCGCGACCCGTGGTTCCGAGGCGCCTCCGATGAGGGAGGGAAATGGTGCGGGCGGTCGGACTCGAACCGACACGTATTGCTACGGCGGATTTTGAATCCGCTGCGTCTACCATTCCGCCACGCCCGCGACGGCTCCACTCAGCCGAGGTTCGACGCGAATTCTATAGGATAGTCCCGGACCGAATACCAGCGTCCGACCTGTTCGCCGACGATGGCATGACCCCGGCTCCATCCATCGCCGCCGGAGAGATATGCCTATCCGCGGGGCGCCATGACAACCGAGCTTTCCAGCGCGACCGGACCCTTCACCCGACGACCCTCACGCCGAACGACAAGACCCGCGTCACCCCGGTCGCCGCGGAATTCGCTGTCCGAGGTCACCGGACCCACCTTCGGCCATAATGATCCCGGCCCGCCCGACAGCGACCTTGTCCTCAACTTCGCACACCGAGGCGAGCCGTTCGGTGGGCGGATCGAGGATTGTTTCGTCCTTGAATGAACGGTCAGCGGCGGCCGCGCAGGCGGGCCAGCCGCTCGGTCTCGGCATCGACCGGTGCCCGCAGCGCGGCGATCAGCGGATGCGCGTCGGTATGGGTCCGACCGTAGTCGAGATTGAATTCATAGTCGAAATCCGGCGGATTGGCCCCCTGGGTATGCTGGAGCACCGTCTCCAGCCGGTCGAGCCCCTTGGCCAGCCGTGCCTCCGGCGTCGCCGCGGCGTTATATTCGTCCCAGAGCGCCAGCAGCCGCGCCCGTCCGGCGTCGGGCAGCGGCGCCAGCAGGCGCAGAAAATCGGCCCGCTCGTCGGCGGTCTTGTCGGTGCCCTGTTCCGGCGCCGGAATGTCGCCGCCGATCGCCTCGCCGAGGTCATGCAGGATGAGGAGCCGCAGGAGCCGGCCGACATCCACACCCGGCAACGCATCCTCGAGCGTCAGCGCCATCAGGCAGAGCCGCCACGTGTGTTCGGCGGTGCTCTCGGGCCGCCCCCGCGCGGTGTGGCCGCTGCGCAGGGTGTCCTTCAGCGCCTCGGCGGCCCGGAAGAACGCGAGATAGGCCGCGATCTCGGGCTCCGCCTCACCGCGTCCCGTCATGACGTTCCCGTCAGACCCGGCCGTGGCAGTGCTTGTATTTCTTGCCGGAACCGCAAGGACAGGGATCGTTGCGCCCGCTGCGCGCCCAGGTGGCGGGATCGTCGGATTCGACGGCCACTCCCGCCGGCGTTGCCAGACCGGCCGGCGCGGGCGCCGGGCCGGCGGCGGCCAGCGCCGGTTCGCGCGCGGGCGCGTTGAAGGCCGCCTCCGCGGCGTCGGCGGCGGCGAGATTGACGGACTGGGCGGCCTGCGCCCGGGCCTGCATCTCGGCGATCATCGCCTGCTGCTCCTCCTGGGTCATCACCTGGACATGAGCGAGCATGCGGGTGACTTCGAGGCGCAGCTTGTTCAGCAGCCCCTCGAACAGCTGGAAGGCCTCGGACTTGTATTCGTTCAGCGGGTCGCGCTGGGCATAGCCGCGAAAGCCGACCACGCTGCGCAGATGCTCCAGCGTGACGAGATGCTCGCGCCAGTTCTGATCGATGGTCTGCAGCAGCACCTGCTTCTCGATGGCGCGCATGGTCTCGGCGCCATAGCGGGCGAGCTTCTCGGCCATCTTGGCGTCGGTCTCGGCGGTCAGGCGCTCCCGGATATTCTCGTCATCGACGCCCTCCTCGTCGGCCCAGGCGACGATCGGCAGTTCGAGGTTGAAGACATGCGCCACCCGCTCGGCCAGCCCCTCGACGTTCCACTGGTCGGCATAGGCGCGGGCCGGAACATGCTCGGTCACCAGATCCTCGACCACCTGGTGGCGCATGTCGTCCACCACCTCGGACAGGTCCTGGTTCTCCATGATCTCGCGGCGCTGGGCAAAGATCGCCTTGCGCTGGTCGTTCATCACGTCGTCGAACTTCAGCAGGTTCTTGCGGATGTCGAAGTTGCGCGCCTCGACCTTGCCCTGCGCCTTCTCGAGCGCCTTGTTCACCCAGGGATGGATGATCGCCTCGCCTTCCTTCATGCCGAGCTTGCCGAGCATGGAATCGAGCCGCTCGGACCCGAAGATCCGCATGAGATCGTCCTCGAGGCTGAGGTAGAAATTCGTCCGGCCCGGGTCGCCCTGGCGGCCGGAGCGGCCGCGCAGCTGGTTGTCGATGCGCCGGCTCTCGTGCCGCTCGGTCGCGAGCACATAGAGCCCGCCGGCGGCCAGCGCCTGTTCCTTGCGCGTCGCGACCTCGGTCTCGACCCGCTCGCGGATCGCGGCGGGATCGGCGCCGGCCTCGTCCTTCTCCAGCGCGTCGATCACATGCATCTCGACATTGCCGCCGAGCTGGATGTCGGTACCGCGCCCCGCCATGTTGGTCGCGATCGTCACCGCGCCGGGTACGCCCGCCTCGGCGATGATGCGGGCTTCCTGCTCGTGATAGCGGGCGTTCAGAACATTGTGCGGCACGCCGGCCTGCTTCAGGAGACCGGACAGCATCTCGGACTTCTCGATCGAGGTGGTGCCGACGAGGATCGGCTGACCCGCCTCATGGGCGCGGCCGATCTCCTCGACGATCGCGGCATATTTCTCGGCCGAGGTGCGGAACACCTGGTCGTCATGGTCGGCGCGGGCGATCGGCTTGTTGGTCGGGATCTCGACCACCCCGAGCTTGTAGATCTCGAAGAATTCCTCGGCCTCGGTCGCCGCCGTGCCGGTCATGCCGGCCAGCTTCTCGTAGAGGCGGAAATAGTTCTGGAAGGTGACGCTCGCCAGCGTGACGTTCTCGGGCCGGATCTGCACCCTCTCCTTGGCCTCGATGGCCTGGTGCAGCCCTTCGCTCAACCGCCGGCCGGTCATCATGCGGCCGGTGAACTCGTCGATCAGCATGACTTCGCCGTCGCGGACAATATAGTCCTTGTCGCGCTTGAAGAGCACATGCGCGCGCAGGGCCTGGGTCACGTGATGGACGAGGGTGGTGCTCTCGGGGTCGTAGAGCGAATCCTCGGGTTTCAAGAGATCGAGCTCACGCAGCCGCCGCTCGAGATATTCGTTGCCGTCCTCGGTCAGCGTCGCGCTGCGCTGCTTCTCGTCGAGATCGTAGTGCTCGGCGGTCAGTTCGGGGATCAGCTTGTCGATGGTGACATAGAGATCGGACCGGTCCTGGCTCGGGCCGGAAATGATGAGCGGAGTGCGCGCCTCGTCGATCAGGATCGAATCGACCTCGTCGACGATAGCGAAATAGTGATCACGCTGCAGGACCTGGGACAGCTCCGACTTCATGTTGTCGCGCAGATAGTCGAAGCCGAGTTCGTTGTTGGTGGCATAGGTCACGTCGGCGTCGTAGGCGACCTTCTTGTCGGTCTCCGACATGCCGGGGACGACCACGCCGACAGTGAGGCCGAGCGAGTGATAGACCTTGGCCATCCATTCCGCGTCGCGCCGGGCGAGATAGTCGTTGACCGTGACGACATGCACGCCGCGACCGGCCAGCGCGTTGAGATAGACCGGCAGCGTCGCCATCAGCGTCTTGCCCTCGCCGGTCTTCATCTCCGAGATATTGCCCTGATGCAGGAATATGCCGCCGACGAGCTGCACGTCGAAAGGACGCAGGCCGAGCGCCCGCCGCGCGGCTTCGCGAGCGTTTGCAAAGGCTTCCGGCAGCAGGTCGTCCAGCGTCTCGCCCTTGTGCGCGAGACGGTCGCGGAATTCCTGGGTCTTGTCGCGGATGCCCGCGTCGCTCAGGGCGCGGAAATCCGGCTCGAGCGCGTTGATCCGCTCGACCATCGGGCGCGTGGCCTTGACCCTGCGGTCGTTCGGCGTTCCGAAGACCTTCTTGGCAATGGTGCCCAATCCCAGCATCGGCCTGTCGTCCCCAAATACCGACGGCGCGGCACAGATTCCGCGCCCCGCCGCCTCGTCCCAGCCCACCGAAATGTCATGACGGGGGCGCTTGTTCACCGGCGCCGAACGGTCTAAGCCTGCGCCCTGCGCGAACGGCCGATCTCGACCGGCTAGGGATGTAAGCGGCGCGCTCGCGGCTGTCAACGGCGCCCCGATCCGGGGTCATCGCCACGAAATTCATACGCCGCCCGCTTCGTATGGGCGCGAACAGGAGAACAAGACATGCGCCGCCTTCTCATCGCCGGGCTTCTGGCGGGCACCGCGCTCGTGCCTCCAATGTCGGCCTTCGCCGCGGATCCGGCCGTCTACGATGCCTCCACCGTCGTCGCCACCGTCAATGGCACCCCGATCACGCTCGGCAATGTCATCGCGATGCGCGACCAGCTACCTGAACAGTACCAGAACCTGCCGGACGAGACACTGATGACCGGCATCGTGCAGCAGCTGGTCGATCAGGCGCTTCTGGCCGAGACGGTCTCGGCCTCGCCCGACAGCGATCCCCTCGCGGTGAAGCTCATGCTGGAGAACGAGCGGCGCGGCGCGCTCGCCGGCCGCGTGGCGGAAGCGACCATGGCCGAGCCGGTGGACGCCGCCGCCGTGCAGGCCGCCTATGACAAGCAGGTCGCCGACTTCCAGCCGAAGCCGGAATACGACGCCTCGCACATCCTCGTCGCAACCGAGGACGCGGCGAAGAAGCTGTTCGACGAGATCAAGGGTGGGGCGGATTTCGCCGAGCTCGCCAAGGCCAACTCCACCGATGGCTCGGCCCAGTCGGGTGGTGAACTTGGCTGGTTCTCCGCCGGCCAGATGGTGCCGGAATTCGAGACGGCCGTCGTCGCGTTGGAGCCGGGCGCGGTCGCCGGGCCGATCCAGACCCAGTTCGGCTGGCATATCGTCAAGCTCAACGCCAAGCGCGAGTCCGCGCCGCCGCCGCTCGACCAGGTGAAGCCGCAGATCGAGGCGCAGTTGCATCAGGAGGCGCTGCAGGCCAAGCTCGAAACGCTGCGCGGTGGCGCCAAGATCGAGATGAGCGCCGAGGCGGTCCCCGCGACCGCGATCCGCGAAAGCGATCTCGTCAACAAAGAGTAAGCTGGCGGCGGGGCGGCGATGGGCAAGAACAAGAAGAAGCGCAAGTCCGGCAAGTCGGAGGTCGCGCCGGTCAAGGCGAAGCCGTCGATCTCGCCGCTCGCCCCCGCCGGAGGCTTTCCCGAACTGCCGGTGATCGACGGTGTGCGCTTCGCCGCCGCCGAGGCCGGGGTGCGCTACAAGGGCCGGCTCGACGTGATGCTGGCCGAGATCGCCCCGGGCGCCGCGATCGCCGGAGTTTTCACCCGTTCCGCCACACGCTCCGCGCCGGTGCTCTGGTGCGAGGAGAAGCTCGCCGCCCTGCGCGCCGGCGGGGGCGGCGGCGGCTTTGCCATCGTGGCGAATTCCGGCAATTCCAACGCTTTCACCGGCGCGGTCGGCCGCGACGCGGTGCGCGTGACGGTGGATGCCACCGCCGCTGCGCTGGGCGTGCCGGCCGATCATGTCTTCGTCGCCTCGACCGGCGTGATCGGCGAACCGCTCCCGGCCGAGCGTATCGCCGTGAAGCTGGCCGAGCTGCGCGACCGGCTGGAGCCAGGCGCCGCCGCGCTGGCCGCGCGGGCGATCATGACCACCGACACTTTCCCCAAGGGCGCCACCGCCCGAGTGGAGATCGACGGGGTTCCGGTCTCGATCGCCGGCTTCGCCAAAGGATCGGGCATGATCGCCCCCGACATGGCGACGATGCTGGTCTTCATCTTCACCGACGCCGCCATCGCGGCCGAGCCCCTGCGCGAGATGGTCGCGGGCCTGAACGAGACGACTTTCAACTGCATCACCGTCGATGGCGACACCTCGACCTCGGACACGCTGGTGCTGGCGGCGACCGGGCGCGCGCCGATGGCCCGGATCGAGCGGCTGGACGATCCGCGGGCCGAGGTGTTCCGCGCCGCGCTGGGCGGCGTGATGCGCGACCTCGCGCTGCAGGTGGTGCGGGATGGCGAGGGCGCGACGAAACTTGTCACCATCGAGGTTACCGGCGCCGAGAGCGACGTCGCCGCGCGGCGGGTCGGCCTGTCGATCGCCAATTCACCGCTGGTAAAGACCGCCGTCGCCGGCGAGGATCCGAACTGGGGCCGCGTCGTCATGGCGGTGGGCAAGTCCGGCGAGAAGGCCGAGCGCGACCGTCTCTCGATCCGGTTCGGCGATATCCTCGTGGCGGAAAACGGCTGGGTCTCGCCCGGCTATGCCGAGGCGGCGGGCGCCGCCTACATGAAACAGGCCGAACTGGTGATCGGCGTCGATCTCGGAATCGATGACGGCGCCGCGACGGTCTGGACCTGCGACCTGACGCATCGCTATATCGAGATCAACGCGGACTATCGCTCGTGAGAGCGGAGCCGGCGTGAAGCTGGTCTTGGTCGCGGCCGTCGCGCTGGTCGATCCCGACGGGCGCGTCCTGATCGCCCAGCGGGCGGAGGGGCGGGCGATGGCGGGCCTCTGGGAGTTTCCCGGTGGCAAGATCGAAGCCGGCGAAACCCCCGAGGCCGCCCTGATTCGCGAGCTCGAGGAGGAGCTCGGGATCGATACCTGGGCGAGTTGCCTCGCGCCGCTGACCTTCGCCAGCCACGCCTATGATGACTTTCACCTGCTGATGCCGCTCTTTGTCTGCCGGCGGTGGCAGGGCACTCCGCGGCCGCGCGAACACCAGGCGCTTCGGTGGGTGCGCGCGGCCGATCTGGTGCGTTTTGCGATGCCCCCGGCCGATCTGCCGCTCATCCCCGTGCTGCGCGATCTGCTATAGGCGCGGGAATTCCACTGTCGCCGTGCAACCACAGGCTTAAGGTGCCTTTTCGGATGTTGCACTTTCGACTTGGTTTCGCGAAATAATCGTGACACACAATCGACGCGCGGTTAACCTTTGGGAAAAAGCGGGACGGTGTCCCCAAATAGGGTGGAAGCGATGACGTTCCAGACAATTCAGGTGTCAAGCTGTCTCTCGATCCAGGGGGAATTCGTCGAGGCGCTGGCCAGTGGCGAGGTTGTGGTGCGCGATGGTCGCTCGATCTATCGGGGGCAGCCGATCCGCTGCGCCACGGGTGACATTTCGACGGTGACGACGCGTCCGCGCGATATCGTGGCTCCGCGGGCGCGCGAACACGTCTGAGCGCGAATCTCGCGCCGCCGCCGCGGTCGGGCACTGACCCGATCGGCCTAGACCCATCCGGCAAGTTCACGGCCCAGGATCGACATCATCATGTCGATATGGGCCGTGTCTTCGTTCAGGCAGGGAACATAGACGAACTCCTCGCCGCCGGCCGCTTCGAAGGCATGACGGATTTCGCCGTTGATCTCCTCCAGCGTCTCGACGCAATCGGACGAGAAGGCCGGTGCCATCACCGCGATTCGCTTCTTGCCCGCCCGAGCCAGTCGCGCCACTTCCTCGACGGTATAGGGCTTCAGCCATTCCTCCGGCCCGAAGCGCGACTGGAAGGTGACGACGACCTCTCCCTCGGCGAACCCGAGCCGGTCGTGGAGCAGGCGCGTCGTCTTGCGGCACTGGCAATGATAGGGATCGCCCTCGGCCAGATAGCGCTCCGGCATGCCGTGATAGCTTGTCACCAGCAGGTCGGGGCGACGGTCGAGCCCGGCGTAGATCCGCTCCACCGATTGCGCCAGCGCCTCGATATAGAGCGGATCATCGTGATAGGCGGGAACCGTGCGGAGGCTCGGCTGCCATTTCATCGCCATCAGCGTCCGAAACGCTTCGTCATTGGCCGTCGCCGTGGTCGGCGCGGAATATTGCGGATAGAGCGGAAAAAAGACGATCCGCTCGCAGCCCCGTTCCCGCAGCCCGGTGATGACCGAGGCGGTCGAGGGATTGCCGTACCGCATGGCGAAATCGACCAGAACCCGGTCGCCATAGGCCGCGCGCGCCCGCTCCGCCACCGCCGCCGCCTGGCCGCGGGTGGTGATGAGCAGCGGGCTTTCGTCTTGCTCGGTGTTCCAGATGCTCGCGTAGTTCCTGCCGGAAGTGAACGGCCGCCTGGTCAGGATCACGAGCTGGAGCAGCGGCTGCCAGAATAGCGGCGAATAGTCGATGACCCGCCGGTCGGACAGAAATTCGCTCAGATAACGGCGCATCGACCAGTAGTTCGTCGCATCCGGCGTCCCGAGATTCGACAGCACAACGCCGACCCGGGCCGGCGACAGCTTCGGATGCTCGAGGCCGGAGAAGGCCGGGCGGGCCGCGTCCGGGGTGGTCTGGAACGGTGCTGAATCCATGGCTTGTCCCTGCAAATCGCGGCCGTCAGCCGCCCGGTTCCTCGCCGGCGTTTCGTTGGGGGACGCCGAGGGCGTCGGCGAGGCGGACACGGGCCGATCCGGGCCGCAGTGGTTTCTGTTGTTGCGGCGCGGGCGCCCAGCCGGTCAGCACCACCACCTCGAAGGTCGCCGGCAGCCGCCCGTCCGGCAGGGCGAACCGCTCGGCATAGAGCGCGGCGGCGCGGGCGAAGACGGCGCGCGGAGTCGGCCGGCGCAGACGGTCGACCATCACGCCGGTCTCGCCCATCGCCCGGAGGTCGCGCATCAGGCGGAAGGGATCGGGATAGGTCACGTCGAAGCGCAATCCGTCCGCCACCGGCAGCGCGAGGCCCGCCCGCTGCAACAGCCCGCCAAGCTCGCGGATCTCGCCCATCGGCGCCACTCGCGGGCTGAGCCCGCCGAGGACATCGATCTCGGCATGGGACAGTGCCTCGCGCAATTCGCGCAAGGTCTCGCCGGCGAAGAGCGCGCCGAGAAACAGTCCGTCGGGCCTGAGCGCCCGCCGCGCCTGCGCGATCTGGCCCACCGGGTCATTGGCCCAATGCAGCGCCAACGCATGGATCACGAGGTCATGCGCCTCGGGTTCGAGATCGAGAATCTCGCGGTCTGGCACCAGCCGCGCCCCGGCGAGGTCGAGCGCCTCGGCCCAGAGCGCGCCGCGCGGTCCGATGATCGCGGGGGCGCGAAAGCTTCGGTTAACCTCTTTCAGCCTCTCTGAAAGCTCCTCGGCCACGGCGCGACGCAGGAAATCCTCGGGCATGCGCTCGGCCCGCGCCCGGCGGCGGGCGAGAAGGTCGGGGTCGAACAGGATGGGCGGCGGCGGCATGGCGGATCCTCACCGCCGGACATAGATCGGGAAGGCGGGCATTGCCATGCTGGAAGCGCTGAAAACCACGCTGATCAACGTGATCTATCCGCCGCGCTGCCTCGCCTGCGCCGAGCCGACGGACGCGCCCGGCGGCCTTTGCCCCGGCTGCTGGCGGGAGACGCATTTCATCCACGGCACGACCTGCGCCAAATGCGGCACGCCGCTGATCGGCGAGGAGGCGGGGCCGGCCGATCTCTGCGAAGGCTGCCAGCGGCATCCGCCCGCCTGGGACCGGGGTCGCGCCGCCGTGCTCTATCGCGGGGCGGCGCGCAAGGTGATCCTCGGGCTGAAGCACGGCGACCGGCTCGACATGGTGAAGCCCCTCGCCGGATGGATGGCGACCGCGGGGCGCCCGCTGCTGGCCGAGACCGACCTGATCGCCCCGGTGCCGCTGCATTGGCGCCGCCTGCTGCGGCGGCGCTACAACCAGTCGGCCGAGCTCGCCCGCCGGCTCGCGGCGCTGTCGGGCAAGCCGGCGGTCGTCGACCTGCTGACCCGCCGTCGCTTCACCACGCCGCAGGAGGGGATGAACCGCGAGACCCGCCTTCGCAACCAGGCCGGCGCCTTCCTCGTCACGCCGCGACGGGTGGAGGCGGTGCGCGGCAAGGCGGTGCTGCTCATCGACGACGTGCTCACCTCCGGCGCGACCCTCTCGGCCTGCGCCGACACCTTGCGCGCTCCCGGCGCGGCCCGCGTCGATGTCCTCGTCCTCGCACGCGTTGCTTTCGAGGACTAGCCGCCTATAGTCGCGGGGGCCCTACCAACGGAAACCCGCATGACGCCGATCACGCTCTACACCACCCCCACCTGCGGCTATTGCGCGGCTGCGAAACGCCTGCTCACCGGCAAGGGCGCGAGTTTCCAGGAGATCAACGTGGCTGGCGACCCCGTCCGCCGCGCCGAGATGGAGCGGATGTCCGGCCGGCATACCGTGCCGCAGATCTTCATTGGCGAGCGGCATGTCGGCGGCTGCGACGATCTCTACGCGCTCGACCACGCCGGTCAGCTCGACCCGCTGCTGGCGGGCTAGGGCGTGCGGGCCGCGCTGGTCCAGCTCTGCTCCGGGGACGATCCGGACGCCAACCTGCCGGTGACCGAGCGCCTGATCCGTGAGGCGGTGGCGGGCGGTGCGATGCTGGTCGCGACACCGGAAGTGAGCAATATCGTCTCTTCGAGCCGAGCGCGGCAGAACGCGGTCCTGCGTCTCGAAGCGGACGACCCGACCCTTGCCCGGTTGCGCGCGGTCGCGGCCGAGCTCGGCATCTGGCTGGTGATCGGCAGCCTCGCGCTCAAGACCGGCGACGCGGACGGACGCTTCGCCAACCGCTCGTTCCTGATCGGGCCGGACGGCGCCATCATCGCGCGCTACGACAAGATCCACATGTTCGATGTCGAACTGGCGGGTGGCGAAACCTACCGTGAGTCCGCGGGATTTCGTCCCGGCGCGCAAGCGGTGGTGGCCGACGGGCCGGCGCGGATCGGGCTCAGCGTCTGCTACGACATGCGCTTCGCCCAGCTCTATCGCGATCTCGCCCAGGCCGGGGCGGAGATCCTGACAGTCCCCGCCGCCTTCACCGTGCCGACCGGGCAGGCGCATTGGCACACGCTGCTGCGCGCCCGGGCGATCGAAACCGGCTGCTTCGTGCTCGCCCCCGCGCAGACCGGCACGCATCCAGCGACGGAGGGCAAGCCGCGGCGGACCTATGGCCACAGCCTCGCCGTCGCACCCTGGGGCGAGGTTCTGGCCGACGCCGGCGAGGATGTCGGCGTGACGCTGGTCGATCTCGATCTCGCGGCGGTGGCGCGGGCGCGGGCGATGGTGCCCTCGCTCGGCCACGACAGGCCCTACGCGGCGCCAGAACGATCGTGAGCATTCCCGAGCGCGATCCTCTGATGATCGTCTTCTTCAGCGAGATCGTGATGATCGAGCAACTCGCCCGGACACGCCTGTCGCGGGCGCTGCCGAAGGGGATGGAGCTGTCGCATTTCATGGTGCTGAACCATTTCGCCCGTCTCGGCGGCGAGAAGACCCCGGCGCAGCTGGCCCGGATCTTCCATGTCAGCAAGGGCGCGATCAGCAACACCGTCGCCCGGCTCGACGCCGCCGGCTATATCCATGTCCGTCCTGACTGGGAGGATGCGCGGCGCAAATGGATCGGCATCAGCCCGGCCGGTCAGGCGGCGCGCGACCGGGCGGTGGATGCGATGGGGCCGGTCTTCGACGACCTGCTGGAGGAACTCGGCGCCCGCCGCCTGCGCGAGGCGCTGCCGACCCTGCGCGCGATTCGCGGCGTGCTCGGCGCGGACGATGCGTGAGTCGGGGCGGGGCAATCGCATCCACGCTTGAGGTTCGCCGTATCCTCGCGGATTTCCCGCGGACGCGTCTTGCCGGCCTGCCAGTGGCAGGTCGCGGCGGACGCGCGCCCGGAGGAAACCTCCGGAGGGCG
>NZ_CALAGI010000022.1 GCF_937891315.1 uncultured Amaricoccus sp. | reverse complement strand
GTCGTCGTCTCCCTCCCAGTCGAAGGAGACGTCGACGTGGCCGTAGGCGAGATCGCGGCGCGCCGAAGGCGATCTCGCCATGGCCGTCGGCGCGGATCTCCAGCATGGCCGGCCCGCGGAGGTCGAGGGTGCCGCCCTCCCAGAGGTCGGCCGCGACGATCCGCCACCGGCCGATCAGCTGGCAGTCTATCGGCGCGCTCACGGCGAGGCTCCGGCGAGGAGCTTCGGCAGCCGCGCCAGGTCGCAGGCGACGAGGCCGAGGACGAAGGCGAAGTCGACCCGCGCCAAGCCACGCAGCCTGACCTGGGCGAGGCCCGCCACCTCCTTCACCCAGCCGAAGCCCTCCTCGATCCGCTTGCGGATGCGCAAGCTGACCGCATAGTCCGCGTGCCGGGTGGCGCGGCCGTCGATGCGCGAGCCGCGGGTGGTGGTGATGTTCCGGGCGACGTGGGGCGTGACGTTCTCCTCGCGGCGCTCCAGGACGAAACTGGCCGTGTCATGGGCCTTGTCGGCGCCGAGCGTGATCCGCCGCCGGCCGGCCACGGCCCTGACGAGCTCGATCGCCGCCAGCGGCTCGGCGTCGCCGGTCGCCCGCGTCGCCACGCCTCCCACGATCAGCCCGCCGCGGTTCTCCATCAGCGCGTGCCCGGGATAGCAGAGCTCCGCCGGCGGGCCACCGCCCTCGCGGTAGAGCCGCGCGTCCGGGTCGGTGGTGCTGGCGTGCGTCGCGTTCGAGGGCCTCTCGCCCTTGAAGTCCTTCTCGCCGTTCCGCCCCGGCCCCGGCGGCTCATCCTCGCCGTCCTTGCGCCGGAAGCTCTTCTGGCTCGCCCAGGCCTGGATCAGCGTCCCGTCCACCGAGAAATGCTCAGCTGACAGCGGCCGCTTCACCTCCGGCCGCGCCAGCAGCTCCGCCAGGAACCGCCGCGCCACCTCGCCCGCCAGCGGCCGGTCGCGGTTCTTCGAGAAGCTGCTCGCGTCCCACACCGGGTCGTCCACCCCGAGCCCGACGAACCAGCGGAACAAGAGGTCGAACTCCAGCCGCTCCGACCGCGCCGAATAGAAGCATCGCAGCGGCAGCGCCCGCGGCGGCCGCTCCGGCGGCATGCCCGGACGGCCGAGGTGCGAGTAAAGCTCCGAGAAGTCCGCCGACATCGACGGAAGCGTCGCGTTCACCACCTCGCGGATCTTCCGCGAAGGGTGGCCCGTTGGAATCCGCGACTCGAGATCGACATGGGAGAACAGCTCCCCCGTCCTCCGATCAGCTCCCCGCATGCCCGTTCCGCCCAATGCTGCTCACCCTTGGAAGGACGGAATCACGACCCCCACGCGCCGACAAGCCCGGACTTCTTCAGCAGCCTGCTAGATCCCGCTCGCGGCCCTGGCCTCGGCCAGCCAGCTCGACCGCCGCCGGATCTTCAGCGCCTCGCTGCGGGCGCGGAGCGCGTCACGGCTGGCGACCGCCTCGGCGAGGGTCTCGGCGAAGCTCTCCGGATCGTTTCGGGCAAAGAGCGCCGCCGCGCCGAAGATCGCGCGCAGGGTGGGGGTGTCGGACAGCACCAGCGCGCAATGCGCGCCGAGCGCCTCGTTCGCCACGCTCAGCTGCGAATTCTGGCGCGTGGTGATGCCGAGCACCACCGCCGCGCCGGCCAGCAGCGCCTCGAAATCCGGCAGCGACAGATAGTCGGTGAAATCGACATTGGCGGACGCCGCGTTTGTAAAGCCGAGCGCCTCGGCCTTGCTTCGCCGCCCGGTGATCTTGAAGCGCAACTCCGGCAGCCGCGCCGCGGCCGCCAGCACCATCGGCACCAGTGCCCGCTCGTCGGCGCCGAAGGAGCAGGGCACGAGCACATAGGGCGCCGTTTCTGTTTCCGCCGCCGTTTCCGGCGTGGGGGGCCGGGCGACCAGATCGAGCCGGGGCGGTGGATCCTCGAGTACCCGAAGTCGCTCCGGCGCGATGCCGAGCGCTTCGGCGACGCCTCGCATCTCCGTGTTATGCGCCAGCACACGGTCGCAGCGGTTCATCGCCGCGACCGTGCCCGGAAAGCGTGACCAGGGCGGGGTGAAGGCCGCGTCATGCCCATCGACCAGGATACGGAACCGCCGCCGCCCGAGGTAGCGCAACGCCAGCGCGAGCTGCGGCAGCGCCGCCGGTGGTGATTGCAGCCAGACGGTGTCCGGCCGGGCGGCGCGCAGGATCCGCGCGGTGCGGATCGCCTGGAGGAGATAGCCGATCGGCTTCAGCGCGCGGGCGCCAAAGGGCGGCGGGACATGATGCAGCTCGAAGCCGAGGAACTGCCGCATCGACTCCGCCCGCCGCTGGAAGCCGATCCAGGCGATATAGAGCTGTTTACCGGCCACGGGCCCGTCCGCCATAGATCTGTCGGGCGCGAGGAGTTCGGGCTCAGGCTCGGTCATGCGGATCTTCCAGGCGGAGTCGGGGGGGCGGGAGAGAAGCGGGGGCGGGGCTCAGGGGCGGCCGCCGTCCGGCGGTGGATAGCCGTCTCGCCATTGGGCCCGGGCGTCCCAGATGTCGCCCCAGTAGCCGGTCTTCAGCGCGATGCTCTCCCGGCCGGTCAACCGTCCGGCGAGCGCGCCGGAAAGCTTGCGGGTCAGCGGCCAGATCCGGATCAGCCAGAGCCCGAGCGG
>NZ_CALAGI010000021.1 GCF_937891315.1 uncultured Amaricoccus sp. | reverse complement strand
GTCGATGCCCTTCAACAGCAGGGTGTCGTCACCGCGCCGGCTGGACGGCTCCGGTCAGCCGCGCCCGGGCGAAGCGGCGGGCGCCGATGACGCAGCCGATCACGCCGACGCAGACGACGAGCATCGCGGGCGTCACCGCCTCGCCGAGCAGGAGCGCCGCCAGCGCGAGGCCGAAGAAGGGCTGGATCAGCTGGAGCTGGCCGACCGCGGCGATGCCGCCTTGCGCGAGGCCGCGATACCAGAAGACGAAGCCGATCAGCATGCTGAAGAGCGAGACATAGCCGAGCCCGAGCCATTGCGGCAGGGTGACGGTCGCGAAGGTCGCGGGTCGGGTCGCGAGGCTCAGCGCCGCCGTGAGCGGCAGCGAAAGGACCAGCGCCCAGGAGATCACCTGCCAGCCGCCGAGCCGGCGCGACAGCCGCCCGCCCTCGGCATAGCCGAGGCCGCAGAGGACGATCGCCGCCAGCATCAGCCCGTCGCCCGCCAGTGACCCGCCTGCGCCCTGCCGCGCCGCGAAGCCCGCGACCAGCGCGCCGCCGAGGGCGGAGAAGGCCCAGAAGGCCGGCCGCGGTCGCTCGCCGCCGCGGATCACCCCGAAGATCGCGGTCGCGAGCGGCAGGAGGCCGATGAAGACGATCGAATGCGCCGAAGTCATGTGCCGGAGCGCGAGCGCGGTGAGGAGCGGGAAGCCGACGACGACGCCCGCGGCGACGACGGCCAGCGCCGGCAGGTGCTCCCGCGCCGGCCGCCGCTCCCGCATCGCGAGCAGCAGGCCGAGGCCGAGCATCCCGGCGATGGCGGCGCGGGCGGCGGTGAGAAACACCGGGTCGAAGCCCTGCGCCGCGACGCGGGTGGCGGGCAGCGAGCCGCTGAAGATCAGGACCCCGATCAGCCCGTTCACCCATCCGCTCGTCGGCCGGTCCATGACGCCCCTCCGTTCCGGCGACGCTTATGGATTGCCGCGGGGCCGGTCGGCCAGCTACGGTCCAGCACGGTTTTGACGAACTGTTATGGCAGAAGAAGCAGTACGCACCCGCATCGACCTGGTGAGGACGACGATCCGCGAGCGTATCGCGGCGCGCAGCCTCGCGGCCGGGGCGAAGCTGCCCTCGGTGCGGGCGCTGGCGCGGACGCTCCGGGTCTCGGTCTCGACGGTGGTCGAGGGCTACGGCCGGCTGGCGGCGGAGGGCGCCATCGTCTCGCGTCCCGGCTCGGGCTTCTACGTCGCCGACCAGATCGCGCCCATGGCGCTCTCGGCGGTCGGACCGAAGCTCGACCGGGCCATCGATCCGCTCTGGATCTCGCGCCAGTCGCTCGAGGCCGCGGACGACGCGCCCAAGCCCGGCTGCGGCTGGCTGCCCGCCTCGTGGTTCCCGGACGCGAGCCTGCGCAGGGCGCTGCGCGCGCTGTCGCGGGCCGAGGCGGGCGCGCTCGCCGACTACGGCTCGCCCCTGGGCCTGCCGGCGCTGCGGCAACTCGTCGGCCGGCGGCTCGGCGAGCGCGGGGTCGAGGCGGCCCCCGACCAGATCCTGCTGACCGAAAGCGGCACCCAGGCGATCGACCTGATCTGCCGCCTGCTGCTGGAGCCGGGCGACACCGTGCTCGTCGATGACCCCTGCTATTTCAACTTTCGGGCGCTGCTCCGCGCCCACCGGGCCGAGGTCGTCGGCGTGCCCTTTACGCCCGCCGGCCCCGACGTCGAGGCCTTCGCGGCGGCGCTCGCCGCGCGGCGGCCGCGGCTCTACATCACCAATTCGGCGGTCCACAACCCGACCGGCGCCACGCTGTCGCCGGCCGTCGCGCACCGGGTGCTGAAGCTCGCGGACCTGTACGGGATCGTGATCGTCGAGGACGACATCTTCGCCGATTTCGAGCACACGCCGGTGCCGCGCCTCGCCGGCTTCGACGGGCTCGACCGGGTGATCCAGATCGGCAGCTTCTCCAAGACCTTGTCCGCCGCCGCCCGCTGCGGCTTCATCGCGGCGCGGCCGGACTGGCTCGACGGCCTCGTCGACCTGAGGATCGCGACGGCCTTCGGCGGCGGCCACCTGAACGAGGCGCTGGTCTGCGCCGCCCTGACCGATGGCGGATACCGCCGGCATGTGGAGACCCTGCGGACCCGGCTCGCCCGGGCGCGGCGCGCGGTCGGGCAGGCGCTGCGCGACCTCGGCGTCGAGCCCTGGATCGAGCCGAGGGCGGGGATGTTCCTCTGGTGCATGCTGCCGGAGGGCCTCGACGCCGCCGACCTCGCCCGCGCCGCGCTCGCAAAGGGGCTCGTTCTCGCGCCGGGGAACGCCTTCAGCCCGTCCTTCACGGCCGGACGCTTCATGCGCTTCAACGTGGCGCAGATGGAGGACCCGCGAACCCTCGAGACGCTTCGGTCCTGCCTGGAGGCGCGATGAACCGAGCGGTCGGTCGATCAGGGCGGATTGCGGCCGTTCGCGGCTCTTCCGTCGGAACGGGGGTTGGTCCACGAAGCGGTCATCGGATTTCGCTCGCCCCATGGCCAAGGTCCGAACTGGACGGGAATATCCTTTGAGGATGTGATCGCCGTGAAGGCGGATGGTAGTCGCCGCGGAGGACGACCGGATCCCTCCCAGGTCTCGATCAGGAAAACTCGACGGTCGAGGCGCGGGAAGAACGTGCATGCGAGCTCGCCGGCGCGGTATGGTCGCCGGGTCGGCAGCCGCACGGAGGAACCGATGTCGATGCTGGCGCGACCAAGCGCGTCCGCTTTCGACAGCGGTGCCGCGACTGACGCGTCCCTACTGATCAGGTCCGCCACCGGATTGGCGAGCTGCTTGGCGAGAATCTCGTCGCTCTGGGGCGAAGGCGGGTGGCGCGGCGAGGGCGAGGACGGCGGCGATGGGCAGGATTCCGGGCATCCCCGGCGTCTCCTCGTCGGGATCCGCTCGCCGCGGGACGTCGGCGCGCGACGCGGCCATCGTCGCCGGTCAGGTTACGGACGTCCGCCGGCGCCGGTCGACGCTCGCCTGTGGCGACGTGCGGAAAAGATATATGGTGCGGTCGGAACACACGCGAGTCGGCCGTCGCGCGGCGCGAGGGAGGACCATCTATGGAACGAGGCACAACCGCGGCCCGGAAGCTCGCCCTTGGGGGCGCCCTGCTGGCCGTGTGGCTCGGGGGCGGCGCGGCCGCCGCGGCGCCGATCGAGATCGGCGGCAAGGTCGAGGGCGGAGGCGCCCCGATCGCCGGGTCGACCGTGACCCTGTGGGCGGCGGGGCCGGACGCCCCGACGCAGCTGGCCCAGGTCGCCTCCGGCGACGACGGCGCGTTCCGCGTTCGCGTGGAGGAGGGACCGGCGGGAGGCCCGAGCCTCTATCTCACCGCC
>NZ_CALAGI010000020.1 GCF_937891315.1 uncultured Amaricoccus sp. | reverse complement strand
ACGGTCGAGACCGGCGGCCCATTCGTCACGCCCAACGCCCCCAACGCCCGGCTGGAGCTTGTGTCCGACCCCTGAGTAAGAGTCAGCCGGCGTGGCCGTTGGTATAAGATATTGCGCCAAATCAAGACTCAAGAGCGGACGAGCCGGCTCTGCCGGATCGGATTCGGCTCCAGGCGGACCTCGGTCCGCCGCTATCCGCCGCGAGACGATGGCGGACCGAGGTCCGCCCTACGATTTCGCCCGGTACCAGGCCAGTACATGCAGACGGATCGCCGAGGCGAGGCCGGTCTCGGATCCGCGGGCGGCGTCGATCTCGGCGGCCAGCGCGTTGATCGGCCGGTCCTCGGTCCGGGCGATCTCGCGGAAGGCGCGCCAGAACTCGTCTTCGAGGCTGACCGAGGTGCGGTGACCGCGCAAGGTCAGGGACCGCTTCGCGGGCCTGGCCATGGCCTAGTCCTCGGTCTCGCGCCGGTGTCCGTCGAGATGCGCGCCCGCCTTCTCGCGCTCGGCCTTCTGGCGGCGGCGCTCGCCCTTGCTCAGCCCGTGCTTCGCCGCGTTCGCATCGGCTTCGCGTCGCGCCGTCGCGCGCTCGGCCCGCTTGCGCGCCTGGCGCAGGCTGACCACCTCGCTCACAGCGCGCGCGCCTGGAAGGTGTCGCAGGCCGAGGGATCGCCGGTCTGGAAGCCCTTGTAGAACCATGTCTGGCGCTGCTCGGAACTGCCGTGGGTGAAGCTGTCCGGCACCACGATGCCCTGGCTCGTGCGCTGCAGCGCGTCGTCGCCGATCCGCGCGGCGGTGTCGAGCGCCGAGCGGATATCGTCGTCGGTCAGCGCGAGGCGATCCTTCGCAGCCCGCGCCCATAGCCCGGCGTAGCAGTCGGCCTGCAGTTCCACCCGGACCGACAGCGCGTTCGACTGCGCCTCGCTCGCCCGCGCGCGCTGGGCGTTCACCTGGCCGAGAACTCCGAGCTCGTCCTGAACGTGATGGCCGACCTCGTGCGCGATGACATAGGCGCGGGCGAATTCGCCGCGACTGCCGAGCCGCTGGGTCATCACATTGAAGAAATCGGTGTCGAGATAGACCGTCTGGTCGTTCGGGCAGTAGAACGGCCCCATCGCCGACTGCGCGGTGCCGCAGGCGGACCGGTCGACGCCGCTGAACAGCACCAGCCGCGGCTGGGTATAGTCGAGACCCGAACCCTGGAAGACCGCGCCCCAGACGTCTTCGGTCTCCGCCAGCACGACGCCGACGAATTCCTTGTTCTCCTGTGACTGGGCGTCGGTCGGTGCCTCGCCGACCACCACCGGGCCGCCCCGGCCCCCGCCGCCGCCAACCAGCGGCGACAGGTCCACGCCGAACAGGACGCCGAGGATCAGCACAACGACCACGCCCATCCCGCCGACCTTGAGCGGCCCGCCGCCCATGCCGCCACCGCGGCGGTCCTCGATGTTGGTGCTCTGTCGCCGCCCGCGCCAATCCATGGCCGGTCCTCCCGCTATTTTGGTCCGAGCATCTCGCTGGGCTGCACGACCCTATCAAAGGTCTCGGCATCGACAAAGCCCAACCGGATCGCCTCTTCCTTCAGAGTGGTCCGGTTCTTGTGCGCGGTCTTCGCCACCTTGGTCGCATTGTCATAGCCGATGGTCGGGGCAAGCGCGGTGACCAGCATCAGGCTCTCCCACATCAGCTTGCCGATCCGCTCCTCGTCGGCTTCGATCCCCACGACGCAATTGTCGGTGAAGGCCGAGGAGGCATCGCCGATCAGCTGCAGGGACTGCAGCACGTTCTGCGCGATCACCGGCTTGAACACGTTGAGCTCGAAATGCCCCTGGCTGCCGGCGAAGCCGACCGTGGTGTCGTTGCCGAGCACCTGGGTGCAGACCATGGTCATTGCCTCGGCCTGGGTCGGGTTGACCTTGCCCGGCATGATCGAGCTGCCCGGCTCGTTCTCCGGCAGAATCAGCTCGCCGAGGCCGCAGCGCGGACCGGAGCCGAGCAGGCGGATGTCGTTGGCGATCTTGAACAGGCTCGCCGCCACCGTCTTCAGCGCGCCCGACATCTCCACCATCGCGTCGTTCGCGGCGAGCGCCTCGAACTTGTTCGGCGCGGTGACGAACGGCAGGCCGGTGATCTCGGAGATCTTCGCGGCGATCTTCTCGGCGAATCCCTTGCGGGTATTCAAGCCGGTGCCGACCGCCGTGCCGCCCTGGGCGAGCGGATAGATGTTGTGGAGCGCCGCCGTCACGCGCTTGATCCCCTGCTCGACCTGGTAGGCATAGCCGCCGAATTCCTGGCCGAGGGTCAGCGGCGTCGCGTCCTGGGTGTGGGTGCGGCCGATCTTGATGATGTCCTTGAACGCCTCGGCCTTTTCGGCCAGCGCGCCGTGCAGCTTGCGCAGGCCCGGCAGCGTCACCTCATGCGCCAGCATCGCGGTCGCGACATGCATCGCGGTCGGATAGGTGTCGTTCGAGCTCTGGCCCATGTTCACATGGTCGTTCGGATGCACGGGCTTCTTCGACCCCATGACCCCGCCGAGCAGCTCGATCGCCCGGTTCGAGATCACCTCGTTGGCATTCATGTTCGACTGGGTGCCCGACCCGGTCTGCCAGACGACCAGCGGGAAGTGGTCGTCGAGCTTGCCGGTCGCCACCTCGGTGGCGGCGGTGACGATCGCCGCGCCGATCGCGGGATCGAGGTCGCCGAACCCCATGTTCACCTCGGCCGCCGCCTGCTTGATGATGCCGAGCGCGTGGCGCATCGCCACCGGTTGTCGTTCCCAGCCTATCGGAAAGTTCTGGATCGACCTTTGGGTCTGGGCGCCCCAATAGCGGTCGGCGGCCACTTCCAGGGGGCCGAAGCTGTCGGTTTCGGTACGGGTCGCGGACATCGTTCTCTCCTCGGTCGGGCAATGTCAGTGCGATATACCGGCGCGCGGTCGCCGGGTCCAACCGGAATTCGTCCGAAGGGTCCGACCGGGGCGGTCCGGGCGCCGGCCCAGGGCCCGGTGACGCTTCGCTTTCTCCGCCTGCGTGCTACACTCGCGGGCGCAATGTTTGAAAGGCCGCCTCGCCGTGGACGAACTTGATCTCAACCCCGAATTTCTGCGCAGCCTGGTGCTGAAGCTGCGCGCGGTGATGGCGCAGGAGGAGCTGGTCTCGCCCAATTCCGGCTCGAATCCCGCGGACGACGAGGTCGCGGCGACCCTGCAGGAAAGCCCGGACAATATGACGCGGGCCGAGATCGAGGCGCAGATCGAGGATCTGGAGCCCGACCAGCAGGCCGAGCTGGTGGCGCTGATGTGGATCGGTCGCGGCGATTTCGAGCCCGAGGAGTGGGAGGAGGCGATGGCCCTGGCGCTTGAACGGGCCGACACCCCGACCGCCAGCTATCTCCTGTCTCATCCTCAGGTCGCCGAAGACCTGGTCGAGGGCATCGACAAGCTGCTCGACGGCAGCGACGTGGTCGAGACCGGCGAATATTGACGCGGATCAGGCGTCGGCGGGACGTCCGGCGCCTTTGACCGCCTGCGGCTCGGCCGTCTTGGTGGCGCGCAGCCGCGAGCCGCGAAGGGCGCCGGCGGGTTCCAGGATCGGATAGGCGACCGTGGTCAGATGCGCGTTGATGCGCTTCAGGTCGCGCAGCACATCGAGATGCAGCGCGCTGGTCTCGATGGTCTCCGGCAGGCCGTCGCGCAGCCGCGCGATATGGCGCTCGGTCGCCTCGATCTCCAGCTGGCGGAGCGCGTCCTTCTGGGCGACGAGGCGCCGGGCCATGCCGCAGTCGCGGGTGACGAAGACGGTGAGCGCGAGGCGCATCTGCTCGGCGATCACCGCGTGGAAGTCCTGCAGGTCGCGCCAGCCCTCGGGCGAGAAGCTGAGCGCCTTGCGCTGCTTCTTGACCGCCATGCGCAACAGGCCGTTGTCGATGATGTCGCCGATATGTTCGAGATTGGTGGTGAAGAGCACGAGCTCCAGCACCTGCGCGCTGCGCGGCGCGTCGAGTTCGCCCTGCATCAGTCGCGCCAGATAGAGCTTGATCTCCTCCTGCAGCGCATCGACCTCTTCCTCCATCCGGGCGATCTCGCGCACGCGGCGGTCGTCGCGGTCGGTGAAGGTGGAGAGCGCCTCGCGCAGCATCAGTTCGACGATGTCCGACAGCCGCATGAGCTCGCGCGTCGCGGCGTTGAGGGCCAGCGCCGGCCGGTCGAGCAGCGCGTCGTCGAGATGCGCGAGCCGGGTCGGCCTGGTCTCGGGCGCGTCGTCCGGGATCGCGCGGGTCAGCAGGTGCGCGGCCCAGGGGGTGAAGGGCAGGCAGACGAGTGCGAGACCGAGGTTGAAGAGACTGTGGAAATTCGCCACCTGTCGCGCCGGATCGTCGGTCAGGCGCGCCATCAGCGCGGTCGCCGGCCCGGCCAGTGCCAGGACGAGAAGCACGCCGCAAGCGCGGAAGGCGAGATTGCCCCAGAGCACGCGCCGCGCCGCGCGGGGCGCGTCGAGGGCGAGGCCGAAGGGGACGAGGCAGCCGCCGAGATTGGCGCCGAGCGTCAGCAACAGGGCGAGCCGCGCGTCGATCAGTCCGCCGCCGGACAGCGAGATGACAAAGAGCACGAACGCGACCGAGGAATGCATCAGCCAGGCGAGGAGCGCCGCGACCACGACCGCGAGGATCGGGTCGGTGCGCAGCCGGTCGAGCAGTTGCAGCGTCAGCCCGCTGTCGCGCAGCGGCGCCGAGGCCGAGACGACGAGGCCGAGCGCGAGCAGCATGAGCCCGAGCCCGATCAGCGCGCGGGCGACCTGCTGCGCGCGCGGCGCGCCGGTGGCCTTGGCGAGGACGACGCCGACAACCAGAAACGCCGGGATCAGCGCCTTGAGGTCGAAGGACAGCGCCTGCACGACGAGCGTCGTGCCGAAATCGGCGCCGAGCATCATGGCGAGCGCCGCGGGCAACGCGATCATGCCGCGGCGAAGAAAGCCGATCAGCAGCACGGCGGTGGCCGTGGCGCTCTGCAGCGTGGCCGCGGTGACGGCCCCCGTCAGCGCCGCGCCGGCCGGCCGTCCGGCGACACGGCCGATCGCCGCGCGGACCTCGGCGCCGAAGCCGCGCAGCACCGCGCCCTGCACCATATGCGTGCCCCAGAGTAGGAGCGCCACGCCGCCGAACAGGTTCAGGAGGATAACATGTCCGGGCACGGCCTGCTCCACAATGCGCTGGTCCAGGATGTGCGACGAATCATAAACAAGTATTGAAGAAAATCCTAATCACGCGTTGCGGCGAGTAACGATCTCCGGTGGCGCGGCGTCAGAGCCAGTCGGCGACGCCGGATCCGACGGCTTCTGCGACGGTTCCGAAACCGTCGCGGGCGAGGAGGGCGTCGAGGCCGAGGGCGATGTCGGTGGCGAGGCCGACGCCCGCGTAGACCATCGCGGTATAGAGCTGCACCGCGCCGGCGCCCGCCCGGATCTTCGCATAGGCGTCCTCGGCCGAGCCGACGCCGCCGACGCCGATCAGCGGGACCCGGCCCTCGGTCAGGCGGCGGAGCCGGGCGAGCACGCGGGTCGAGCGCTCGAAGAGCGGCCGGCCGGAGAGGCCGCCGGCTTGCGCCCGATGCCGACCGGTCAGGCCGTCGCGGGCGAGGGTGGTGTTGGTGGCGACGATCGCCGCGACGCCCCGCGTCAGCGCCACCTCGGCGAGATCGGCGAGGTCGGCCTCCGACAGGTCGGGCGAGATCTTCAGGAAGATCGGCACCGGCGAGGCCAGCGCCGCGTTCGCTGCCATCACGCCGGCGAGCAGCGCGTCGAGCGCGGCGCGGCCCTGCAGGTCGCGCAGCCGTTCGGTATTCGGCGAGGAGACATTCACCGTTGCGAAATCGATCACCGGCCCGGCGAGGGACAGAACTTCGGCGAAATCGGCGGCGCGGTCGGCGCTCGCCTTGTTGGCGCCGAGATTGAGGCCGACGACGCCGGTCTCCGGCCGCTCGGCCAGCCGCTCGGCGATGGCGACGGCGCCGTCGTTGTTGAAGCCGAAGCGGTTGATCGCGGCCCGGTCGTCGGCGAGGCGGAACAGCCGGGGGCGCGGATTGCCGGGCTGGGGCAGCGGGGTGGCGGCGCCGACCTCCACGAAGCCGAAGCCGCAGCGCGCCAGCGCCTCGAGCGCGACCGCGTTCTTGTCGAAGCCGGCGGCGAGCCCGACCGGGTTGGGCAGGTCGAGCCCGGCGAACCGGGTCCGCAGCCGATCCGAGGTCGGCGGCCCGCCGCTCGGGCCGAGCCCCGCCCGAAGCGCGCGGAGGGCGAGGCCGTGCGCGCGTTCCGGGTCGAGAAGGCGCAGCGCGGAAAGGCCGAGCCCTTCGGTCAGGCGCACGTGGGTTCGGTCGGCAGCGTCCGCTCGGCCGGATTGTCGGCGAGCGGGCGGGACCAGACCACGTCCGAGGCTTCGAGGTCGCGGTAAAGATGCGGGAACAGCGCGCCCCCGCGCGAGGCTTCCCATTTCAGCCAGCGGCCGGCGCGTGCCACCTCCACGGCGAGAAGCACGAGATCCTTCTGATCCGCGAAATGCCGCGTGAGCGTCTCGGGCAACTGGCCGGCGGTGGAGAGATGGATATAGCCGTCCGCCCGGTCGATCGGTGCGCCGAGCGTCGTGCCATCCGCGGCGAATGCCTCCCATTCCGGGCGGCGGAAGACCTTGAAGACGAGCATGGCGGAGCATTGGCGCAGTCGCGCGCGGCGGTCAATCCGGATCTTGGCCGAAGGCGCGATGCAAGGTTCGAGGTTGAACCAAACTCGCCCCTGGCGCTTGGGTGTCCAGGCTCTTGCTCGCGAAGGTGGAGCGGCGGTGCAACTGAGTCGGGCGCGACGCGTCCGAGGTTTCAAACGGACGCTCAGCCCTGCGGGGTCATCACCTTCCGCGCCCGGGCGCGTTCGATGCCGAGTCGACGTTCGCGCCAGATGATGAAAAGCCCGGCGAGGACGATCAGCGTCGCCCCGGCGAGCATCGGCAGGGTCGGCACTTCCTCGAAGACGAAATAGCCGAGCAGGAGCGCGAACAGCATCGAGACATATTCGAACGGCGCGATCACGCTCGCCTCGGCGTGGCGATAGCTCTCGGTCAGCAGGATCTGCCCCACCCCGCCGAGCAGCCCCGCGCCGACGAGCAGCGCCGCCTCGCGCGGGGCGGGCATCACCCAGCCGAAGGGCAGGGTGAAGACCAGCGCCAGCGCGGCGCCGGTGACCGAGAAATAGAAGACGATGGCCGCCGTCTGTTCGCTATGCACCAGCTTGCGCACGAAGACCTGCGCCATCGCCGCGCAGACGGCGGCCATCAGCGCGGCGAAGGCGCCGATCGTCTCGAGCTGGGCGCCGGCGCCGGGGCCCACGGTGATCCGCGGCGCCAGCACGATCATCACTCCGGCGAGCCCGACCCCGACGGCGGCGAGGCGAAAGACCCGCACCTCCTCGCCGAGGAACATCGCGGCGAAGATCACGGTCAGGAGCGGCGCGGCATAGCCGAGCGCGGTCGCCTCCGGCAGCGGCAGGAGGCCGAGCGCGGTGAAGCCGAGCGCCATCGCGCAGGTACCGACGAGCCCGCGCCAGACATGGCCGAGCGGATTGCGCGTGGCGAGCCCGCCCGGCAGCCGCCCGGAGAGGCCGAGCCAGACGAGGATCACCGGGATCGCGAAGAACGACCGGAAGAACACGGCCTGCCCGGGCGGCACACGCGGCGCCGAGGCCTTGATGCAGATCGCCATCAGCACGAAGACCATGACCGACAGGATCTTGCAGCCGATGCCGCGGAGCGGGTTCAGCGGCGCGATCATGGGGCGGTCCGTTTCCTCCGGCCGGGGTCAGTCAGCCGAGATGTCCCTCGGCCCTTGCCCAGAGCTCGGTCGCGTCGAGGGCGGCTTCGATCGGCGCGAACAGTTCGTCGATCTCGTCGGGCGTGATGATCATCGGCGGACAGAAGGCGATGCTGTCGGCGACCGCGCGGACAATTACGCCGCGATCGGTCAGTTCCTGCGCGAGGCGCGGCCCGACCTTCCCGACGTTGGCGAAACCCTTGGGCGACTTCGCCGGCGCGAGCTCCAGCGCGCCGACGAGGCCGGTATGGCGCGCCTCGCCGACCAGCGGATGGCCGGCGAGCCGGTCGAGATGGGCGGCGAAGGCGGGCGCGAGCGAGCGGACGCGCGCGGTGACGTTCATCCGCTCGTAGATCTCCAGCGTCTTGATGCCGACCGCGCAGCCGACCGGATGGCCGCCGTAGGTGAAGCCGTGGCCGAAGGTGCCGATCTGGCCGCTGTGCGTCTCGATCACCTCGGCCATGGTTTCGTTGATGGCGACGGCGGACAGCGGCAGGAAGCTGCCGGTCAGCTGCTTGGCCATCGAGATCGAGGTCGGCTCGTAGTCGAAGGTCTGGGCGCCGAACCACTGGCCGGTCCGGCCGAAGCCGCAGATGACCTCGTCCGAGATCATCAGGATGTCGTACTTGCGGCAGACCTCCATCATCGCCGGGAAATAGCCGGCGGGCGGCACCAGCACGCCGCCGGCGCCCATGATCGGCTCGGCGATGAAGGCGGCGACGGTGTCCGGCCCCTCCGCCAGCACCAGCTCCTCGAACTCGGCGGCGAGGCGGGCGGTATAGGCGGCCTCGGTCTCGCCTTCCTGCGCGCCCTTCCAGAAATGCGGCGTCGAGGTATGCCGGATGCGATCGACCGGCAGGTCGAAATCGAGATGGTTGTAAGGCAGGCCGGTCAGCGAGGCCGAGACGATGGTGGTGCCGTGATAGGCCTTGACCCGGCTGATGATCTTCTTCTTCTCGCGCCGGCCGAGGGCGTTGTTGTAGTACCAGGCCATCTTGACCTGGGTCTCGTTCGCCTCGGATCCGCTCGACTGGTAGAAGACGCGGGCCATGCGGCCGGGCGCGATCGCCTTCAACTTTTCGGCGAGTTCGACCGCGACCTCGTGACTCTTGCCGGAGAAGAGATGGTAGTAGGGCAGCTTCTCCATCTGGAGCCGCGCCGTTTCGACCAGCTCGGCATTGGCAAAGCCGAGGCCGGCGCACCACAGGCCGGAGAGGCCCTCGATATAGCTCCGGCCCTTGTCGTCATAGACCCGGATCCCCTCGCCGCGCTCGATCACCTGAACGCCGTTGGTCCGCAGCGCGATCGCGTTGGCGTAAGGGTGCAGCAGGGCCTCGGCATCGCGGGCCTGGGAGTTGGACAGGGCGGGGGACATGGCGTTCTACTTCTTGGTCTGGCGGAGGGAAGGCACCCACGCTACGGGGCGCGCGCCGCGGGGTCAACGACGGCTGCGACGCTCTCAGAGTCTGTTTGATTGCTTCGCCTTCGCCCTTCCCCGCCCGGATCTCGCGTAACTGTCCAGGGCGGCGTCCCTGTCGATGTCCCCACCGCCCCGCCAGCAACGGTCGAGCGATGCGGGACGTCCGAACCTTCACTGCGCGATTTCGAGGTTACGCGAAATCGTGACGGGTGTGCCCTGTCGTGCCGGAGGCACGCCCGTTTTCAACGGTCAAGCCGGGCACACCCGCCCCGATTCAACCCTCCCGGGGAAATCTTCACCCCTCGCGCCCTCCGCGAGCTTGCTACGGGCGCGCGGACCGCGGGCGCGCCACTGGCGCGCGGACCGCGGGCGCGCCACTGGCGCCCCCTAAGGTCGGTCCGCGGGAAAAATCTCGATCC
>NZ_CALAGI010000019.1 GCF_937891315.1 uncultured Amaricoccus sp. | reverse complement strand
CGAGACGCCAGTAAAATACGCCAAGTAGATAGCGCCGTAATCCGTCCGATCATTTTGCATTGCAAATAACCTCGAACTCCCGCCACTCCCCTTTGCTCATGCCGCTTTCTTCCTGTGTCACCACCTCCCCCGCCAGCCGGCGCCTGACCACCTCCATCCCCTTCCCCGAGAAGGTCACCGCCCCCAGCCGATAGTCCTCGAACGCCCCCCAGGCCGCCGGAACCCAGTCCTTCACAACTTCGCAGATCGCCTCGGCATAGGCGCGGATCTCGTACTGGGCGTGCGGGTCAGCCCGCAACCGCAGGAAGTGGAACAGGTTGTGGAGGTCCACCTTCCAGTACCATTGCGTGTAGATGTTCGCCGGCAGGTTCATCCGCGCCAGCTCCCGCGCCAGACCCTGCTGGCCCTCGGTCGACAGCATCGCTTCGTAATTGTCATAGGCCCGCGTCGAATCCTCGCGCAGGAAGGCGAGGACGCGGGCGGATTCCTCCGCGCTCAGGACCTCGCCGCGGCCCTGGTTGTTGACGCTCGACTGGGCGGCGAGATGTTCCGGCGCGGGGATGTAGAATTCGCGGTCGAGGATCGAGTAGCGGGCGGAATATTCGTTCACGTTCGCGGTGCGGTGGCGGATCCACTGGCGGGCGACGAAGACCGGCAGCTTCACATGCAGCTTCACCTCGCACATCTCGAAGGGCGTCGAGTGCCAGTGGCGCATCAGGTAGCGGATGAGGCCGGCGTCGTCGCGCGTCGCCCTGGTGCCCTGGCCGTAGGAGACGCGCGCGGCCTGGACGATCGCCGCGTCGTCGCCCATGTAGTCGATGACCCGGATCAGCCCGTGGTCGAGCACCGGGATCGCCCGGTAGAGCCAGGCCTCCATGCCCGGCGACGTCGCCCGCAGGGTGGGCGCGGCGTTGGCGCGGGCGGCGGCGATCTCGGCCTTTTGTTCCTCGGTCAGTGGCATATGTTAACCTCTCGGGCGACCCGTCGGCGGATTCGTTGGAACCAGATATAGCATATAAGACCAGGGGAGGCCCCAGATGAAGATAAATTATCTGCATACCATGGTGCGGGTCAGTGACATCGAGGCGTCCAAGGCCTTCTATTGCGCCCTGCTCGGCCTCACGGAGACCCGGCGGACCGAGAACGCGCAGGGCCGCTATACCCTCGTCTTCCTGACCGCGCCGGGCGAGGGCGGCGCCGACCTCGAGCTCACCTACAACTGGGACGAGAAGGTGGACGGCGCCAGCGCGCGCAACTTCGGCCATCTCGCCTACGCGGTGGAGAATATCTACGAGATGTGCGCCCGGCTCCAGGCGGCCGGGGTGACGATCAACCGCCCGCCGCGCGACGGGCGCATGGCCTTCGTGAAGAGCCCGGACGGGATTTCGGTCGAGCTCCTGCAGATGGGGCCGGCCCTGCCGGCGGCGGAACCCTGGGTCAGCATGGGCAACACCGGCTCCTGGTAGTGCGCGCGCTTCTCGGCCTCGCGCTGGCGCTCGGCGGTCCGCTGGCGGGCGCGGCGGCGGCGCAGGATTGCCGGATCGCCCTGTCGCTCGGGCTCGACGTCTCCTCCTCGGTCGACGCGGCGGAATACCGGTTGCAGACCGAAGGGCTGGCCCGCGCGCTGGTGGCGCCGGAAGTGGTGGCGGCCTTTCTCGGCGAGCCCGGCCGGACGGTGACGCTGCAGGTCTATGAATGGAGCGGCCGCGGCCAGCAGGTGGTGCGTCAGGACTGGGTGCCGATCCTCGGCGAGGCCGATCTGGCGCGGGTGGCCGGCCGGCTCCTCGCCAGCGGCCGGGGTTTCAGCAATTTCCCCACCGCGCTCGGCGAGGCGATGGCCTTCGGCGCGCTGGCGCTGGCCGACGCGCCGGATTGCGTCGAGCACAAGCTCGACATCTCGGGCGACGGCACCAGCAACGACGGCATCTCGCCGTCCGAGGCGCTGGCGCGATTTCCGTTCGACCGGGTGACGGTGAACGGCCTCGTCATCGGCTCGAGCCGCGAGGCGCTGGCCCGCTACTACCAGCGGTTCGTCATCCACGGCCCCGGCGCCTTCGTCGAGGCGGCGACGGACTATTCCGATTTCGAGCAGGCGATGCGCCGCAAGCTGGAGCGCGAACTCCAACCCGGTCGCTTCGCCGGGCGGTAGGCGCCGGGTGTCGGGCCGCCGTTGACGGGATGCCGCCTGTCGCGCGTGGCGCTGAGCGGATCGGCGCTGACCACGTTCGGCCACGGCTCCTCCGGGTTCTCCACCGCGTCGATGCCGCGGTGCGGAGCCGATGGTGGTCGAGGCGGCGGTGACACTCCCGCTCGTTCCAGTCCGCGGGGGCTGGGTGACGCAGGGCCCGCCTCGCCGATGCAGGCTTTCATTTTCGTCCGTTTGAACCAACACTTGGGCCAAATCGGCGGCTAGGGAGAAGGCTCGTTGGAACATCTGGTGACAGGATCGCTGCTGCTGATGCTCGCCGTCGTCGTCAGCGGCTGGGTCGGACGCGCGCTGCCGGTCCCGGTGCCGCTGCCGCTCATCCAGATCCTCCTCGGCGTGCTGGTCTCGGTCTTCACCCACGAGGGGCTCGGCCTCGAGCCGCACGTCTTCTTCCTGTTCTTCCTGCCGCCGCTCCTGTTTCTCGATGGCTGGCGCATCCCGAAGGACGGTCTCTTCAAGGACTCCGGGACCATCGTCGAGCTGGCCCTCGGCCTCGTGGTCTTCAGCGTCATCGGCATCGGCTATCTCGTCCACTGGATGATCCCCGCGATGCCGCTGGCCGTGGCCTTCGCCCTCGCCGCGGCGCTCTCGCCGACCGATCCGGTCGCCGTCGCCGCCATCACCAAGCGGACGCCGCTGCCGCGGCGCCTGGTGCACATCCTCGAGGGTGAATCGCTCCTCAACGACGCCACCGGCCTCGTCTGCATGCGCTTCGCCGTCGCGGCGGTGATCACCGGGAGCTTCTCGGCCGCGGCCGCCGCGATGAATTTCCTCTGGCTCGCGCTCGGCGGGATCACCATCGGCGTCGGGACCATCTTGCTCATCCAGGTATGCCAGGACCTGATCGCCCGCCGGCTCGGCGAGGAGCCGGGATCGAAGGTGCTGATCGGCCTCCTCATGCCCTTCGCCGCCTATCTCGCCGCCGAGCACCTGCACGCCTCGGGCATCCTCGCCGCCGTCGCCGCCGGCATCACCATGAGCTACCTCGAGCAGAGCGGCCGGGCGCTGCCCGAGACCCGCGTGCGCCGGGCGGCCGTCTGGGACATGGTGCAGTTCGGGCTCAACGGCGCGATGTTCGTACTGCTCGGCGAGCAGCTGCCGATGGTCGGCGCCAGCGCCGCCGGGGCGATGCGCGAGGCCGGAACCGCCGAGCCCGCCATGCTGATCGCCTATATCCTCGTCGTCACCCTGGCGATGATCGCGCTCCGCTTCACCTGGGTCTGGGTTTCGTTCCGCTTCACCCTGTTCCGCCGCCGCCGGGCGGGCGAGCCCGCGCCGGCGCTCGGGTCGCGGCTGCTGCTCGCCACCTCCTTCGCCGGGGCGCGCGGCTCGATCACGCTCGCCGGCATCATGACGCTGCCGTTCCTCGTCGACGGCGCGCCCTTCCCGGGACGCGACCTCGCGATCTTCATCGCCGCCGGCGTGGTGATCCTGTCGATCACCCTGGCCGGTGTCTTCCTGCCGTTGCTGCTGAAGGGGCTGGCGCTGCCTCCCGAGGAAGGTCGCCAGCGCGTCGAGCGGCGCGCCCGCCACGCGGCGGCGCTCGCCGCGATGGACGCCGTCGAGCGCGTCCAGCACGACGAGCACGAGATCACCCAGGGGAGCGTGACCTGGCTGGAGGCGGCGGCGCGCGTCTCGGCCGACTATCGCCGGCGGATCGAGGGTATCCAGAAGACCGGCCAGGAGGCCGAGGAGCTGCGCCGGGCGCATGCGATCGAGCGCGAGTTGCGCCTCGCCGCGCTCCGGGCCGAGCGCGAGACCTACTTCCGGCTCGGCCGCGAGGGCAAGGTGCCCGACGACCTCGTCCGCCGGCTCGTCGCCGAGATCGACCACGCGGAGACCCGCCTCGCCGCCGCTATCGGGCACTGATCGCGCTCGGCCGTCATTCGCATGTCCGGCGCCACGGCGTCGCCGGATTGTGTCTGGTCCCGGGCTTTGATGGCGCGGTCTTTTCACCTGAATGGAAGGATGCGCTGTGGGTCAGGTTCATCACGGGAGCGCCACGACGACGGCGGCGGTCCGACGACGCGATGCATGACCTGGTAGACGCTCAAGACGCAAAGCCCCCGGTCTTGGTGAACCGGCCGTTCTTGTCGTAGTCGCACCTCTCGATGCGAACGACACTCAGGCGAAGAGGCCGAGGAAGGCGAGGCGCGCGACGAAGTCGGTGGCGCGGGCCTCGATCCGCTTGCCCGTGATGCCGGGAAGGCGCATGCCGGCTCGCCTCACGCCGCGCCGGAAGGCACGGCGAGGCCGGCCTTGCGGAGCCAGCAGGCGATCAGCCCCACGAGCTCGGGCGCGACGTGGCGTCCCGCGAGATCGGCGGCGACCTTGGCGCCGTAGTCGGGATCGAGGCCGCGGATCGCGGCCACCGCGTCGGCGGCCTCGTCATCCAACCCGAGGGCGGCGGCGGCCGTCGCCACCGCGACATGGCCATAGAGGACCTGGGGCGCGTCCACCCGCCGGGCCTCGGCCAGGGCTTCCGAGAAGCGGTCGTGGGCGAAGTGGTAGAGATAGAGGCCGATGCGGTAGGATCCCGGCTGCGCCGGATTGGTGGCGTAGGACTCCTCCAGCATCGGCACCGCCTCGTCCCAGCGTGCCAGCATGGCGTAGCGCTGGCCGAGGTCGGCGAGGATCGTCGTGTCGTTCGGGTTGAGCGCGCGGCCGGCCTCCAGCGCGCTCAACCCCGTCGCCGCGTCGCCGTTGAACCAGTGCGCGAGCCCGAGCGCATAGCGCGCCCAGCTCGAGTTCGGCGCCAGCTCCACCGCGCGGGAGGCGAGCGCCAATGCCCGCCCCCGCGGGTCCGGCTCGCCCTCGCCTATCGCATGGCGAAAGCGATGGGCGTTGACATAGACGAGCGACAGACAGGCCTGCGCCTCGGCATAGTCGGGTTCCTGCGCCACGGCGCGCTCCAGCCCGACCCGCACCGCCTCGACGATCTCGCGGTCGAAGGTGCGCCAGTAGGCATAGAACAGCAGCACCGCCGCGTAGCTGCCGAGCAGCTCCGGCGCCTGCCCGTCGGCGTCGCGCGCCCGGTCGCTCTGGATCGCGCCGTAGGGCTGCGCCAGCGCCCGCGCCACCCGGTTCGCCACGTCGTTGCGCAGGTCGATGATCTCGCCGGGATCAAGCTCGCGCGCGAAGGTCTCGGCCCAGACGGCGCGGCCGGTCCCCGCCTCGATGAGCAGCACGTCGACCTCGAAGCGCCCCGGCCCGAGCGACGTCTGCCCGGTCACGAGGTAGTCGGGGGCGAGGTCGATCCGCGGCCGTTCCGCGTCGATCTCGGAGGGCAGGCGGAGCGCGGTCTCGACGCCGAAGACGCACAGTCCGGTGAAGCGGGTCAGCGCGATGATCAGCGAGCGGGTGAAGCCGCGGGTGAAGCTCGGGAAGGCCGACTGGTCGCCCTCCTCCTCGAAGGCCGTCACCAGCACCCGGGGAGAGCTCGTCAAGGAATGGGGGAGAGCGACCGGCTCGACCGTCGCGAAGACCGGGGCGTAGCCGCCGCGGGGGACGTCGATGCGCAGACGGCTGGTCCGGCCGTCGGTCAGATAGTAGCGTTCGAGACACCGCCGGAGCCGTCCCGCCTCGATGCGCACGATCGAGTCGAGCTGCGGGTCGAACTTCGGATCGCGCCCGAAGACCTCGGTGGCGATGGTGTAGGCCTTGATGCGATCGGTCCGCCCGGTGAGGGCCTCTTCGACGACATGGGCGAGGAAGTGGCGGTTGCGGTCGCTGGCGTCGAAACGCGGCGACGCGAGGATACGGGCCAGTTCCGCCCGGACGGCGTCGGTCGCAACCGCCTGCTCCTCCCGCACCATGATGCGCTGCCATATCCCGATTAGTGCCGCCCTGATTCTGCCACAGCTGTCGGACCTCCGAAACCTGGAGCGCGTACGTAGTAGACAGTAACGTACTTAGCCCGAAGTCCACGCTTGCCGAGCCTGCTTCGCCGCATCGAAAGAGGGGAGTGTCGCAGCCATGCAGACCGAGGCACGAGAGCTGATCGCACCAGACTTCCTCGCGCTCACGATCGGGATCGTCGTCTTCTTCGTCGGCGTGCTGATCACCCAGCGCGTCGAGTTCCTCAGGCGCTACAGCATTCCCGAGCCGGTCACCGGCGGTTTCGTCGCCGCGCTCGTCGTCTGGGCCGTGCACATTCTGTTTCGCACCGACATCGGCTTCGACATGACGACGCGCGACAAGCTGCTCGTCATCTTCTTCGCCACGGTCGGTGTAAACGCGAGGCTTGCCGATCTCGCCGCCGGCGGCCGCGTTCTCGGCGTGCTTTGCCTCGTGACGGTCGCCTTCGTCTTCCTGCAGGACACGGTCGGCACCGTCGGGGCGGTCCTGCTCGGGATGCCGAAGGCGGCGGGCGTCGTCGCGGGGTCGATGTCGCTCGTCGGTGGGCACGGCACGGCGATCGCGTGGGGACCGAAGATCGCCGCCGAGCACGGCTTCCCGGCCGCGCT
>NZ_CALAGI010000018.1 GCF_937891315.1 uncultured Amaricoccus sp. | reverse complement strand
GATGGCGCTGCGACTCGCCGACCATCTCGAGGACGAACTGCGCGCATGAACCGGCAAGGCGCGGTCGCAAGGCGCGGACTCGCGGCATAACAGGTATTATGATAATAATACGTGGAACTCAGCGCCGGATTTCGTCGAAATGACCGGGATCCGGACGGATAATACCTGAAGTATCGGACGGAAATAGACGGCTTCGCGCGCGCGCCATTCCGCCGATCGTCGCGTTTCATTTCGGAACCACCGGGCTCTCCGGCGGATTTACCGGGGTCGACGGCCTTTTCGTCATCTCGGGCGGTCTGATCACCGGCATCATCCTGACCGGGCTCGCCACCGGCCGCGGCCTCGTCGCCACCGCCCTGCTCCCTTCCAATGTCTGTTTCCGGCGCGCCGCGCCCCGGCGAGGGATCGCCCGCCCGACCCGCCGCCGATGCCGCGCCCGGCGGGATTTTCCGCCCGCGCGGACCTGCGCGCTTGCACGCCGTCGCCGGATGTCCGAAACGGGTCGCCGGGCCTTCGGGGGCGCGCGCGTCGCCCGAGGGGATCTTGTGAGGCGTTGGTGAGGACGAGAGTATGGCGCGGCGCGAACTGGCTGACTTCGAAGGACCGTTGCTGCTCGAGCCGAGGAAGTTCGGCGACGCGCGCGGCTTCTTCTCCGAGACCTACAACCGGCGGCGGCTGGCCGAGATGGGGTTCGACGCCGAATTCGTGCAGGACAATCATTCGCTCTCGACCGAGACCGGCGTGGTGCGCGGCCTGCATTTCCAGAGCCCGCCGCATGCCCAGGCCAAGCTGGTGCGCTGTGTGCGCGGCGCCATCCTCGACGTGCTGGTCGACCTGCGCCGCGCCGCGCCGACCTTCGGCGACCACGCGGCGGTCGAGCTTTCGGCGGAGAACTGGCGCCAGCTGCTGGTGCCGGTGGGTTTCGCCCATGGTTTCGCCACGCTCGTGCCCGATACCGAGATCGTCTACAAGGTCACCGCCTATTACGCGCCCGACCATGATCATGGCCTGCTCTGGAACGACCCCGCGCTCGGCATCGACTGGCCGGTGGCGCCCGGGGCGGCGCGGCTCTCGGACAAGGATCGCGTCCAGCCGCGGCTGGACGAGCTCGAGAGTCCCTTCTGACCCGCCCCAATTCTGTCTGGCCCGCCCCGATTCCGGCCGCCGCGACTTGTTAAGGGGATGGACGGCGGGTAATCGGCGAAGGCGAGAGGCGAACAGGCGAGCAACGGTTTCGAACAGTCACGAACGGCGAGATGCAACAGGTGGGCCCCGCCGCCGCCGTCCGAGGAGTTTTCATGCAGATCACAGTTTTTGGTACCGGGTATGTCGGTCTCGTGCAGGGGACGATCCTGGCCGAGGTCGGGCATGACGTGCTCTGCGTCGATGTCGATGCGGAAAAGGTCGAGGGGCTGAAGGCGGGAAAGGTGCCGATCTACGAGCCCGGGCTCGAGGATCTGGTGAGGAAGAACCACGCCGCCGGGCGGCTCAATTTCACCACCGACGCCGACCAGGCGGTGGCCCATGCCCGCATCCAGTTCATCGCCGTGGGCACGCCCCCCGACGAGGACGGCTCGGCGGACATGAAATACGTGATGGCGGTGGCCTCGACCATCGCCGAGAAGATGACCGAACCGAAAGTCATCATCGACAAGTCGACCGTGCCGGTCGGCACCGCCGACAAGGTGCGCGCCCGCGTCGCCGAGGTGCTGGGCGCCCGCGGCTCGGACCTGCGTTTCGACGTGGTCTCGAATCCGGAATTCCTGAAGGAAGGCGCCGCCGTCGCCGACTGCATGCGGCCCGACCGGATCGTGATCGGCACCACCGATCCCGTCTCCGAAGATCTGCTGCGCGAGGTCTATGCGCCGTTCAACCGCAATCACGACAAGATCATCGTCATGGATCCGCGCTCGGCGGAGCTGACGAAATACGCGGCCAACTGCATGCTCGCGACCAAGATCAGCTTCATGAACGAGATGGCGAACCTCGCCGAGCGGCTCGGCGCCGATATCGAGGCGGTGCGCCAGGGCATCGGCTCGGACCAGCGCATCGGCTATCACTTCATCTATCCCGGCGCCGGCTACGGCGGCTCGTGCTTTCCGAAGGACGTGAAGGCGCTGATCCACGCCGCCAAGGAGATCGGCTTCGAGCCCAAGGTGCTGCAGGCGGTCGAGGACCGCAACGACGCGCAGAAGGAGGTGATCTTCGCCAAGATCGCCAAGCATTACGGCGGCGAACTCAAGGGCCGGACCTTCGCGCTCTGGGGCCTCAGCTTCAAGCCGCAGACCGACGACATGCGCGAGGCGGCGAGCCGGGTGCTGATGGAGGCTTTGTGGGAGGCGGGGGCGAAGGTCCAGGCCTATGATCCCGAGGCGATGGAGGAGACCCAGCGCATCTATGGCGACCGCGAGGATCTGGTGCTCTGCGGCACCAAGGAGGCGGCGCTGAAGGGCGCGGACGCGCTCGTCGTGCTGACCGAATGGCAGGTGTTCCGCGCGCCCGACTTCGACCTCCTGCGCGAGAAGCTGGCCGCGCCGGTGATCTTCGACGGCCGCAACCTCTATGATCCGGCCCGCCTCGCCCGCAAGGGCTTCGCCTATTACGCCATCGGCCGCGGTCTGGTGCCGTGAGGGTTCTCGTCACCGGCGGCGCGGGTTTCATCGGCTTCCATGTCGCGGCGCGGCTGATGGCGCGTGGCGACGCGGTGGCGGTCTTCGACGTGGTGAACGACTATTACGATCCGGCGCTGAAGGAGGCCCGGCTCGCCGAGCTCGAGCGGATCGCCGCCGAGACCGGCGCCGCCTACCGCTTCCATCGCGCCGACCTCGCCGATGAGGCCGCCGTCGACGCGGCCTTCGCCCAGGGGATCGCCGACCGGCCGGGCGGGCCGGCGGGCCCGTTCGACCGGGTGATCCATCTCGCCGCCCAGGCCGGCGTGCGCTACAGCCTCGAAAATCCGCTGGCCTATGTGCGGTCGAACATCCTCGGCTTCACCCATATCCTCGAAGCCTGCCGGCACGCCGGCACGCCGCATCTCACCTTCGCCTCCACCTCGAGCGTCTATGGCGGCAATACCACCATGCCCTTCGCGGAAGGCCAGGGAGTCGACCATCCGCTGCAGTTCTACGCCGCGACCAAGCGGGCGAACGAGCTGATGGCGCATGCCTATGCCCATCTCTACCGCCTGCCGGTGACCGGCCTGCGCTTCTTCACGGTCTATGGCCCCTGGGGCCGGCCGGACATGGCGCCGATGCTGTTCGCGCGCGCGATCTCCGAGGGCCGGCCGATCAAGGTCTTCAGCCATGGCCGCCACAGCCGCGACTTCACCTATGTCGATGATATCGTCGAGGGGGTGATCCGCGCCTCCGACCGGATCGCCACCCCCGATCCCGACTGGGATCCGGCCCGGCCCGACCCGGCCACCTCGAACGCGCCCTACCGGATCTACAATATCGGCAACAACGCCCCGGTCCAGCTCGCGGACTTCATCGCCGCGCTCGAGACCGCGCTCGGGCGCCCGGCGATCCAGGAATTCCTGCCGCCGCAGCCCGGCGACGTGCCCGATACCTTCGCCGACAGCTCGCGCCTCGCCCGCGCGGTGAACTGGCGCCCGGCCACCCCGATCGCCGAGGGGGTCGCGCGCTTCGTGGACTGGTACCGGAGCTATCACGGGGCGCCCTCCGCCGAAGGGGAAATCTCGGGCGACCCCCCCGCGCCCGGGGCGCCCGACCCTTGAAAGCCGGGCCTTCAACGCCGAAAGTCCGGGCGCTTGCGCTTCTTTCCGGGTCGGAGCTATACAACCTCCAGAGGTTTGATCGAGGGTAGTCCCATATATCTGGTCCGCGTGGAAGCGCTCCTCCCCGCCTTCTTTTCCGATTGGCGGCCGGGACCGGCCGAACCCGCCCGGACACCGCCTCGCCCGCCCCAGCCGACAGGATGAGGACCGCTTCATGACCGAACTGACGACCGACTTCATCAAGGACATCGAGCCGTTCTTCTATCGTCGGCGCATCGTCTATGTCGACGTGGGCGCGCATCGGGGCGCGGTCTACCAGGATTTCGCCCGCTCCGGCCTCGGCATCCGCGAGGCGCATCTGGTCGAGCCCAATCCGCGCACCTTCGCCGTGCTCGAAAAGGCGGTCGAGACGGTCAGCGGCGTGCGGCTCGTCACCTGCCACGCCATGGCGCTCGGCGCCGAGCCGGGCCGGCTGCGGCTGCGCGCGGCGGACAGCATGACCAAGGTGCTCGGCGCCGCCGAACCGGCGCCGGAAGCCGAGGTCGCCGACCCCGAGGCCAACGCCGATGGCGAGGTGCTGGAGCGCGCCGCCCGGGCGGATGTCTTCGAGATCGAGGCCAGCACGCTCGACGCGCTGAGCGCCGGGTTCGAGCGGCGGCATATCGGCATCCTGAAGCTCGATGTCGAGGGCTACGAGCCCCAGGTGCTGGCCGGCGCCCGCGGCCTGCTCGCCGACCAGGCGATCGACGTCGTCTATGTCGAGGCGGGGATCGATCCCGCCAACAGCCAGCAGAGCTATTACCGCGAGATCGAGGACCTGCTCGGCCAGTACCGCTACCGATTGTTCCGCATCTACGAGCAGGCGCATGAATGGCTGGACGACAGCCCGCTGCTCCGACGGGTGAACCTCGCCTTCATGAGCGAGGAATTCGCAGCGCGGAACCCGTATCGGCTGTCGCGCGAACTGTTCGAGATCCAGCGCGAGAAGGCCGGGCTGGTCGAGAAGGGCCGCGAGGCCGAGGCGCTGATCACCCGGCTCCGCGCGCGGATCGGCCATTTCGAGACGGCGCGGGCCGAGACGGCGCAGACGATGGAGACGATCGAGGCCGCGCGGGCCGAGCTCCGGGTCCGGCTCGCGGCCGCCGATCTCGCCCGCGGCCAGGCCCAGGCCGAGATCGAGGCGGCGGCCGGGCGCGCGGCGGCGAGCGAGACCGCCCGCGCGGCCGAGGTCGAGCGGCTGCGGCGCGAACTGTCCGAGGCGCGGAGCCATGGCAAGGCGCTGGAGCGCCGGCATCTCGCGGTGCTGGAGAGCGCGAGCTGGCGGGCGACCGAGCCGGTGCGCCGGCTGATCCGGCTCGCCACCGGCCGGCCCGAGCCGAAGCCCTTCGCGCCGGCCAAGGTCAAGACGAAGGGCCAGGCGAAGGAGGCGACCCGCGCCGAGCCGAGGCGGATCGAGCCGACCGGCGACGGGGCGAAGGGTGGGCCGGCGCCGGCCAAGGCCCGCAAGGGCAACCGCTATATCGACAAGCTCTCGAACAAGCTGCAATCGGGCGTCAGCATGGCCTCCGGCGGCGAGTTCATTCCGTTCGAGATCCTGAAGCCCGCGACCCGGCTTCCGGCGGCGCCGGAGGGCGCGCGCTTCGTCTTCGCCATCACCCTCGCCTCGTCCCAGACCGTGCCGGACTGGAACCATACCGAGCGGCTGCTCGGCCAGACCCTGCGCTCGGTGCTCGGCCAGACCGATCCCGACTGGACCGCCGTCATCGCCGGCCACGAGATGCCCGACATCCCCGAGATGGCCGACGACCGGATCGAGTTCGTCGCCATCCACCGCCGCCCGCCGAGCGACAAGAGCCAGTTCCGCGGCGACAAGTCGGCCAAGCGCCATGTGCTCGGCCGCCGTCTCGCCCAGATGGGCGGCGGCTATTTCATGCAGCTCGACGCCGATGATCTGGTGCGCGACGATCTGGTCGCGACGCTGCGCGGCGGCGACCATGTGAACGGCGCGGTGGCGACCCGGGGCTATGCGCTCGATTATCGCAACCGCCTGCTCGCCCCGGTGCCCGGCGCCTGGCGGCACGATCTCAACCATGTCTGCGGCAGCTGCTCGGTGGTGCGCTATACCAGGGCCGACCTGCCGGGCCGCAAGCAGAGGAACAACGAAGCCTCGCTCGTCTTCAACATGACGCGCCAGCACGCCTATACCTCGGTGGCGATGGAGGAGCTCGGCCGGCCGCTCGAGATCTTCGCCGAGCCGATGGTGGTCTATCTCATCAATCACGGGCAGAGCCTGTCCTTCAGCATGCAGAAGTCCGGCAATCGCGGCCAGAACATCGTCGAGGCCGTCGCCCGCCACGCTCTGCCCGCCGCCGAGGCCGAGGTCATCCTGCGCCGCTTCGGCCTTCCCGGCTGGATCGAAGCCGAGGCCGCGGCGGCGGATCTCGACGCCGGGAAGGAGAAGACGTCGGGGGCGGCCTGATCCGGCCCGGCGGCGATCCAGTTGTCTCGCCAGTCGCCGTGATCGATCCGGGGGGCACAGATCAGTCCGTGGACCTGAACGGCCCGCGATTCTCGGTGATCGTGCCGGTCTATCGGCACTGGGCGCTGGTGCCGGAGCTGCTCGCGGCGCTGGAGGCGCAGACGATCGGCGCGGCGGCCTTCGAGATCCTGATCGTCGACAACGACCCGGTGGGCGGCCTACCCGGCCCGGCGTCGGAGATCGCCCTGCCCGGCAATGCGAGGCTTCTCGCCGAGCGCGCGCCCGGCGCCTATGCCGCGCGCAACGCCGCCGCCGCCCGCGCCCGCGGCCGGAGCTTCGTCTTCACCGACGCCGATTGCCGGCCCCCGCCCCACTGGCTCGCCGCCTTCGCGGCGGCCGAGGACGCGGCCGGGGACGGCATGGCCGAGGAAGGGGAAGCCCTGCTCGCCGGACCGATCCGCATGACCTGGGGCACACCGCCCTCCTCCTGCGAACTGTTCGAGGCGCTGCGCGGCATTCCGCAGGAGCGCTATGCCCGCAACGGCTACGCGGCGACCGCCAATCTCGCGGTGCCGGCGGCGGTGTTCCGGCGGCTCGGCGGCTTCGACGCCGACCGCTTCTCGGGCGGGGACGCGGATTTCTGCCGTCGGGCGGGGCTGCCGGTCCGGCTGGTGCCCGAGGCGGTGACGCGCCATCCCTGCCGCGCCGACTGGGCGGACCTGTCGCGCAAGATCCGCCGGGTGAAGGGCGGCCAGATCGCCGCCGGATCGCGCCGGCGGCGGCTCGCCTGGACGCTGCGCACCCTGACGCCGCCGGTCCGCGCGCTCGCCCGCTTCGCCCGGGCCGAGGCGCCGCTGGCCTATCGGGCACGGGCGATCGGCGTGCTCTTCGCGCTCTGGGGGGTCGAGCTCGCCGAAACCGCGCGCCTGCTGGCCGGCGGCCGGCCGGAACGGGGATGATGCCGGAGCGGATCGGGGGAGGTCTGATCGGGGCGCGCGTGGTCTCCGGGCAATTCGGTCTGGAAAATCCGCCGGGCGGGCCCTATGCTCCGCGCCCGGGCAACAGGACGCGGCGCCGTCCGAACAACCCGTTCCACCGCGAGATCCACTGGGGGTATCTGAAATGAAGCTGAACAACCCGGAAGATCCGGCGGAACTGGCCCATGCTCTGGAAAGAAGAAAATCCGGCCTGCATTGGGAGCGTTTGCCGGGTCTTACACCAAGGGCCGCCACGATCATCGACGTAGGCGCCGGCGGTGGCGTCAGATCCTTCTACGAGGCCTTCCCGACCGCCAGGTTCGTCATCATCGACGCACTCGAGGAGAACCGGCCGAAGCTCGAGAAAAAGACCGCCGAGCTCGGGATCGATTGCGAGATCCATATCGTCGGCGTCGGCGCCAAGCCCGGCAAGCTCGAGATGAACGTCCCCGCCGCCGGCAAGACCGGCAAGAGCTCGTTCCTCGAACGCTCCGGCGCCTTCTCCGAGAGCGAGACCCGGACCCGCGAGGTCGCGATCCAGCGGCTCGACGACATCGTGCCGGAGCGTCCGGGCGCCTTCGGCCTCAAGATCGACGCCGAGGGTTTCGAGAAGGAGGTGCTGCTCGGCGCGACCCGCGTGCTCAAGCAATGCAACTGGGTGGTCTGCGAGACCTCGATGTCGCCGCGCTTCGTCGGCGATCCCCTGTTCGCCGGCATCTACCGGATCCTCGACAAGGCGGGCTTCGTGTTCCGCGACTTCATCGACCTCACCCGGCAGGGCGGCGGCGACCTGCGGCGCATCGACGCGGTCTTCGTCAAGGCGAAATACGTGAACTATCCCCGCGAGCGGCGCGAGAAGCGCATCGCCAACCGCGCGAAATCCGGGATCGGCGGCCTGCTCGCCCGCGTTGGCGTCTGAGCCCCGGAACAGGATGATCGGTCCGGGCCCTCGACGGGCCCGGGATCGGCGTCGGCTGCCTGGCCCCCGGCTGGATCAGCCCTTGCGCGCGCCGACGTAGCTCACCGGTTCGCGCCCGGCGAGGATGCTGAGCGCCTGAGACCGGCGGCGGAAGGCATTGCCCGATCCGGGCCGCTCGGTGTCGAAATAGGCGACGAGGCGCCCGGACATCTGGCTGCGCGACATCGGCTCGCGCGCCACGATCATGTAATCCGGCCGGCGCGGGAACCAGGACAGGAACTTCGCCCGGTCGATCGGATCGTGCACATGGCCCTGCATCGCCGTCTCCGGCCATTTGTAGGGCACCGAGACGATGACATGCCTGCCGATCTCGAGCAGCTTGGCGGCGAATTCCTCGACCGGGGGCACATGCTCCAGCACCTGCAGGCAGAGCACCACGTCGTAGCGCTTGTCCGGCTCCCAGGTCAGGAAATTGGTCTTGATCGAGCGCACCCCCGATCCCTTGTAGGGTGTCTTGAGATCGAGCGAGACCCGTTCCTTCGCCCAGGGAAACCAGTCGAGATAGGGGCAGTTGCGCGAACCGACATCGATGATCGACTTCGTCTCGTCCGAGAGGGCGCACATGATGTAATCGACATAGCGCAGATAGATGTTGTTCTTGCGCTTGTCCCAGTAGCTCAGCTTGTCGAACTCGACCCTGGCCGCCGCCCGGGCCGCCTGCCGCGCCGCCTTGGCCGCGGCCTTCGCATCCGGGGCGCCCGATTCCACACCGGGATCCGCGCTGGTTTTCGTTTCGACATGGGACATGGGACAGGCCTTTTCTTGAAGGATCAAGGAGTGGGTTTCTCGGCGGCCGCCCGCGCCGCGCGGGCGCGGGCCTTCAGGAGGCCGGCGCCCGCGCAGCGCAGGAAGTAATAGGCGGCGCGGGCCGGCGGCAAGGCCTCGACCTCGCGATAGAGCCGCCAGTTGTCGCGGGCGGCGGCGAACTTGTTGCGCGACAGCGAGCCCGGCCGCACCCGATAGTCGGCCAGCACCTCGTCCTGGCCATGGGCGTGCGGCGTCAGCTTCAGCAGCCGCAGCCAGAGGCCGAAATCCTGGCGCCGGACCAGCGGCGGCATCTCCACCGGGCCGAGCGCCCGGGCGTCGTAGATCGCGGTCAGGCAGCCGATCACATTGTCGCGCAGCAAGTCCTCGTAGCCGACGCGGGCCGGCACGCCCACCACCCCGAGCGGGCGGCCGGCTTCGTCCATCCGCCGATAGGCCGAGAAGGCGAAGACATGGCCGCCGGCCGCCATGAAGGCGAGCTGGCGCGCGAGCTTCTCCGGCCGCCAGAGATCGTCGGCGTCGAGAAAGGCGACATAGCGACCGCGCGCCGCGGCGATCCCCCGGTTGCGCGCGGCGGCGGTGCCGAGATGGCTTTCCTGGGCCAGCGCCTGGATCCGGGGATCGGCGGCGGCGAAACCGGCGGCCAGCGCCGCCGAGCCGTCGGTCGAGCCATCGTCGATCAGCAGCATCTCCCAGTCGCCCCGGGTCTGGGCGCGGACCGAGGCGACGGTCGCGGGCAGCGTGCCCGCCGCGTCGCGGACCGGGGTGATCACCGAGACCAGCGGCGCGTCCATCAGCCCTCGATCAGGCGGGCGCTGTGCCGGCGCAGCAGATAGCCGCCGAGCGCGAAGCTGCCGAGCGCGATGCCGATCACGTAAGGGTAGGAGATGAACTGCGGGTCGTATTCGCTGTAGAAGCCCGAGCGCATCAGCGAGAGGACATGCACCACCGGATTGTACCAGAGCACGTTCTGGACCACCGGCGGCATGGATTCATAGAGAAACAGCACGCCCGACAGGAAGAACAGCGGCCGGGTCAGCACCCGCCAGATATTGTTCCAGGTCGGAAAGAAGCCGAACAGCACGCAGTTCAGCGTGCCGATCCCGAGCCCGAGGAAGGAGGAGAGGAAGAAGGCGAGGGCGATCGCCCCGAGATCGAGATTCACCGGCACATTGAAGAACAGGATCACCGTCGGATAGAGCACCAGCGCGATGAGGAACATGGTCACGACGCTGAACACGTATTTGGCGAAGACCGCGTCGAGCGTGGTCACCACCGAATAGGTGAGCAGGCCGCTGTTCGACTTCACCGACCGCGCCACCGCGCTCGAGGTGATCTTGAACAGCTGGTAGGGGATGGTGCCGGCCGCGTAGAACAGCAGGAAGCTGGTGCCGAGCGGCGGGGCGCGCAGCGCCAGGCTGAACAGGATGGCGAGCAGGAACACCCCGCCGAGCGGCTGGGCGATCGCCCAGAAATAGCCGCCATAGGACTTGCCGTAGCTCGTCGCCATCTCGCGGGCGACGAGCGCGAACAGCACGCGCAGCCGGCGGAAACGCACCATCCCCGCCTTGAAGGGCGCGGGGGCGATATCGTCGTCGAACGCCGGCGCGGAGGCCATGCCGCCCGCCCCGCCGACCCTCGCCACGCCCGCCGTCATGCCCGCTACCGTGGATGTCGCCATGGATGTCATTGACAATCCTCGCCGCTCCGCCCGTCCACCACCCGCGGGCGGGATTTGCTTTCGCAGTGCGCAACGAGTAAACCTTCCGGCGATGCGATGACAAGGCCGGGCACGCACGAGAGCAGAGGCGCCCATGAAGAACAATCCCGCGGACGGTCTCGCCGAGGTCATGCCGTTCGGCGCGCGCGATCGAACAGGAGGTTGAACCCTTCGTGGATGCCGGAGCGCCCCCG
>NZ_CALAGI010000017.1 GCF_937891315.1 uncultured Amaricoccus sp. | reverse complement strand
TTGGCAGAATTCCTATCGGGCAGGACGAGGGGCCCCGCCAAAGGGCGGGGAGAAATCCGACTCGCGGCCAACAGGCCGCTCCTTACCGGCCGCGACAGCGGCCGCCGGGCCCAAGGGCCGCGCGCCCGCGGGAGGTCACCGCCCACGAAACGCTGGCAAGGCAGCCGATTAGCCGGTAGAGTGCACGCAAAATCATCGGCCGGACCCAGGGATCGGCTGAAAAAGCGAACGAGCGCAGGCAAGGCAGATGGGAAAGGGCAGTTCCCGATGACCGAAATGGTCTATGGCGCCGTGCCGGCACGGCCCGGCGAGGCAATCATCCCCGAATGGTGGCGGACCGTGGACCGCTGGTCGCTCGCCGCGATCGTCGGGCTGTTCCTGATCGGGCTGCTGCTCTGCCTCGCGGCGTCGCCGCCGCTCGCCGTGCGCAACGGGCTCGATCCCTTCCACTATGTCTGGCGCCAGGTCGCCTTCGGCGCGCTCGGGCTCGCGGTGATGCTGGTCGTCTCGATGACCTCGCCGCGGCGGCTGCGGCGCTGGGGCGTCGCCGCCTTCTTCCTGTCCTTCGTCGCCCTCGCGCTGCTGCCGGTCTTCGGCACCGATTTCGGCAAGGGCGCGATCCGCTGGTACTCGCTGCGCGTGGTCTCGGTGCAGCCGTCGGAGTTCCTGAAACCCACCTTCGCGATCTTCGCCGCCTGGCTGATGGCGGCGAGCTACGACATCAAGGGCCCGCCCGGCAAGGCGCTCAGCTTCGCCGTCGCCGTCACCCTGACCGCGATCCTGGCGCTTCAGCCCGACTTCGGTCAGGCGGGCCTCGTCATCGCAACCTGGGGCCTGATGTATTTCGCCGCCGGCGCGCCGGTCGCGCTGCTCGGCACCGTCGGCGCCGGGGTGATCGGCGTCGGCTGGTTCGCCTACCACAATTCGCAGCACGTGGCGCGGCGCATCGACGGTTTCCTCTCGTCCGAGGTCGATCCGCTGACCCAGATCGGCTATGCCACCAACGCGATCCAGGAGGGCGGCTTTCTCGGCGTCGGCGTCGGCAACGGCTCGGTGAAATGGACGCTGCCGGATGCCCATACCGATTTCATCATCGCGGTCGCGGCCGAGGAATATGGCCTCATCCTCTGCGTGGTGATCCTCGCACTCTATCTCACCGTCGTGGTGCGCTCGCTGTCGCGGTTGGTGCCGGAACGCGACCCTTTCATCCGCCTCGCCGGCACCGGGCTCGCCGCGCTGCTCGGCATGCAGGCGCTGATCAATGTCGGCGTCGCGGTGCGGCTGCTGCCGGCCAAGGGCATGACCTTGCCGCTCATCTCCTATGGCGGCTCGTCGCTGATCGCCGCCGGCTTCGGGCTCGGCATGCTGCTCGCCATGACCCGCACGCGACCTCGGCACGAAATGGACGATATTCTTGGCCCCGCCCGCTGATCCCCCGCCCATCGGACCCCTGCCCGCCGGCCCCCTGCCCACCGGTCCCCTGCTCGTCATCGCGGCCGGCGGCACGGGCGGGCACATGTTCCCGGCGCAGGCGCTGGCCGAGGAGATGCTGGCGCGCGGCTGGCGGGTGCTGCTCTCGACCGACGGCCGGGGCGCGCGCTACGCCGGCGGCTTCCCCGCCGAGGTCGAACGCCGGGTGACCGCCGCCGGCACCTTCGCGCAGGGCGGCCTTCTCGCCCGGCTGCTGGCGCCGTTCGCCATCCTCGCCGGTGTCGGCGCAAGCCTCTGGGCGATGCTGCGCGATCGCCCGGCCTGCGTCGCCGGCTTCGGCGGCTATCCCGCGCTGCCGGCGATGATCGCGGCCTGGATCCTGCGGATACCGCTGCTCATCCATGAACAGAACGGCGTGCTCGGCCGCGTCAACCGGCTGTTTGCCAGGCGCGTCGATGTCGTCGCCTGCGGCACCTGGCCGACCGACCTGCCGGCGGGCGCGCGGCATCTGCATACCGGCAATCCGGTGCGCGCCAGGGTGCTCGACCACCGCGCCGCGCCCTATGTCGCACCCGGCGAGCGGCCGATGGGGCTCGTCGTCATCGGCGGCAGCCAGGGCGCCGGCCTGTTCTCCCGGGTGATGCCCGAGGCGCTGATGCTGCTCGACGCCCCGCTCCGCGACCGGCTGCGCCTCTCCCAGCAGGTGCGCCCCGAGGACATGGCCCGCGCCCAGGACAGCTACCGCGCCCTGCGCATCCGGTCCGAGCTGCGCGGCTTCTTCGACGACGTGCCCGAGCGGCTGGCCGGCGCCACCCTCGTCATCAGCCGCGCGGGCGCCAGCTCGATCGCCGATATCACCGTGATCGGCCGCCCGGCCATCCTCATCCCTTTCGCGGCCGCGACCGACGACCATCAGGCGGCGAACGCGGCCGGGCTGGTTTCCGCCGGTGGCGCCTTCATGATCCGCGAGGACGCATTGACGCCCGACCTGCTGGCCGGGCACATCACCGCGATCCTCTCGGACCCGGAGGGCGCCGAGGCCATGGCGGCGGCCAGCCTCGCAGAGGGGCGCCCCGATGCCACGCAACATCTGGCGGATCTCGTCGAGCATCTCGCCCAACAAGGAGCAGCGCATGAACGGACAGACCCGGCTTCCCCATGACATCGGAGCCATCCATTTCACCGGCATCGGCGGCATCGGGATGTCCGGCATCGCCGAGGTGCTGCTGAACCATGGCTTCACGGTGCAGGGCTCGGACCTGAAGGCGAGCCCGATCACCGACCGTCTGGCGAAGCAGGGGGCGCGGATCTTCATCGGCCAGGCGGCCGAGAATATCGAGGGCGCGCAGGTCATGGTGATCTCCTCGGCGATCAAGCCGGGCAATCCCGAACTCGACGCCGCCCGCGCCCGCAACCTGCCCGTCGTGCGCCGGGCCGAGATGCTGGCCGAACTGATGCGGCTGAAGTCGAACGTCGCCGTCGCCGGCACCCATGGCAAGACCACGACCACCTCGATGGTCGCCGCGCTGCTCGACGCCGGCGGCATGGATCCGACGGTGGTCAATGGCGGGGTGATCCACGCCTATGGCTCGAACGCCCGCATCGGCGCCGGCGACTGGATGGTGGTTGAGGCCGACGAGAGCGACGGCAGTTTCAACAAGCTCCCCGCCACCATTGCCATCATCACCAATATCGACCCCGAGCATCTCGACCATTACGGCGATTTCGAGGCCCTGAAGGCGGGGTTCGACACCTTCGTCTCCAATATCCCGTTCTACGGCCTCGCGGTCTGCTGCGTCGATCATCCCGAGGTTCAGGCGCTGGTCGGCCGGATCAGCGACCGCCGGGTGGCGACCTACGGCTTCAACCCGCAGGCCGACGTTCAGGCGCGCAACCTGACCTTCGAAAACGGCGGCGCCCGGTTCGACGTGGTGCTGAACGCCGAGGAAGGCCGGGTGATCGAGGGGCTCAGGCTGCCGATGACCGGCGACCACAATGTCTCGAACGCCCTCGCCGCCATCGCCGTCGCCCGGCACCTGAAGATCTCGAAGGAGGCGATCCGCAAGGCGCTGGCCGGTTTCGCCGGGGTCAGCCGCCGCTTCACCAAGGTCGGCGTGGTGAATGGCGTGACGATCATCGACGACTACGGCCACCATCCGGTGGAGATCGCCGCCGTGCTCAAGGCCGCGCGCCAGGCGACCAAGGGCCGGGTGATCGCCGTGCACCAGCCGCATCGCTACAGCCGGCTGCGCGATCTCTTCACCCAGTTCTGCGCCGCCTTCAACGACGCCGACACCGTGGCGATCGCCGACATCTATTCGGCCGGCGAGGCGCCGATCGACGGCATCAGCCGCGACACCCTGGTCGGCGGACTGATCGCGCATGGCCATCGCCGCGCGCTGCCGCTGGCCGGCGAGGAGGCGCTGGCCGATTTCGTGCGCGCCGAATGCCGGCCGGGCGACATGCTGGTCTGCCTCGGCGCCGGCTCGATCAGCGCCTGGGCGAACGCCCTGCCCGGCCGCCTCGCCGAGAAGAACGGCGCCAGGGAACCCGTCGAGGCCTGATCCGGCGTCAACCTGACCGGAAGCAAAGCGCGCGCGGCGCTTCCCCGCTACGCGCTCGCCTGATCTCGTGATATGATCCCCCTCAAGCGGGGGAGCAACGCCATGAACGCTCAGGGTCCGGAGCCGTTCAGGATCGGCTCCGTAACCGTCGATATCGCCAACGAGCGCCTGACCGGCGCCTCGGGCCAAGCGATCACCCTGCGCCGCCAGAGCTTCGCCGTCCTGCGCCGGCTCGCCGCGACGCCCGATCAGCTCGTGACCAAATCCGCCCTGATGGACGAGGTCTGGCCGGGCCTCGCCGTCACCGACGACAGCCTCGTCCAATGTATCCACGAAATCCGCCGCGCCCTCGGACCCGAGGGGGAGCAGGCGCTGCGCACCGTTCCGCGCCGCGGCTACATGCTCCACATGCCGCCGGCGGAAGCCCCCGAGCCGGCCCCGGCGCGCGGCCCGCGCTGGCGTTTCCGCTGGGCCGGCCTGCTCGCCCTCGCGCTCCTGGTCGTTGTCGCCGGACTCCTCGTCGGGGCGCGCCGAGCCTCGCAAGCGCCATCGCGGGTTCCCGTCGTCGCCGTCATGCCCTTCGCCGATGAAAGCGGCGCCTATCTCGGCGCGGGCGTGGCCGAGACCATCATCGCCATGCTCGGCCGGGTGCCCGAAGTCGGCGTGATCGCCCAGCGGTCGAGCTTCGCCCTTCACGGATCCGGCCAGGATGTGCGCGCCATCGGCGAGACGCTCGGCGCCGACTACGTCCTGGAAGGCAGCCTGCGGCGCGAGGGCGAGCGCCTGCGCGTCACCGCGCAGCTCGACGAAGCCCGTGCCGGGCGACAGGTCTGGGCGGATCAGTTCGACGAGGTCGGCGACGACCCGGTCGCCCTCGCCGACGCCGTCGCCGGCCGCATCATCTTCGCCCTCGCCGGCCAGCGGGGCGAACTCCGCCGCGCCGAATACGCCCGCGCCTGGGGCAAGGACGAGGCGCGCCTCGGCGAATACGACTATGCGATGCGCGCGCAGGACCGGATGTTCGCGGATTCCACCGCGCGCGGCAACGCCGCCGCCGATGCCATCATCCGCGAGGGGCTGACGCACTATCCCGAATCAACGCATCTGAAGATCAAGCTCGCCTGGAACGACTGGCGGCGCGCCTATAATTTCTGGAGCGCGGACACGGCGGCCATGGAGGCCGATTTCGCCTCCGCCACCCGCCTCGCGCGCGAGCTCGAGGCGACGCCGAACCTCCAGCCCTGGGTGGCGATGGGCACCCATTCGCTCCTCGGCTACGCCGCGATGCGCGAGGGCGACTGGAAGTCGGTGCGGCGCCAGGCCGACATCGTCCAGGCGCTGGCGCCCTACGACGCGTTCGAGATCACCGACCTCGCCGAAACGCTGGTCCCCGCCGGCGACTACGACCGCGCGCTCGCCAATATCGAGTTCGGCGCCGCGCGCAACCCGGCGGACGTCGATTATCAGCACGCGCTCCGCGGCTGGATCTATCGGCTTCAGGGCCGCCTCGCCGACTCGGCGCGCGAATCCGAGGCGGCGTCGCGGCTCGAACCCTATCAGCGCCTGCAATATGCGATCACGCTCCAGCGCCTCGGCCGCCTCGACGACGCGCGCGCCGCGGTTCGGACGGCGCGCGCCAGCGATCCCGACCTCGGCCTCGCCGCCTGGCGCGCCGCCACCTTCTACGCCGATCCCGCGCTGCTGCCCGCCGACCTCGCCGATCTCGCCGCCGCCGGCCTGCGGGAATAGCGCCGCCCGAATTCGTAGGGCGGACCTCGGTCCGCCCGGGCCTAATACCGACGGCCGTTTGCCTTGACCTTCCAGCCGAGCGTGCCGACGGCACGCGAGGCACAGGCGCGAGAAAGCGGACGCATCGCGTCCGCCGCGCCGATC
>NZ_CALAGI010000016.1 GCF_937891315.1 uncultured Amaricoccus sp. | reverse complement strand
ACGGCGGCGACATCCGGCAACCCACCGGTTGATCCGAATTTCGACCGGTCGATCTCGCCGGTCAGGTCGAAGCCGGCGACGAACCTGGCGGGATCGTTGCTCGCCGGGCCGAACTGGAAGACCTTGGCCTGAAACACCGCCGGGCGGGTCACACCACGCAGCGTGATCCGGCCATCGACCTCGGCCGTGCTTTTCGAGGTCTGCGAGAGCTTGTCGAGCTGGAACACGATCGCGGGATACTCCGCCGCGTCGAGATAGTCCCGGCTCCGCACCAGCGCATCGACCGGCGCGACGCCGGTCGTGGCATCGCCGGTCGCGACCGTCACCTCGCCCCGCGCGCTCTCGACATGATGCTCGTCGAAATCGATGTCGCCGGACAGGGTCGGGAAGCGCACCGTCACATCGGCGCCCTTCCAGCCCACGGCCACCGTGACCGTCGTGCGCGGATCGAGCTTCCACGGCGCCGCGACGGCGAGCCCCGGTAGCAGCGCGAGGATCAAGACAAGGCGTATCAGCATGTCGGGCTCCGGCATGGTCATGCAGACCAACGATGTAGCGCGTTTCCGCCGAATGTCGCTGGGCCGCGCGACGCTCAGGGCTGAATTCCGGCGCGCCCGCCGTCACGAGGCCGTGAATTCGGCCGGCGCGACCGCCGCCGCCTCACCCGGCGCGACGCCGCGCCGACCTAGAAGCGCGGCCAGGATCTCCACCGGATCCGCGCTTGCGACAGGGGGAACAGTCGCGGTCTGGTCGGTCAATACCCGGGGCAGGCGCGGCAGAGACACCTTGAGATTGAGGTGGCGGCGCTCGAGCTCCCTGCACAGGATCTCGCCCGCCGCCTTGGCCATCGCATATTCGACCATGCCGCGCGGACGATCCTGTACGAAGACCGACGACGGATAAAAGACGTGCAATCCCTTGCCGGAAGCTCTGGCAATCATGTATCGGACCAGTCTATCGAAGCCATCGACATAGAAATCGACAAACGTCTCGAGCCGCTTTCGGTCAAAAATCGGCTCGATCTGGGCATCGATCCGCCCTGTGGCAAAATAATAGACGTGACTGAACTCTCCCGGCAGCGCGCAGAGCTGTCGCGAGGGCTCGCCGGCGGTATCATACGGCAGAATAGCACAGCGTCCGGGTCCGTAGCGCGCTTCTATGTCGTGACGGACCAGTTCCGCTTCGGAACGACCGGATCGATAGGTCACGGCTACCGACCCGCCGCCCGCGGCGAAAAGCTTCGCCGCGCAGGCCCCAAGACCGCGCGAGCCACCCACCACCAGGGCATGACACCCGGCGAATTCGTCCGGCGCGATCTTCGCTTCCACCTTGGCAAGGTCCGGCGGCGCGACGGGCGGAAAGCGCATGAAAGCTCCGACCGAACCGGCGAACCCCGATCCCGTGACATCGAGCCGCAAGGCACGAAACCGATCGTCGAGGAACGCGACCGCGTATCGGACCCGGGCCGGTTGATCGGAGCTGACGAACCGCAGGTCGAGCGAGGAAAAGATCGAGCGCAGCCCGGGCGCCACCATCCCCACCAGGGACGACAGCAATCCGATCGAAACCACTCTGGCGGCGCCAAGGGCCGCGACGCACCGGGGAAACAGCAGACCGGCGAGGGCGGCGGCTTCGGCCGGAGGTGCGAGCACGCCACGGGCGGCGCGCAGGCTCGCGAAGTCCGGTTCCAGCGGGACCGCGGGTAGCCGCTCCGCGCGAAAAGGGACATCGTCGGCGCAGGGTTCATTGGCGTGATGGGAGAACCGTAGAAGAATATCGGCTATCGGCTGCCCGTCTTGCACGAGATCCAGCCGTATGGGGACATGATCCGATCGAATGACCGCCGAAACCGGCGTGTCGAGCCGAATGAAGCGGGTAAAGCTCACCTTGGCCGAGTGGAGCGCGGCAAGCGGCACACCGTCGATGGCGAGTTGCTCGAGGATCCAGAGAAAGCCATGAACACCATGGACGACGCAGCCTCCCGCCTGTGTCCGGCGGGCCGCCACCGCGTCCATGTGCATCGGATTGCTGTCACCCGAAAAGTCGGCGAAACGCTTCTGGTCTTCTACGGCAAATGATGTCTGGATGCGCGGCAAAGGCCATCCTCCACAATAGCCAAGAGACCTTCGGCGGTGACTCCGAGTTGACATCCTTCACTATTGCGATAGGCAGCCTAGCGCATTTCCACCATCCTGCCAAGGAGAGCGGCCCGGGGTGGACCAGTTTTCGAGCCGATCCACGACCCGGCCGAACGACGGTCCTGTTCCTGTCGAAATGCCTTAGCGCGTCGGGACCGGCGTCTCGCCGCGATAGTCATAGAAGCCGCGCTTGGTCTTGCGGCCGAGCCATCCCGCCTCGACATATTTCACCAGCAGCGGGCAGGGCCGATATTTGGTATCCGCCAGACCCTCGTGCAGCACGTTCATGATCGCGAGGCAGGTGTCGAGCCCGATGAAATCGGCGAGTTCCAGCGGCCCCATCGGGTGGTTGGCGCCGAGTTTCAGTGACACGTCGATGCTCGAAACCGAGCCGACTCCCTCGTAGAGCGTATAGACCGCTTCGTTGATCATCGGCATCAGGATGCGGTTGACGATGAAGGCCGGGAAATCCTCGGCGCTGGTCGAGATCTTGCCGAGACGCTTCACCACCTCTTCCAGCATCGCGAAGGTCTCGCGGTCGGTGGCGATGCCCCGGATCAGCTCGACGAGATGCATCACCGGCACCGGATTCATGAAATGCAGACCCATGAACCGCTCAGGCCGATTGGTGCCGGAGGCGAGCCGCGTGATCGAGATCGACGAGGTGTTCGAGGTGAGAATCGTGTGATCGGCGAGATAGGGTTGCAGATCGGCGAAAATCTTGTGCTTCAGCGGCTCGCGCTCGGTCGCCGCCTCGATCACCAGATCGGTCGGCCCGAGGCTTGCCAGTTCGGGCGCGATCGAGATCCGCCCGACCGCCTCGTCCCGCTGCGCCTGGGTGATCTTGCCGCGGCTGACCTGGCGATCCATGTTCGACGAGATCAGCCCCGGCGCCGCCTCGAGCGCGGCGGTCGATACGTCGTACAACAGGACGTCATAGCCGGCCAGCGCGAAGACATGGACGATGCCGTTGCCCATCTGGCCGGCGCCGATGATGCCAACGCGCTTTATTTCCATGCGTTTCACGCCCCTCGCTGCGACGCACCAACCATAGGCAGGCCCCCGCGCACGCGCAACGGCTTTGTCCCGCCGGAGGGCCGCGTCCCCGCGTCCTCAAGGCCACGCGGAAGCGGACGACGCGAACCGAAAGCCCGCGCCGCGGGGTCCGGCCGTCAGCCGAGCTTTTTCTCGAGCTCCGGGACGATCTGGAACAGATCGCCGACGAGGCCGTAGTCGGCGACCTGGAAGATCGGCGCCTCCTCGTCCTTGTTGATGGCGACGATGACCTTCGAATCCTTCATCCCCGCGAGATGCTGGATCGCGCCCGAGATGCCGACGGCGATGTAGAGATCGGGCGCCACCACCTTGCCGGTCTGCCCGACCTGCCAGTCGTTCGGCGCGAAGCCGGAATCGACCGCCGCGCGGCTCGCGCCGACCGCCGCGCCGAGCTTGTCGGCGAGCTTCTCGATGATCGCGAAATTCTCCTCGGAGCCGACACCGCGGCCACCCGAGACCACGATCTTCGCACTGGCGAGTTCCGGCCGGTCGGAGACTTGCGTCTGGTCCGCGACCCAGGACGAAAGACCCGGATCGGCGGCCGCCAGCGCGACCTCGATCGGCGCCGGCGCCTGCTCGCCAGTGGCGGCGAAGCTCGCGCCCCGCACGGTGATCACCTTCTTCGCATCCGTCGATCGCACGGTCTGGATCGCATTTCCGGCGTAGATCGGCCGTTCGAACGTGTCGCCCGATACGACGCCGATGATGTCCGAGATCACCATCACGTCGAGCAGCGCGGCGACCCGCGGCGCGACGTTCTTGCCGGTGGTGGTGCCGGGAAAGACGATCTGCTCGTAGCCGCCGGCGAGCCCGAGGATCAGGTCGGCAAGCGGCTCGGCCAGCCGGTGGCCATAGGCCTCGCCCTCGACATGGATGACCTTGGCAACGCCGTCGAGCTTCGCCGCCGCCTCGGCCGCGGCGCCGGCGCCGATGCCGGCGACCAGCACGGTGACGTCGCCGCCCATCGCCTTGGCCGCCGTCACGGTCTTCGCGGTGACGTCGTTCAGATGCGCGTTGTCGTGCTTGGCATAGACCAGGACCGCCATCAGATCACCCCCGCCTCGGTCTTCAGTTTCGCGATCAGCTCGTCGACCGAGCCCACCTTCACCCCGGCGGCGCGCGTGGCCGGTTCGACGGTCTTCACGACCTGGAGCCGCGGAGTGACATCGACGCCGTAGTCCGCCGGCGTCTTCTCCTCCAGCGGCTTCTTCTTGGCCTTCATGATGTTCGGCAGGCTGGCATAGCGCGGCTCGTTCAGCCGCAGATCGACCGTGACGATCGCCGGCAGCTTGGCCGCGACCACCTGCAGGCCGCCATCGACCTCGCGGGTCACCGTCGCCGTGTCGCCCGAGAGCTCGATCTTCGAGGCGAAGGTCGCCTGGCTCCAGCCGAGCAGCGCGGCCAGCATCTGGCCCGTCGCGTTCATGTCATTGTCGATCGCCTGCTTGCCGGCGAGGACGAGACCGGGCGCCTCGGCATCGACCACGGCCTTCAGGATCTTCGCCACCGCCAGCGGTTCGATGTCGGTATTCACATCCTCGGCGGCGACGACGAGGATCGCCCGGTCCGCCCCCATGGCGAGCGCGGTGCGCAGCGTCTCCTGCGCCTGCTTCACGCCGATCGACACCGCGACCACCTCTGTCGCGGCGCCCTTTTCGCGGAGCCGGATCGCCTCCTCGACGGCGATCTCGTCGAACGGATTCATACTCATCTTGACGTTCGCGAGGTCGACGCCACTGCCGTCGCCTTTGACCCGCACCTTGACGTTGTAGTCGATGACCCGCTTGACGGGCACGAGGATCTTCATGGGCACCCCCTTGGAGTCGGATGTCGCAACCGCCCCCGCGGCCGAGATCGCTGGCCGGTCTAAGCGGCGGAAAGGGCTGGCGCAAGCGGAACCTCGACAATCGGCGGGCGCGGCCGCATTGTCGAGCCGTTGGAACGTCGGGGGCGGGCGCGGTGACGGACGAGGCGGCCGAGCGGCCCGCGATCGGGCTGACGGCGGAGGAGGCAAAGGCGGAAGCACCTCACTTCAGCTATTTCCGCTTTTTCGACGATCACGGACGCGCGGCGCGGGTCTGGGTCTCGGAGACCGAGACCCAGTTCGGGGCCGAGGTGTTCGACGCGGAGCGGGACCGGCTGGTCACCTGCGTGCACCGCCTGGGGCGGTTCGGCAACGATCCCTGGATCGACGAGGTGACGGAGGCGGATTTCGACCGGCTGGTCGCCGCCCAGCGCGCCGCCGCGGATACCGACCGGGCGCGGGCGCGGGCCGCGGGCGAGCCTTGGCCCAAGCCGAAGCCGCCGTGGGCGCCACCGCCGGCGCGCAAGGACCGCGTGGTGCTGCGGCCCGGCGGCTGGATAACCGACGCCGTCCTGCGGACGAACGGCGACCTCGCCTTTGGCAGCGGCGACGGGTCGCGCGAATGGTATGCGACGGTGGCCGCCGCCAATGTCGAGGCGCTGCGGGACGCCCTGGAGCGGGATCTCGGTCCGGCGGGCGAGGACGACGCGCCGCTGGACCTGCTCGGGCTGGTCGCCGCGCGGTTCACGGTGGCGGAGGACGCGCCGAATCCGTTCAATGCGATCAAGGTCTTCCTCGACCAGGCCGGCATTCCATGGAAGTCTGACGTCTGGTAGCGGTCAGCGGACGGTCGCGTGGGTCGCGAATTCCAGCAGCACGGCGGCGTAGATGATCCAGGTCGCGGCCAGCACGAAGACGTGCCAGATCGTGTTGTGAAACGGCAACCGCTCCCACAGGAAGAAGACTACACCGAGCGTGTAGAGCACCCCGCCCGTCAGGATCAGCGCGTAGCCCTCGGGGCTGAGCGCGGCCATCATCTGCTGGCCGGCGACGAGGCCGGCCCAGCCGAGGCCGAGATAGAGCGCGAGGCTCGCCCAGCGCAGGCGCGCGGGGCTGAGAACGATCATCGACACGCCGATCAGCGCCCCGCTCCAGACCCCGGTCAGGAACAGCCCGGCCGAGGTGCCGGTCATCACCGCGATGGGAGTATAGGTGCCCGCGATCTTGAGATAGATCGCCGACTGATCGACCCGGCGCAGCACGTCCTTCCAGTTGGGCAGCGCGACAATGTTGTAGACCGCCGAACAGCAGAACATCGCCAGCAGCGTCGCGCCATAGACCGACGCGGCCATCACCGTGCCGGGGTCGCCGAACCAGACGACGGAAAGCGTGATCAGCACGGGCACCGCGATCAGGGCCGAGAGAATGCCCGCGACATGCACCGCGGCGTCGGAGATCCGCTCCGCCCGACTGTAGACCAATGGCACACGCGCGCGCGACAGCATCCCGAGGCGCCTTTCGAAACGGCGGGGCCCCGGAACGGACCCGCCTCCCCGAAGATAGTGCCGTCGAAAGCGTTTACAAAGGCGCCCTCACCCGAATGGTTAGCGTCCGAATGGTGAGCGCCGCGACGCGTCGTCTCACCAGGGCTTCAGCGGTTGGCGCCGGGCACCCAGAGCACGTCCGCCGCGCCGTCGTCGTTGGCGATCCGGCCGGCGACGAACATCCAGTCCGACAGGCGGTTGAGATAGCGCACCGTCTCGCCGTTCACTGTCTCCAGCCCCGCCAGCTCCACCACCAGCCGCTCCGCCCGGCGGCAGACCGTCCGGCAGAGATGGAGATGCGCCGCGAGCGCCGTTCCGCCGGGCAGGACAAAGCTGCGCAGCGGCGAAAGCCGGGCATTCAGCGCGTCGATCTCGGCCTCGAGCCGCGACACCTGCGCCGCGACCATGCGCAGCCGGGGATATTTCGCCGTGGCGTCGTTCTCGATGTCGGGCGTGCAGAGATCGGCGCCGAGATCGAAGAGATCGTTCTGGATCCGCGCGAGCCCTTCGTCCAACTCGCCCGCCGCGCAGAGCCGCGCGAGGCCGATCGTCGCGTTGAGTTCGTCCACCGTGCCATAGGCATTGACCCGCGCCGAATGCTTCGGCACCCGCGCGCCATTGCCGAGCGCGGTGTCGCCCGCGTCGCCGGTCCGGGTATAGATCCGGTTCAGGACAACCATCGCCTCAGCCTCGCGTCAGATAGACGAAGAGCACGATAAGAACCACGGCGATGAACTGCAACAGCAGCCGCAGCCGCATGATCTTGTTGGCATACTTGCGGTTGAAGTCGCCGCCGCGAGCAAAGCCGCCAATGCCGACCATCAGCACCACCACCACCGCGAGGCAGGCGATCGCCACCACCACGAACAGGGGATCTCGCATCATCGCGCCGCTCCTCATGGCAGGCGCCACCCATCCTCCGGCGAGGAACTGGAGAATCGCGGCGTCCCGTGGTATCAGAGAGCATTGTTTCGAAGCGATTTGCCACCACCACCGAGCACGAATTTTCCGTGACATGAGCGCCACGATGCGCCGAGGGGGACATTCCGAATGAAATACGTGATGAGCTGGAAGCGCAAGCGCCACGGAACCCAGGTCGAGTACGACGAGGCGACGGTCCGCGCGCTTGACCTGATGCGCGAATGGCGGCGGCCCGACGGGGTGACGATCCACGAATTCGTGGTCCGCGCGGGTGAATCCGGCGGCTTCGCCGTCTTCGAGACCGACGATCTCGCCGTCGTGCACAAGGCGACGACGGCTTTCTCCGGCTTCAATTTCCACATCGACCCGGTGATCGACATGGATCGGGCCCTGGCGGCGAACGGCGTCGCCGTCGAATGGCGCGACGCGGTGGTCTGACCGGACTCAGCGCCCGCGCAGCACGCGATCGAGCAGCCGGGTCGGCAACAGCCGGCGCAGGGCGCCCGCCGCCCGGGCCGGAACCGTGACCGGATAGCGCGCCGCCGGCCGGGGGCTTTCGAGCGCGTGGATCAGCTTCTCGACCACCGCGGCGGGCGGCAGTTCGAACCGGTCCTTCTTCGCCGCCGGCTGATAGAGCCGCGGCATCAGGGTTTGCTGGTAGGCATCGGCGCGTGGCGAGGCGCGCCAGTCGATATGCGCCTCGAAATGCGGGATCGCGTTGCGGCGAAAGGCGGTGGCGATCGGTCCGGGCTCGATCAGGCAGATCTCGACACCGCTGCCCGCGAGTTCCAGCCGCAGCGTGTCGGTCAGCCCTTCGAGTGCGAATTTCGTGGCGACATAGGCGCCGCGCCAGGGTGCCGCCACCACGCCGAGAACCGAGGAATTCATCACGATCCGCCCAGCCCCCCGGGCGCGCATCGCCGGCAGCACACGGTTGGTCAGATCGAGCTGGCCGAAGAGATTGGTCTCGAAGATGGCGCGCATCGCCGCGCGCGGCACGTCCTCTATCGCGCCCGGCACCGCGAAGGCGCCATTGTTGAAGAGCCCGTCGAGCCGCCCGTCGCAGCGGCGGAGCGCCTCCTCCGCGCCCGCCGCGACGCTGTTCTCCGACGCGAGATCGAGCGGGAAGCTCTCCAGCCCCTCGGCGGAGAGGCGCGCGCAATCCTCGGGTTTCCGGCACGTCGCGAATACCCGCCAGCCGCGCGCGGCGAGCATGCGCGCCGCTTCGAGTCCGATGCCGGAGGAGCATCCCGTGATGAGCAGCGCGCGCCGGTCATCCGTCATGCGCGGCGCCTCGCATGGGTCGCCCGTGGGGCGATTCCGACAACTCCTGGGAGACCTCGCCGCCCGCGTGGCGGGTCGGGCAGAACGCTGTGTATCCGCCGCGCAACGCTGGGCAAGTTTCGGTCAAAATTCCACCATTCGGCTCAGATTCCGGATGTCTTTCCGTGTGAACCGGGTATCGTGTGACGATGCTCCCCTTCAACCGGTGTTCAGGGGATGTTAAGGTTAATCGCGGTGCGCTGATGGCGTTTTTCTGGCGTGACGTTACCATGAGCTCTCCCTGAGGAGAGCATCCTCGGCAGTCCGTGTTTTCACCGTTTAACGAGTAGTTCTGTAAGAAGGAATGTCGTCGATGCCCCGCCACGATGTGGACCGCGACGCCTATGTCGCGCGGATCAGTCGTCGTCGCCGTTGGGTTGGCCGATGCGCGCGGGCGCTCAAACATCTGGGCTTGGTCCGCCGACCGATTCAGCAGATCGTCTACGAGACCGTGTTCCGGTCGGACGCGGACGTGCTCAGCTATACCTATGCCCAGACCAACGACCACCTGCCCGACCTCGCGGCGCCGGTCTGGTTCAACGAAAAGATCCGCTGGCTGTTTCTCAACCACCCCAATCCGCTGATGACCCTCGTCGCCGACAAGATCGCGGTTCGCGACTATGTCGCGTACAAGGGCGCGACGATCGCGCCGCCCCGGATCATCGCGACTGGCGAGGCGCCGGAGGAACTGGCGACGGCGAAGCTGCCCCCGGAATTCGCCCTGAAATCCTCCTATGGCAGCGGCCAGAATCATATCGAGTTCGGCCATTCCCGTACCCCGCGCGCGAAGCTCGCCGCCAAGGTGCGCGACTGGATGGGCTATGACCAGTGGCGCCGCACCGGCGAGTTTCACTATCGCGACGTTCCCAAGCGGTGGCTGGTCGAGGAGCTGCTGCCCTGCGGCCCCGATCAGGTCGAATACAAGATCTTCTGCATCATGGGCCGGCCCGAGTTCATCCTCGTCCTCACCGAGCGCGACGACAAGGGCTACAAGCGCATGGTCTACGACACCGACTGGCAGCCGGTGGATTTCCACTGGAAGGTCTCGCCGCCAGTGCCCGAGAAGCCGATGCCCAGGCCGGCGCTGCTCGACACCATGCTCGAGGATGCGCGCAAGCTGTCGGAGGATTTCCTGCAGGTCCGTGTCGATTTCCTGCAATGTGGTGATCGGACCGTGTTCTCGGAACTGACCTTCGCCAGCGCCGCCGCCCGCGTGCCCTTCACCCCGGTGGAAGCCAATGCGCGGCTCGGGGCGATGATCGACCTCGACCGGGCGCCGGAATATCTCGCGCGCGGCATGCGCGTCGCCGCCGACCTCGGATGGCCGCCGCGCGCCAGCGACCCGGCTTTCGTCTGGACCAGCGAAGGGCCGCGCGTTACACAACATCTATGGCAGACCTGACCGACGACCCCGACATGCCGGCCGGCTCCGAAGTGACGGAGCCGCTGGCCCGCGCCCTCGGCGACCGGTACCTCACCTACGCGCTCTCCACCATCATGCACCGCGCGCTGCCCGACGCGCGCGACGGGCTGAAGCCGGTGCATCGGCGGATCCTCTATGCGATGCGCGGGCTGCGGCTCGATCCCGGCACGGCGTTCCGCAAATGCGCCAAGATCGTCGGCGAGGTGATGGGCAACTATCACCCGCACGGCGACCAGTCGATCTACGACGCGCTGGCCCGGCTCGCGCAGGACTTCAACATCCGCTATCCGCTGGTCGACGGCCAGGGCAACTTCGGCAATATCGACGGCGATAACCCCGCCGCGCAGCGCTATACCGAGGCGCGGCTGACCGCCGCCGCCGCCGCCCTGATGGAGGGGCTGGCCGAGGACGCGGTGGATTTCCGCGACAATTACGACGGGTCAGAACGCGAACCGGTGGTTCTGCCCGCCGCGTTCCCGAACTTGCTCGCCAATGGCTCCTCCGGCATCGCCGTCGGCATGGCGACCAATATCCCGCCGCACAATATCGACGAGCTCTGCGGCGCCTGCCTGCATCTCATCAAGGCGCCGAACGCCCGCGACGAGACGCTGCTCGACTTCGTGCAGGGTCCGGACTTCCCCACCGGCGGCGTCATCGTCGAGCCGAGGGCGGCGATCAAGGAGGCCTATCGCACCGGCCGGGGCAGTTTCCGCCTGCGCGCGCGCTGGGCGGTCGAGGATCTCGGCCGCGGCCAGTGGCAGATCGTCGTCACCGAAATCCCCTACCAGGTGCAGAAGGGCAAGCTGATCGAACGGATCGCCGAGCTCATCAATGCCAAGAAGGTGCCGATCCTGCAGGATGTGCGCGACGAGAGCGCCGAGGATATCCGCGTCGTGCTGGAACCCCGGGCGCGCACCGTCGATCCGGCGGTGATGATGGAGATGCTGTTCCGCAACAGCGATCTCGAAACGCGCTTCTCGATGAACATGAACGTGCTGATCGATGGCCGCACGCCCAAGGTCTGTTCGCTGCGCGAGGTGCTGCGCGCCTTCCTCGATCACCGGCGCGACGTGCTGCTGCGCCGCTCGCGCTTCCGGCTCGACCGGATCGACGCGCGGCTGGAGCTGCTGGAAGGGTTCCTCGTCGCCTATCTCAACCTCGACCGGGTGATCGAGATCATCCGGACCGAGGACGAGCCGAAGGCGGTCATGATGGCGGAGTTCGCGCTCAGCGACACCCAGGCCGAGGCGATCCTGAACATGCGCCTGCGCAACCTGCGCAAGCTCGAGGAGATGGAGATCCGGGGAGAACGCGACGCGCTGATCCTCGAACGGGCCGTGCTCGTTACCCTCCTCGACTCGGAGGAGGCGCAGTGGGACCGGGTCGCCGAACAGATCCGCGAGGTCCGCGCGACCTTCGGCAAGAATGCCGCCGGCGGGGCCCGCCGCTCGACCTTCGACGATGTGCCCGATGTCGAGGAGGTCAGCCTCGAACAGATGATCGAGCGCGAGCCGATCACCATCGTCTGTTCGCAGATGGGCTGGATCCGGGCGATGAAGGGTCATCTGGCGCCGGACGCCGAGCTCAAGTTCAAGGACGGCGACGGCCCGCGCTTCTTCCTGCACGCCGAGACCACCGACCGGATCCTGCTCTTCGCGTCGAACGGGCGGATGTTCACGCTGGCCGCCTCGACCCTCCCCGGCGGCCGCGGCATGGGAGAGCCGGTGCGGCTGATGGCCGACCTGCCGAACGAGGCGCAGATGGTGGCACTCTTCACCCACCGCCCGGGCAGGCGGCTGCTCGTCGCGTCCGACGCGGGCGACGGGTTCCTGCTGCCCGAGGACGAGGCGGTGGCCCAGACCCGGGCCGGCAAGCAGATCCTGAACCTCCGCGACGGTGCGCGGGCGCGGATCTGCCGCCCCGCGACCGGCGACCATGTCGTCGTCGTCGGCGAGAACCGCAAGCTCCTCGTCTTCCCGCTGACCGAACTGCCCGAGATGGCGCGCGGCAAGGGCGTGCGGTTGCAGCGCTACAAGGACGGCGGTCTGTCCGACGTGGCGACCTTCGACCTCGCCGCCGGCTTGTCGTGGAAGGATCCGGCCGGCCGCACCCGCCTGGTGACGGCCGACGACCTCGCCGAATGGATCGGCGCGCGCGCGAGCGCGGGTCGGATGGCACCGCGCGGCTTCCCGCAGGACAATCGCCTCGGCTGACCCGGGGCAACCGCGGTCGGCGCGGCGGTCCATTGTCGTCGATCCGCCGCGGGTCGCCCTCGCGGCGGGGGAAAGTTCGCGGATGCGCCCTTGCCGGGCCGGGCTCCGCGATCTAGAGCAATATCCATCCAGACGGAATCGTCTGGTGGCTAAGATATTGCGCTAAATCAAGACTCTAGAGCGGACGAGCCGGCTCTGCCGGATCGGACTCCGCTCCAGGACCAGAGCAAAGACGAAAGGCCTCGCCATGTTCACCGGAATCGTCACCGACGTCGGCGAGATCGAACGCCTGGAGCATCGGGGCGACCTTCGCGCACGGATTCGCGCCAGCTACGCCCCGGAGGGCATCGCCCTTGGCGCCTCGATCGCCTGCGACGGCGTCTGCCTGACCGTGGTTGACCGCGGGCCCGAGGGACGGGGCGCCTGGTTCGAGGTCGATATCTCGGCCGAGACGCTGTCCCGGACCAATCTCGGCACCTGGGCCGTCGGCTCGCGCGTCAATCTCGAGCGCGCGCTCCGCCTCGGCGACGAACTCGGCGGCCATATCGTCTCGGGTCATGTCGATGGGCGCGCCGAGGTGATCGCGATGGCGGAGGAGGGCGACAGCACCCGCGTCACCTTCC
>NZ_CALAGI010000015.1 GCF_937891315.1 uncultured Amaricoccus sp. | reverse complement strand
GGAGCCCTCCAAAGCTCCAACAATCGCCGGTCACACTGCGCAGAGGAAGGTGGGGTCAGAGCTTCGCTTACGATGGAATTGGACCCTCGGCGGAGTTGGCCGGAGCGGGCCCCGCGCGGGATCGCATCTCTGTCAGGGCAAAAAAACAGGGGCGCCGGATCGCACCGACGCCCCCGGATATGCCGCTTGAAACGCGATCAGCGCTTGGAGAACTGGAAGCTGCGGCGCGCCTTGCGCTTGCCGTACTTCTTGCGCTCGACGACGCGGCTGTCACGGGTCAGGAAGCCGGCGGCCTTGAGCGCGGGGCGGAGCGACGGCTCGTAGAGCTGCAGCGCCTGGCTGATGCCATGCTTCACCGCGCCGGCCTGGCCCGAGAGACCGCCGCCCTTCACCGTCGCCAGCACGTCGAACTGGCCCGTCACGCCGGCCACGCTGAAGGCCTGGCCGATCACCATCTGCAGCACCGGGCGCGCGAAATAGACGTTCATTTCCTTGCCATTGACCGTGACCTTGCCGCTGCCCGGCTTGATCCAGACACGGGCGACCGCGTCCTTGCGCTTGCCGGTGGCATAGGACCGACCGAGATCGTCCCGCTTCGGCTCGCGCGCGGGCGCGGCGTCGGCGATGGGCGCGGCGGCGGCGACGGCGTCCTTCAGCTGTTCGAGAGAGGAGAATTCGGCCATCTTACGCGCTCCGGGTGTTCTTGGAGTTCATGCCGGCGAGATCCAGCGTTTCGGGGTTCTGCGCCGCGTGCGGATGTTCGCCGCCCGCGTAGATCTTCAGGTGGGTCATCTGCTGGCGGCTGAGCGGACCGCCCGGCAGCATGCGTTCGACCGCCTTGGAGATCACCCGCTCGGGATGCTTGCCTTCGAGGATCTGGCCGGCGGTGCGATGCTTGATGCCGCCCGGATAGCCGGTGTGCCAGTAGTAGCGCTTGTCGGCGCGCTTGTTGCCGGTCAACTGGATCTTGTCCGCGTTGATCACGATCACATTGTCGCCCATGTCCATGTGCGGTGTGAAGGTGGCCTTGTGCTTGCCGCGCAGGACCTTGGCGACATAGGAGGCGAGGCGCCCGAGCACGACGCCTTCGGCGTCGATCAGCACCCACTTCTTGTCGATATCGGCCGGCTTGGCGGAATAGGTTTTCATTTTTCCAACGGTCCCGTCTCGTGGCGGCCGCGCCGCCCTTGTGGCAGGCCGTTGTTTTACCGAGATCGCGCGCGACGTCAATCGCCAGTCGCGTCGATTTATCATTTAAAATCAATGCGATATAATTATGGTATCATCATACCCCATGTCTGCTCGGCGCGATGAGCTCGATGACGCCCGTCATTTTCAGCACCGCGTAGACCGCCAGCAGCGCGAGGATGATCCGCAGAAGGCGCAGGACCTTCGGCGAACGGGTCACCAGCGTCACCAGAAACACCGCCGCGATGAGCGCGATCAGGAACTTCACGCGGCACCCCGCTTCGGCGGGATCGAGAAGGTGACCCCGGCGCGCGCCACCGGTCCGTCAACCCCCGGCGAGAAGACCAGCACGTCGCCAACCGACAGCGCGCGGCCGAGTTTCAACACGCGCGCCTCGGCGACGAGATCGCCCGGCGCCGGCTTGCGCATGAAGTCGATGGCGCAGCTCGTCGTCACGGCCAGCGCCTCGCGCCCGACCACGGCGAGCGTCGCCATGTAGAAGGCGCAATCGACCAGCGCGAAAATCGAGGGGCCGGATATGGTGCCGCCGGGGCGCAGGTCGGCCTCGGTCACCGCCATCCGCGCCTTGAGAAAGCCCGGAGCGAGGTCGAGCAGCTCGAACCGCCCACGGATCTGGGGAAACTCCGCTTCCATATAGGCGCGGATTTCCGGGATCCCGAGTTTCAGCTCCATCCGCACCCTTCCGCCCCGCCATGGTTTCGCGCAAACTGCCAAGCGCCGCGCTGAACCGCAAGGGAACTGCCATGACCGACCCACTCCTGCTCCGCGCGGACGACGGCGCGATCGCGACCCTTACGCTGAACGCGCCGGCGTCGCTCAATGCGCTGTCGGAGGCGATGCTCGACGCGCTTCGCGCCGAGTTCGACCGACTGGCGGCCAGCCCGGAGATTCGCGTCGTCATTCTGCGCGGTGCCGGCCGCGCCTTCTGCGCCGGACACGATCTGCGCGAGATGACGGCGGGTCGGCGGGCCGCCGACGGTGGGCTCGGCTATTTCCGCGCGCTTTTCGCCCGTTGCGCCGAGCTGATGCTGGCGATCACCCGTCTGCCGCAGCCGGTGATCGCCGAAGTGCACGGCATCGCCACCGCCGCGGGATGCCAGCTGGTCGCCACTTGCGACCTCGCGGTCGCGGCGGAGGGCACGCGTTTCGGGGTCAACGGCGTCAATATCGGTCTCTTCTGCGCGACGCCGATGGTCGCCCTGACCCGGGTGATCCCGCGCAAGCGCGCCTTCGAACTCCTGACCACGGGCGGATTTCTCGAAGCGGAGGAAGCGCGGGGGATCGGCCTCGTCAATCGCGTGGCCGCGCCGGAGGCTCTCGGCGCCGAGAGCCGGGCGATGGCCGAGACCATCGCGGCGAAGCTCGGCCCGGTGCTGGCGATCGGCAAGCGCGCCTTCTACGAACAGGCCGAGCTGCCGATGGCGGAAGCCTATGCCCATGCCGCCGAGGTGATGGCGCTGAACATGATGCGCGGAGACACGGCGGAGGGCATCGCGGCCTTTATCGAGAAACGCGCCCCGGCGTGGTGAGCCGGCACGAGGCGAGGGTCGCCGGGAAACCCTTCGAACCGGTGCCTGCTTCGGATCGTGGGTGAGTTCGAGGCCGGCGAAGCCAGCGCCGACGATGGGGGAGAGACTTCCTCCGGACGGCGCCTTCATAACGCCTTTCGCGTCAGGTCGCGTTCGTCCGGCAGCAGGACGGTCAACAACCCGATCGCCGGAAGGAAGGCGCAGACCTGGAAGACGAACCCGATTCCCTTCCAGTCGGCCAGCATGCCGAGCATCGCCGCGCCGATGCCGGCGACCCCGAAGGCGAAGCCGAAGAACAGGCCCGAGATCAGCCCGACCCGGCCCGGCACCAGCGCCTGGCCATAGACCAGGATCGCCGAGAAGGCCGAGGAAATCACCACGCCGATGATCACCGACAGCACGGCCGTCCAGAACAGGTTGGCGTGGGGCAGCATGAGTGTGAAGGGCAGCGCGCCCAGGATCGACCCCCAGATCACCGCCTTGCGCCCGAACCGATCGCCGATAGGTCCGCCGAGATAGGTGCCGAGCGCGCCCGCCCCGAGGAACAGGAACAGCAGCAGCTGCGACTGGCGCACCGTCACCCCGAAGGTCTCGATCAGATAGAATGTATAGAAGCTCGAGAGGCTGGTGACATAGACATATTTCGAGAAGACGAGCACGGCGAGGATGGTCAGCACGAAGCCGACATGCCGCGCCGGCAGTGCGATGCCCGGCGCCGGCGCCGGAGCGGCGGCCCGCGCTCGCGCCCGCGCCTTGGCCCAGGTCCCGACGGCCCAGAGCAGCCCCATGCCGATCAGCGCCAGCACCGAGAACCAGGCGACCGCCGGCTGGCCGAACGGCAGCACGACGAAGGCGGCGAGCAGCGGACCAATCGCCGTTCCGGTATTGCCACCCACCTGGAACACCGACTGCGCGAAGCCGAAGCGCCCGCCGGAGGCCGTGCGGGCATGGCGCGACGCGTCAGGGTGGAAGATCGAGGAACCGAGCCCGACGCACATCGCCGCGACCACCAGCAGCCAGTAGCTCCGCGCCCCGGCGAGCAGGAGCAGGCCGAGCATGCTGCAGGCCATGCCCATCGGCAACAACCGGAAGGTCGGCCGCTTGTCGGTATAGAGCCCGACCGCGGGCTGCAGCAGCGAGGCGGTCACCTGAAAGGCGAGATGGAGAAAGCCGATCTGCGTGAAGGTCAGCGCGTAGTTCCGTTGCAGCACCGGATAAAGCGCCGGCAGGAGCGACTGGATCGTGTCGTTCAGCAGATGGCAGAGGCTGAGCGCGAACAGCACGGCGTACGCGGTCCGCGCCGCGGGCGGAGCAGGGTCGAACGCGGTCGTTGCCATCTTCTTGTTTCCTCCCGGGGGCGGCCACCATTCGCCAGCGCCGCGTCGATTGTCAACGCGCACCGCGGCCCGGGCCCGCGCGTCGGACCGGGAGCATTTGACGGAAAAATGTCCGCCGGCAGTAAGCCGCTACTACCCGGCGGAGCGCTCGAGAAGGTAGCGTCGATGTCTGGCGCTTGCGACCGGGCTGGGCTATCATGCGAAAATAGCTGACCACGGCGAAGACCGGGCGGCTGGGGAGGATCGATGATTGACATTGTCTCGAAACAGAGCGGCCCACGCGCCGAGGATGAGCGCGTTCGCCGATTGATCGACGCCAACCGGCCGACGATCGACCGGCTTGCGAACCAGCTGAGCAATGGTGCCTGGTCGGCGCGCAACCAGCCGAAGCCGGCGCCGCGGGCCGAGGGGCTTATCATCCACACCGCCCGCGCCTCGACCCCGACCGAGCCGGCGCGGCCGTTTCTGCGGGTCGCCATCAACGGCCGGGTCAGCATGGTCGATGCCAATACCGGGCGACAGCTCAGTCATCTCGGCGATATCCGCCGCCGGGACGGGGCCGAGAGCTTTCGGCTCGCGACGCGTGACAACGGCTTTTTCTCGCCGGTCGAACCCGAGATCGCCGCCGCGCTCGCCGACCTCGACGGCCAACCGCTCGACGGGCCCGAGGCCGAGCGCGGGCTGATCGAGGCGATCGGCGCCCGCCTGCAGCTCTGAACGCTTCCCGGAGGCAGAAACCCACAGGACGGATCAACCGCGCGCGTGATGAACCAGAAGCCCAACCCAGTCCCCTCAAAGGCAGGCAGGCGCACCCCACCCGCGGCGCTCGCCTCGGCGCGCCGCATGCTCGACTATGACGAGCGCGAGACAATGGTCGCCTGGGAGCAACTGCTGTCCGGCGACTGTTCCCCATCCTGTCAGGTGCGCTCATTGATCGGCGATTCGTGGCAGCGCTGCGCCAGCGGCGGCATCGACGCGATCCGGGGCGAGGCGCCGATGGCGACCCAGGGCGACGCCATCGCCGAGGCGGCCCGCTCGAGCACCGACCTGCTCGCCGCCGCCCGCCGCTCCTTTGCCAGCATCGGCAGCCTGCTCGAAGGCACGGGCGCGATGCTGGTGCTCGCCGATCAGGATGGTGTGCTGATCGACGCGATCGGCGACAAGCGCACGCTGTTCGACGGCATGGATATCCATCTCGGCATCGGCGGCAAATGGACCGAGGAGGCGGTTGGCACCAACGGCATCGGCACCGCGCTCTATGCCGGAGAGCCGGTCTTCGTGCATGCCGCCGAGCATTTCTGCGCAGGGATCAAGGGCTGGACCTGCGCCGGCGCCCCGATCCACGATCCGCTCGACGGTCGCGTGGTCGGCGTCGTCGATCTCTCGGGGCATCCCGGCATCTTCCGTCCGCACAACACCGCGCTCGTCGCCGCCGCCGCGCGCGAGATCGAGAAGGCGCTGGCCGACCAGCAGAGCGAGGAGCGCTCACGCCTGCTCGAAGCCTTCATTTCCTCGGCGCCGCACTATCGTCGGGGCGACGGCCTGATGATCCTCGACCGTCGCAGGCGGCCGGTCTATTGCACCAACGTCCCCAGTGACGTGACCGCGCGCTTTCCGCTCAGGACCTGCGCCGCGCCAGTTCCGCTACCGACCGACGCCACGGTATTTCTCGACGATGTGACCCGCGCGCTGCCGCCCGACATGCGCGGCTGCCACCTGACGCCGCTGAAGCTCGACGGGGCGTTGCGCGGCGCGGCGGTCGTCCTGCCGTCGCCCGCGCCACGTCCGCGCGCCGGCGCGCGTCGCGACCCGGTCGAGGAGGCCGCCGCCGCCATCGTCGGGGACAGCCCGGCTCTGCGCGAGGTCGTCGATATCGCCTGCCGCGTCGCCCGCGGCGGCGAGATCGCCTCGTTGCTGATCGAGGGCGAGACCGGCGTCGGCAAGGAACTCTTCGCCCGCCTGGTCGGCAGCGCCCGACCCGCCGATCGTTTCATCGCGGTGAATTGCGGCGGCATCACCCGCGAACTGATCGGCAGCGAGCTGTTCGGCCATGTCGCCGGCGCCTTCACCGGCGCCTCGCGCGAGGGCAAGGCCGGGGTGTTCGAACTCGCCCATGGCGGCGTGCTGACCCTCGACGAGATCGGCGAGTTGCCGCTCGACATCCAGCCCTTCCTGCTCCGCGTGCTGGAGGATCGCGTCGTCCAGCGCATCGGCGACAGCCGACCGCGCCCCGTCGATGTGCGCCTCGTCGCCTCGACCAACCGCGACCTGCGGGCGGAGGTCGAGGCCGGACGGTTCCGTCGCGACCTCTACTACCGTATCGGCGCCGTCTCGATCCGGATCCCTCCGCTGCGCGAACGGGGCGACGACGCGATCCTGCTGCTCGAGCATTTCAACGCAATGATCGCGGCGCGCGCGGGCCGTGAGCGCCTCGCCTTCGCGCCGGCCGTGCTCGACGCCCTCCGCGCCTACGACTGGCCCGGCAATGCGCGGGAGATGAAGAACCTGGTCGAGCGGCTGCATGTGCTGGTCCAGGGCGGGCGCGTCGCTCTCGGGGACCTGCCGCCGGACCTGCTGCGCCTCGGGGCGACACCCGATCGTCCGCGCTCGGCCGCCCCCTCCGCTCGGCCGCCCGCCGAACAGACGGCCGCGCGTTCGATCGCGAGCCTGGAGGCGGCCGAACTCGCCGCGCTGCGCGACGCCCTTGACGCCGAGCACGGCAACCTGACCCGCGTCGCCCAGCGCCTCGGCATCTCGCGCCCCACGCTCTATCGCAAGCTCGACCACCACGGCATCCGCCGCACCTTCCAGTAGGTCGCCACTCTGGCCGCGGCGCGGAGCCGCGGCCAGAGGCGTGTCGCTCAGGGCCGGCCGAGCAGCTCCGCGCCGCCGCCGAGGGCGGGGCCGGCGGTCGGATCCTCGCCCTCGGCCACGTCGCCGACCAGCGTCTCGGTGGTGAGGATCAGCTTCGCCACCGAGGCGGCGTTCTCCAGCGCCGCGCAGGTCACACGCACCGGGTCGATGATCCCGGCCTCGTACATATTGCCGAAGTCGCCGATCGCGGCGTCGTAGCCGAAGCCGCCATTCACCCGCGAAACCTGTGCGACGACACTTTCCGCGTCGCCACCCGAGTTCGTCACGATGCGCCAGAGCGGCCGGGTCAGCACCGATCGCACCAGCCGCGCACCCTCGGCGACGTCGCCGGAGGAGTCCGCGATCGCCTGATCGACCACCGGTCCGATCTGGGCCAGCGCCACGCCGCCGCCGGCGACCACGCCCTCCTCGATCGCGGCGCGAACCGCGGCGAGCGAATCCTCGATGAGCTGGATCGTGCGCTTCTGCTCGACCGGCGTCACGCCGCCGGCATAGAGCACCGCCGTCCCACCCGACAGCTTGGCCACCCGCTCGCGCAGCTTGTCCTGCTCGATGTTCGGCGGCGCCGCCTCGTACTGCCGCTGCACCTGCGCCCGGCGGGCGACGATCGCGGCGGGATCGCCCTCGCCGCGTACGATCGAGGTATGCGAGGCGCTGGTCCGCGCCCGCTCGGCGGCGCCGAGATCCTCGCGCGTCACGTCCTCGATCCGCCCGCCAAGATCACGCGCCACCACGCGCCCGCCGGTCAGGATGGCGAGATCTTCCATCAGCGCCTTGCGCCAATGGCCGTATTCCGGCGGATGCACCACCAGATACTTGCCGACGCCCGACTTGCCGAGCAGCGTCACCACCACCTCGGGCGAGACTTCCTCGGCGATGATCAGCAGCGGTCGCCCTTCAGCCTCCGCGATCCCGCGTACGCCGTCGAGCGACGCCGGATCCTTGATCTTGAGATCGGTCATCAGGATCAGCGGCCGGTCGAGCACCGCCTCCATCTTCTCCTGGTCGGTGACCATGTGGTGAGAGAGATAGCCCCGGTCGAAGCTCATCCCCTCGACCACGTCGAGCAGGGTCTCGGTCGTCACGCTGAAGTCGGTGGTGATCACCCCGTCGGCGCCGACCCGCTCGAAAGCCTGGGCGACCAGCGCGCCGAGCTTCGGCTCCGTCGCCGCGATCGTCGCGACCGCCGTCAGCGCGCCGTTCGCCCTGGCCGGCTTCGCCGACGCCCGCAGGGCCGCGACCACCCGACCGACCGCGAGATCGATGCCGCGGCAGAGATCGACGGTCTTCGCCCCCCGCTCGCTGGCGGCGACCCCGCCCTGGACCAGCGCGTTCGCCAGCACGATGGCGGTCGTCGTCCCGTCGCCCGCCACCTCGTTTGTCTGCATCGAGACCTCGCGCACCACCTGGGCGCCCATGTTCTCGAACCGGTCGAAAAGTTCGATCTCGCTGGCGATCGACACGCCGTCGCGCGTCACCATCGGCGTGCCGATGGGACGGTCGATCATCGTATTCATCCCCTTCGGCCCCAGCGTCGGCTCGACCGCCGCCGCGAGCTTCGAGACGCCGCGGGCGAGCGCCCGCCGCGCCTCGGAATTGTGGATCATGATCTTGGACATGCTTCCTCCGTGCGCCACCTCCGGGCGGCGTCTTGCCTTGTTGTCAGGATCCCGGCGGCGCGGCGGGCTAGCGAGCCTCCGCCCGCGCCGGCACCCGCCCCTGAATGAAATCAACCAGCGTCGGCTCGCCATCGACGGCCGCCACTTCCTTGTAGCGCGTGGATTTGAGCCCCCGGCAGAGCGCGCCGTTGAACTCCATGTTGAGCCGCACCCGCCGCGCCTCGGCGAGATGCGCGCCGAGCCCGTCCGCCGTCAGCGTCTCGCCCCGGGCGGCGCGGAACGCGAGATCCCCGGGCCAGCGGGCGAGGCCCCGCCGCACCAGAAGCTCGCGATAGCGCGACCGCCACGCCACCGCCTCGCCGTCGCCCATATTGATCGCCTCGAGCTGGCGCAGCGTCATCGTCACGATCGCCGCGTCCGAATAGCCGAGCGCGCGCAACCGCAGCAGGACAGCCTCCTGCCGCCGCTGGAAGGCCTTCACTTCGAAGGTCTCGCGCAGTTCCGCGAGATCGGCCCCGTCGCAAAGCGCGGCGAAGGTCTCGTCGAAGCCGCGGCCGCCATTGACGGCCGCGTTCACCTCATCGGCGTACATGTGATCCTCAAGCCGAACCCGGCCTTGCGTGACCCAGGGCAGCGACGCCAATTCGCGCACGATGCCCTCGGCCATCAGGAAGGCGAAGTTCGGAGAGCACCAGTAGGTCGGCAGCCGGAAGGTGACGGCTACCTCGCCGCCCTCGATCCCGACCGCCTCGACGAAGCCCATCTCGGTGATCGGCTCGTCGAGCTCCGGGTCGGCGACCCTTTCCAGTACCCGCCAGACCTCGGCCTCGAAGGCATCGCGCATCGCCATCACTCCGCCGCGATCCGCACCGGATCGGCGCGCAGCTTCGCCTTCTTCGCCTCGACATCGACGCCGTAGAGCCGCGCCGCGTTCAGTCCGAGGATCTTTTCCTTGATCTCGTCGGTCAGCTGCACCCCGCGCTCAGCGGCGATATCCTCGGGGATCTGGTAGTTCCAGAACTTCTCGACCAGCCATTTCGGCGTCCAGATCGCATAGTCGGACGCGAAGAGCAGCTTGTCCGGCCCGAGCCAGAACAGAAGCTCGGCCATGACTTCGCCGAAATATCGCGGCCGCGAATGAATGAAGGGCAGTGCCACGGCGAGCCCGCCATAGACGTTGGTTTCCTGCACCGCGATCCAGCAGAAATCGTCGAGCCGCGGCAGCCCGCAGTGTTCGACGATGAAGTTGAGGCCCTGGAAATCGGTCGCGACATAATCCACGTCATGGACGTCGAAGGCGTCCTTGTTGAGCGGGATGATCGTCGGCCCCTTGTGGACATGGACATTTCGGATCCCGAGCTTGTCGCAGAGCTCGAAGCAGCGATAGGCCGCCGGGTCGTTCAGCTTCCAGCCCTTGCTGTCACCCTTCCATTCGGCCGTGTACATCTTCACGCCCTGAATGTCGTAGGTCTCCTTCATGTAGTGGATGTATTCGAGCGCCGCCTCGCCATCGCGCGGATCGAAGGAGCCATTGATGATGAACCGGTCCTTCGCGCGCTGGGCCATCTCGGTCGAGCGTTCGATGCAGCCGAAGCCGTTCGTGAAGAAGTCCTTCAGCACCGTGGTCTGAATGATCGCCATGTCATCCGGACCGTCGATGAACAGATCCCGGTAGAGATCGTCGGGCGTCTGCTTCTCGAAATGCGACAGTTCCCACAGCTCCTCCTTGGGGCTGAGCGCGGTGTGATAGCCGTAGAAGCATTCGATGAACTGCTTGCCGTGGATGTTCCGCTGGTTCTCCGGGCTGCCGTCCCAGAAATGGATGTGGCCATCGACGACGAAGATTTCCTTGCCTTCCGGTGTGATATACATGGCTTTCCTCCCATACCCGGGTTTGGCTTGTCTGGTCCGCCTGACGCGGTGATGCCGGCGGCGGGAACCCTGCCCCGCCGCCCCGTCGCGATCCTGGTCAGATGAACTCCATCACCTCGTCCATGTTGCCGAACAGGATGACGGTGTTGTCGTCGACGCGGACCATGCGGCCGTAGTGGGTCGAGGTGTTGACCTCGAAGATCTCAGCCGTCATTTCGCGGCCGAGAAAGTCACTGATCTCGTCCATCTTGAAGATCAGCTTGCCGTCGCCGTCGATGCGGATCAGCGCCGGCTGGTAGGTGACGGTCACGCCTTCCTTCGAACCCATGAACTCGGCAATGGCGCGGGCCTCGACGGAGTCGCTCATGGTCACCCCGCACTGATGCGAGATGGTCTGCTCGAAGGTGATGTCCTTCATCGACTTGAAGATGTTGTCGTGGTGGCCGGAGTCGCGCTTCGCAGTCTCAGTCGACATCTGTCCGTCTCCTCAATTGAGCCCGAGTTCGCCGAGGATCTGGCCGATCCGTTCCTCGGACTGTGCCCGCACGTCCTCGAACGAGACGGGCTTGGAGTGCGGCTCCGACCAGATCGGCTGGAGCCCCCGCGCCGCCTTCTCGGCGAGCGGGCGGTGGATTTTCAGCCACGCCCTGAAGAGGGCGCGGTTGTGCTCGCCATGCTGTTCGTCGTTGGCGAGCAGGTAGACGAGGTCGATCGTGTTCGCGAGGTTGCGCTCGTAGTCGGCCTCGGCGGCCGAGATCACCGGTGGGGTCACGAAGTCGTTGTTGGCCGCCGCGACCCGCATCAGGAAGCCGGAGCGGAAGAGTTCGCCGACGAGCGGCTCGAAGACGATGTTGGTGGCGAAATACTGCTCCAGATAGTCGGTGGTCCCCATGATCGTCTCGATCGCCTCACGGGTGCCCTGCCACTTCTCGTCGGTGAGCCAGCGCTCCTTGCCGGCGCCGTCGTCCCAACCGGGAATGTCCATGCCGATCTCGGCGAGGTAGAGGGTGATGTCCTGGGCGAGGCGCAGCTTGTACGAGCTGTTGGTCAGCGTCGCGTTGTTGATCATCTGGGTGTAGCCGTAGCGCTGCGCCTGCATCAGCGAGGTGCCGAGGCCGAACTCGGCATGCTTCCACGCGCCCAGATGGTTCTGCAGCGTCTTGACCCACGCCTTGTCGAAGGTGGTGTGGGCGCCGGAACGGCGGGCGTTCTGGATGACCGACTGCACCATCGTCTCGATCTTCGACTGGCGCTGGTAGTGGGTGCGCTCCCACTCCTGGTCGGGGGCGCGGAAGGCGTGCCAGTTGGACGACAGCGCCCGGGTGTTGTCCTTCACGTAGGCGCCGTTGCCGTCGGCGAACTCGATGATCCAGTTCTGGATCAGGTAGCGTTCGGGATCGGGCTGCACATCGACGGTGACGTCCTCGTAGTGGGTGGCGCGCTGGCCGCGCGGCTGGAAGTAGCGGTACTTGCGGCTGTCGCTGTCGGCGAAGACGGCGGCTCCGGCCGCGCCCGACCCGACCGAACTGGAGATGGCTGGCATGACGTTTCGCTCCTTGGTTCCGTTGTCTGGATTCTTGTGACTAGCGGGCCGGCGCGAGCTGACCCGAGGCGGTGCTGGTCGAAGTCGTGAAGCGGTCGAAATGGATGCGCTCGTGTTCGAAGCCGGCCATGAACAGGACCGGTTCCAGCGCGTCGATCATCGGCGGCGGCCCGCAGGCATAGACGTCGCCTTCGCCGTCGAGATCGAGCTCCCGGAGCTTGTCGGCGACGCGCTCGTGGACAAAGCCCCGCGCGCCCGTCCATTCCGCGTCCTCGTCGGCATGCGAGAGCACCGGGATGAAATGGACCAGGGGGTTCGCCTCCGTCAGCGCGGCGATCCGGTCGAGATGGAAAAGATCGTTCCGCGTCCGCGCGCCGTAGAAGAAGAAGACCTCGCGCTCCTCGCCGCTGGCGACATGGTCGTGCAGGATCGACCAGACCGGCGAGAGGCCCGAGCCCGCCGCCACCATCACGACCGGTCCCTCTCGGTTCTCCCGCCGGAAGCAGGTGCCGTAGGGTCCGGTGACGCTGACAGCGGCGCCGACCCGGATGCCTCCGGAATCGAGCTCTCCGGAGAAGCGTCCTTCGGGGTATTTCTTGATGATGAAGCGCAGGGTTTCGGCTTGCTCCGGCGTATTTGCCATGGAAAACGAGCGCGTAATCGTCTCCCCTTCTTCGGTTGTGACGGTGATATCGACATATTGCCCGGCCCAGAACTTGATCGGTGCGTTGATCTCGATGGAGATGCCCCGGATATCATGGGTCAGCTTCTCGATCTCGGTGACATGACCCTGGAAGGTTTTCACCGCGATCGCCTTGGCCAGGATCTCCTCGTCGTAGTTGAGGAGTTCCACTTCCATGTCCGAATAGGCGATCGACCGGCAGAGCAGGATGTGCCCACTCTCGCGCTCCATGTCGTTGAGCGCGAAGGTCGAGTATTTGAGCAGATCGACCTCGCCCTCGTTCAGGATGCATTTGCAGGCCGAGCACTGGCCCTCCTTGCAGCCATGCGGCAGGGCGATGCCCTGACGGAAGGCGGCGTTGAGGACCGTCTCGCCATCCTCGACCTCGAATTCGACACCGACGGGTTCCAGGCGGACCGTATGGCTCATTCCCTTTGCCTCGCTTCCACTGCTTTCCTGGTCCTTCCCCGCGTTTGCGCGGGGAAGGTTGGCTTGGCATTCGCATTTTGCCTTGGACCGCCCGCCGTCAGCGGGCAGGTGTCGCGGCCGGGGTCAGTTGCACGGATTGATCGTGAAGCCGGCCCGATACTCCGCCAGGTGCTTCTCGCGCGCCTCCGGGGTCATCTCCCGGAGCAGCGTGAGCGGCGACATCAGCGTGTGGCCACGCACGTCGTCGAGCGTCCACATGTCCTTGTCGTCGAACCGCAGGTGTGGCTGCGGCACCAGGGTCTTGCCGTCCTGCCGGACGAAGTTGAGGTCCTTGATCGCGTCCGCGAGATCCCAGCCGTGATAGAGCGTCTCCCACTCGCGCTTGCCGGAGAACTTGCCCATCGCCGGCGTCGGTCGGCCCTTGTACTCGTTCGAGAAGGCCTCGACGGCGGTCCAGCGGTCGAGCTCATGGGCGAAGGTGTGGAGTTGCCCGTCGATCTCGTCGACCACCATGTCCTCGCGGATCAGGCAGGGGACGAGGCACGACCAGCAGCGGTGCGGATAGACGTAGCCGACTTCCTCGTTGAAGGTGACGATCTTCTGGCCCGGCTTCGACAGCTTGTCATACCACTTCCAGAACTCGCCGAACTCGTTGTACCAGCCCGGGTACTTCGCCTCGAACCACTCGAAGTCGGCGTCGCGCTGCGCCTCGATCCGCCAGAAGTTCACCGGCCAGCCGACCGCGAAGAACTGCGCCACCTTGTGGACATAGTGCTTCTTGGTGATGCGGTTCCAGGCCTCGTGGACGTCGTCGTGATGGACCTTCACGCCGTATTTCTCGAGCGGCAGCATGTAGGTCCGGTAGTAGTCCTCGAAGATCCACCGGTGCCACATCTCCGCGTAGGAGTCCTTGTTCTTGTCGCGGTTGGTGGTGCCGTACTCGATGAACGTGCCGACCGCCGCGTCGACGATGGCGTGGTTCTGCCAGAAGGCGTAGCGCAGGTCGCGCTCCAGCAGGAGGTGGTTCTCCGGCTCCTTCAGCGCGGCCATCAGCAGCGAGTGGCCGTTGCCGATGTGCCGGCTCTCGTCGGACTGGACGGAGAGGAACACCGTCGGCAGGGCGTAGTCGCCGTTACGGGCGGCCTCGGACGGCATGGCGACGAAAAGCGTGTTGGTGAACGCGGTCTCGGCCACGACGGTCAGGTACATGCAGGCGGCGGTCATGGTGTCGCCGGTGATGAAGCCCTCGCCGAACTGCCGGCCGATGGTGGTGGCGTAGCACTTGCCGAAGGCTTCCTCGGTGATGTCGAAGCCGGCCGGGTCGATGTAGTTCTCCATGTACCACTTCTTCAGGTTCATCTGAATCGTGGAATGGCGGAACTCGTCGACCATCTGCATGGTGAAGCCGGTGCGCAGATCCTCGCCCGGCGCCAGCCGCGCGACCATCGCCATCGAGCGCGCGGCCGAGATCTCCGGGAAGGGGATGATCGCGAGGAAGAGCTTCATCCACTCGACCCAGCGCGGCTCGACATTGCGGAACATGTCGCCCCGCAGCGCCGCGTCGAGCGCGCCGTAGACGCGGTTGTCCTTCTCCTCCTGCATCGGGAAGTAGGACCGCAGGACCTGCTTCATCGGGTCGCGCGGCGCCTTGGCGATCTTGTAGTCCGTGGGAAACGTGTTCGCTTCCTGGACGTAGGTGGGGTTCCACCCGAGATCGGAAATCTTCTTCGTCGCCTCGCCCACGGAGATGCCCCGCTGCGAGGTGATCTTGTTCAACGTCAGGGACGTCATCGTCGGAAAGCCTCCACCTGTTACGCCGCGACCCCCTCCGGGCCCGGCCATCGCGGCGTTCGCCGCCAGTCGTGGTTCGAGCGGAGGTGGCTTCTCGCGACCATCCGTTCGGTGGATCCGGCAAAGGTGTCGGTGGAAGGATCGGGCACGGCGCATCGCCGCTGTCCTTTCCCTCGGCCTCCCCTTCGTTCTTGTGGCACCGGGCCTCCCGACCCGATGGGCTTCTTGTACCCCCCACAAAGCAAGAGCCATGCCAATTGATGGGGGTGGAAAATATCCCGTGGTTCCGGGCCGAGACCGCGCGGATCGGCCCAGCGCGGGCGCGGGCGTAATGTTTCGTTACGGATGTAATTTACACTTGTCGCAATTGACAGGTATTTCGCGAACGCGGCATGAATTGTTGCGGTTGCGAAGACAATAATTCGACCATGTCTTGAACAATACCCGACGTTGACAAGCGGCTACTGTCGCGCCGGCCCGCCGGGCCAGAGCGCGAGCCAGGCGCGGGGATCGCTCCGCAACGCTGCGTGCGCGGCGCTGAACAGCGCGAGCCGATCCACCTCGGGCAAGGCACGCAGCGCATCCTCGGCCATGGCCAGCACCTCGCCGCTCGGCGCCTCGGCTGCCAGGCCGAGGGCCGCGCAGCATGGATGCGTGGCCCCAAATCGCGCCACCGCCGCTTCGCGCAGCGCCGTGAACATCACCCTACCCGCGTTGTCGAACATGCCTTTTGCCCTTTTGACCACTTGGCCCGGGATTTGCTTTGTCTCTGGATAAAGGCGGGGAGGACCATTGATGAATCTGCAGAGCGCCCGGACGCTCACGCTTTTCGATCTGCTGGCGCGCCGCTGGCAGGCACCGGCGGCGATCACCGACGTCCGCTTCACCGCAGATGGTGGCGCCGCCGCCTTCGCCGGCGCGGATGGCGCCATCCTCCTCGCCGCCGCGCCGGACGCCGAGCCGCCGGAGACGCGAATCCGCGTCACCGGCGATCTCGGCCAGACCACGATCCGCCCCCGCGCCAAGGATCCGGCACCTCTCGTCATCATCGCGGGGCTCACCGAAAGGACGCCGCCCCTCGCGGCGGCGGGTTCCGGCTTTCTCGTCGGCGACGGCGAAGGCCGCGTCCTCCGTGTGGGACTCGATGGCGGCGTGACGCCGATCCTTGCCCTCGACGGCCCGGTCACCGCCCTCGACCACGCCGCCGGCGTGACCGCCGCGGCCGGCGGTGCTTCCCTGATCCGCGCCGACGCGGGCGATACGCGGCGCTGGCCGGCCGCGGAGGTCGCCGCCGTCGCGCTCAGCCCCGACGGCGCACGCCTCGCAATCGCCGACGCGCGGGAGATCCGGGTGATCGGCGGCCATGACCAAGAGGTCGCGCCGGTGCCGGGCGCGTCCCGCCTTGCCTGGCGCGTCGATGGCGCCTGGCTCGCGGCCGCGCTCGGCGCGGAGGGCGTCGCCCTTCTCGCGCCGGGGACGCCGGAACCGGCCCGCCTGCGCGGCTTCCCCGCGCCGGTCCGAAGCCTCGCCTGGAGCGGACCAGCCGGCGCCTTCCTGGCGGCCGGCGCCTATCGCGTCGCCGCCTGGGACGCTGGCGCGTTGCCCGCGACCGACCGCGCCCTCGTCACCGGCCAGCCCGGTCTTTGCGCCGTCGAGGCCGTCGCCGCGCATCCCACCCGCCCGCTGATCGCCGCCGGCTATGCCAATGGCCAGGTGGTGATCGCCCAGATCGGCGGGCGGGACGAGCTGCTGCTCCGCCAGGGCGGCGGCGCTGTCACCTGCCTCGGCTTCTCGGCCGACGGCCACCATCTCGCGATCGGCGACGCCGACGGCGCCGCCGCGATCGCCACCTTTCCGCCAGGAATGTTCAAGTAGGGAGAAACCGGATTGACTACTCAGCAGACAGAGACCCCCGCCACCCTGACCGCCGAGGAGGTCAGCAAGGACGCCTTTTTCACCCGCCTCGGCACGCTGGCGCAGGAGATGACCGAGATCCATGGCCGCGAATTCGCCATGGGGGCGCTGGTGCTCGCCGCGCGCTGGATCGCCGAGGACCGGCTCGGCAAGACGAAGCCACACTGATGCCGACCCGCGCCGCGCCCTCACTCCGGCGCGGCGCCCTGGTAGAGCAGGCAGATCGTGCGGAGCATGGAGGCGAAGTTCGTCATGCCGCCCCGCAACTCCGCCGACTCCTCGTGCAGCGCCGCGAGGAGCTTTGGCACCGTCACGCCCTCGCGCTCCGCCATGGCGTCGAGCACATCCCAGAAGGCCGTCTCGAGCTGGATGCTCGTGGCGTGCCCATCTATACGGACCGAGCGGCTGACGCGCCGGAACGCCCGAGGCCCGGATTTCGCAACCACGCCGCACACGACGTTCCTCCCCACCCTGGCATCGAGGGGACGGCGCGACGCCCCGCCCCCGTCGCTCGTTCAGGGGATCAGCACGGCGCGCCCATGGATCTTGCCGGCGTTCAGATCCCGCAGCGCCCGGTTCGCATCCGCCAGCGAATATTCGACCGTGGTCAGCTCGACGAGCCCGCGGTCGGCCAGCGCCATCAGCTCGACCAGCTCGGCCCAGGTACCGACCAGATTGCCGATGATGTTCTTCTCGGTGATCACCATGTCGACGGTCGGCACGGTGATGTTCTCGCCATAGCCGACAACGTAGTAGCTGCCCATCGCCCGGGTCATGGCGAGGCCCTTCGAGGTCATGCCCTTCTCGCCGACGAAGTCGATCACCGCCTCGGCGCCGGCGCCGGCGGTGAGGGCGAGGACGGCCTCGACCTCGTTGCCGTCGGCCTTGACGAGCTTGTCGGCGCCGATCTTGCCGGCGAGCCTCAGGCTGTCGTCGGACTTGTCGACGACGATGACATCCGCCGCGCACATCGCCTTCAGGCACTGGACCGCGATATGCCCGAGCCCGCCGGCGCCGATGACCACCACGCTCTCCCCCGGCAGCAGGTGCCGCGTCGCCTTCTTCACGGCGCGGTACGCGGTCAACCCGGCGTCGGCGTAGGGCGCCACCTCCTTCGGCGCCAGCGTCTTCGGCAGCGCGACGATATTGCGCTCGGAGGTCGACAGATACTCGGCATAGCCGCCGTTGCAATCGAGCCCCGGGAAGGTGCCCGGCCCGTGCATGTCGTGGCCGCGGCGGCAGGCGAGGCAGGTGCCGCCCGAGATCTTCGGATGCACGATGACCGGATCGCCGACCTTCAGACCCTCGACCTCCTTGCCGATCTCCTCGACCCAGCCGGCGTTCTCGTGGCCCATGATCAGCGGCAGGAGATGATCGCCGTTCGGGTCCATATGCGGCCGCCAGACGCCTTCGATGATATGCAGATCGGTGCGGCAAACCCCGGCGCCGCCGATCCGGACGATGACATCCGTCGATCTGTTGATCTTCGGATCCGGTACCTCCTGCAGCGAGACCCATTGGCTCGCCGTCAGTTGGTCGTCGTAGCGGTTCAGAACCTGCGCCTTCATCCGCGTTTCCTCCATGGTCTGGTTGTTGTGCAGGTCCCTAGCAATGCTTGTGCCAATATCTCCATTGGCGCGTTTTCAACGGCTTGGTCGCCGCTGCCCGCCGCGCGGCGTCCCGTCACGGGACAGTCGCCGCGCGATAGCGTCCAGTTCCGGAACAGTCAGCGAGGGAGATGAGAATGGCCCAGATCTCGGGACTGGACCGCGCGCGCGCCGCGCTCGAGGCCGGCCGCCGCTTTCCCGCCGGGGCGCTGCCGGCTCCGGTCGCGGCGAGCTGGGAGCGTTGCCGCGCTCTCGGCCTCGATCCGCGCCATCCGCCCGAGGTCGAGGTGCTGCCGTTCGCCGAGGTCGCGCGCCGCCGCGAGGCCGTCGCGGCCATGCGCCGGCTGGCGCTCGCCGAGATGCATCTGCTGCACGGCCAGATCGCCGGTTCCGAATTCATGATCGCGCTCGGCGACGCCGACGGGGTGGTGCTCGACACCATCAGCGACCAGACCTTCGCCGGCAGCGCGGCGGGCCGCGAAATCATCCCCGGCAGCCGTTGGCGGGAGGAAAACCGCGGCACCAACGCCCTCGGCCTCGCCACGATCGAGCGCGCGCCGGTGGCCATCCATGGCCGTGAGCATTTCTTCGCCTCCCACGGGCGGCTGAGTTGCATGGCCGCGCCGATCCTCGGGCCGGACGGCGCCGTACTCGGCCTCATCGACGCCTCCTGCGCCAACGAGGCGCGCCAGCAGCATACCCACGCCCTCGTCCGCATGGCGGCGGCGCAGGTCGAGAACGGGCTCATCTACCAGCGCTTTCCGGCGGCGATCGTGCTCGCCTTCCATCCCCGGGCCGAATATCTTCGCACCCTGTCCGCCGGGCTGGTCGCGGTTTCGCCGGAAGGCGAGGTGCTGGCGCTGAACCGGCCGGCGGCGGCGTTGCTCTCGGGACTGCCGGCGCGGCCCGGCGCGGCCCTGGACGCCTTGTTCGAGAAGGGCCTCGCCGCCATCCGATCCGTGCTCGCCGCCGATGTCGCGCAGGTGCGCGATCGCGCCGGGGGCGGCTTCTTCATGGCCTGTCGCCAGCATGGCGCACCGCCGCGGCCGGCCCGCGCGGCGGCCGAGCCCGCCCGCCCGGTTGCCGAATTCGTGTGCGAGCATCCGCCGCTCGCCCGACAGATGGAGGGGATCGCCCGCGCGACGGCGCGGCGGATGCCGATCCTGATCCTCGGCGAGACCGGCACCGGCAAGGAACTGATGGCGCGCCACGTTCACGCGATCAGCGGCCGGCGCGGCGCCTTCGTCCCGCTGAACTGCGGGGCGGTGCCCGAGGCCCTGTTCGCGGCCGAGCTCTTCGGCCACGAGCGCGGCGCCTTTACCGATGCGCGCGAACGGGCGGCCGGGCTGGCGCGGGCGGCGGATGGCGGCACCCTCTTTCTCGACGAGGTGGCGGAGATCCCGCCCGCCGCCCAGGCGGCGCTGCTACGCTTTCTCGACGATGGCGAAGTCCGCCCGATCGGCGCCACGCGCGGCGCGCGCGTCAATGTCCAACTCGTCGCGGCGACCAACCAGGCCCTCGACGCCCCGGATCGGAAGTTCCGCGCCGATCTGCGCTATCGCCTCGGCGTGCTGACCGTGACCCTGCCGCCGCTGCGCGAGAGGAGCGACTTCGCGGCGATCGTCCACCACCTGGCCGCGCGGGTCGCGCCCGACCTGGCGATCCCGGACGCGCTCGTCGCGAGGCTGGCGGTGCGCGGCTGGCCGGGAAACATGCGCGAGTTGCGCTCGGAACTGCAAAGGCTGGCTATCCTCGGCGAGCCGGAGGATGCGGAATCGCACGATGCCGACTGCTGCGAGCTCTGCCGCCCGAACCCGCTCGCCAGCGCGCGCTGCGCGCGCATCCGCGCGGTCTATCGCGCCACTTCGGGAAACGTCGCCGCGACCGCCCGCCAGCTCGACCTGTCGCGAACGACGGTCTATCGGCATCTCGCGGATCTCGCGCGCGCGCCCTGACCCGCCCGCCGGTCAGTCGCTCCCGATCTCCCGGCGGAGCGCGGCGACATGCGGGGCCGCGGCCGCTTCGGCGGCGCGCTCGATGGCGCGGTAGCGGGCGACGATGGCGAGCCCGACCGGCGTGAGTTCGGCACCGCCACCGCGCTGGCCGCCCTTTCTGGCGAGGACGACGGGCTTGCGGAACAGCTGATTCATCTCCTCGATCAGCATCCAGGCGCGGCGGTAGGACATGTTCATCAGCCGCGCCCCGGCCGAGATCGAACCGTGCGCGGCGATCAGCTCCAGCAACTCGACCTTTCCCGGTCCGATGCGGACGCCGGCTTCGAGATCGATGCGAAGGCTGATCGCACTCATGGCAGAACCTTCCCCTCCGGCTGTCCGCTCTGGCTCAGGATCGCGCGTCCCACCCCGTCGATGCAATGCCCGACGGCGCGGCGCCCGGCGCCGGCGTCCGTTCCGGCGGGTTGGCGCGGTCGAAGCTGACCGCCTTCACCACGGCCCACAGCGGCGTACCCGGTGCGAGCGACAGCGAGACGACGGTGCGCCGTGTGACGCGGGCGAGCAGGCCGTCGCCCCCGGCGTCGAGTTGCACGAGCACGTCGGTGGCGCCGGGCGCCTCGTTGATCGACCGCACCACCGCCGGCAGGACGTTGAGCGCGCTGATCCGCTCCGGCCGGTCGAGCGCCAGCATCACGTCGCGCGCCCGGATCCGCGCGCGCAGGCGCCGGCCGATCGGCGCCTCGATCCGCGGCACCCGCCAGACGCCGGCGGCGGAACGCAGCACGCTGAGCGCGAAGGTCTCGTCCTGGCTTTCCAGCACGGCCTCGACCAGCGCCGCCGTCTCGTCCCGCTCCCCCGGCGCGGCGAGATCGAGTCTGGCCAGCACCTCGGCCGCCGGTCCGCTGGCCACGACCCGGCCGGCGGCGAGGACCACGACGTCGGTTGCGAGGCGCGCCACTTCGGCGATCGCATGGCTGACATAGACGATGGGGATACCCGCCTCGTCGCGCAGGCGTTCGATATAGGGCAGGATCTCGGCCTTGCGCGCCTCGTCGAGCGAGGCGAGCGGCTCGTCCATCAGCATCAGGCGCGGACTGGCGGCCAGCGCGCGACCGATGGCGACGCGGCTTTTCTCGCCCCCCGAAAGGCGCGCGGGACGGCGGTCGAGCAGCGGGCCGATCCCGAGCATCTCGACGATGCGCGGCACGTCGGCCCAGCGTTCGGCGCGCGGCGCGAACAGTCGACCATAGGCGAGGTTCTGGCGCACGGTCAGGTGGGTGAACAGCCGCGCATCCTGGAAGACATAGCCGATACGCCGCCGGTGCGCCGGAACGAACTGGCGCGCGGCGGTATCGACGAGTACGCGGCCGTCGATGGCGACGCGGCCTTGCTCGGGCCGCCCGAGGCCGCTGATCAGGTTGACGAGCGTGGTCTTGCCTGAACCGGAATGACCGAAGAGCGCGGTCAGCCGGCCGCCACTCTCGAAGGCGGCTTCGAGGGTGAAGGCGCCGAGCCGGTCGCGGACATCGACGACGAGGGTCACCCGAGATCCATGGCGCGGGAGATCCGGCGCGCGAAGATCTCGGACGCGATCAGCGCGGTCATGGCAATGGCGATCGAGACGAGGGTCAACCGAAGCGCGCCCTGACCGCCGCCGGGGATCTGGGTGAAGGTATAGATCGCCGAGGGCAGGGTCTGGGTCTCGCCCGGGATGTTCGAGACGAAGGTTATCGTCGCGCCGAATTCGCCCATCGCCTTGGCGAAGGTCAGGATCATTCCGGCGATGATGCCAGGCAGGATCAGGGGCAGGGTCACGGTCAGGAACACCAGCGGCGGGCTCGCCCCGAGCGTCTCCGCCGCCGCCTCGAGCCGGCGGTCAACCGCCTCGATCGACAGGCGGATGGCCCGGACGAGGAGCGGAAAGGCCATGATCCCGCAGGCGAGCGCCGCGCCGGTCCAGCGGAAGGCGAAGACGATGCCGAAATGCTGGTCGAGAAAGCCGCCTATCGGTCCGCGCCGGCCCATGGTCAGCAGGAGAATGTAGCCGGTCACCACCGGCGGCAGGATCAGCGGCAGGTGGACGAGGCCATTCAGCAACGCCTTGCCCGGGAAGTCCCGGCGCGCGAGCACCCAGGCGACGAGGATGCCGAACGGCAGGCTGACCAGCGTCGCCCAGGTCGAGACCCTGAGGGAGAGGCGGACCGCGGTCCATTCGTCCGGACTGAGACGCAGCCACTCCATCCGGTTCCCCTCTCTCCGTTCAGTGCGCCATGACCGGCGCCAGAACCGTGAAGCCCTGTGCCTCGAAGAGCTTCGCCGCCGCTTCCGTCCGCAGGAACTCCAGGAACGGCCCGGCGTCCGCGCTCTTCGCCTCGGCGGTCACCGCGGCGGGATAGACGATAGGCGAATGGCTGTCCTCGGGGAAGGTGGCGACGACCTTCACCGCCTTCTCGGCATTGGCGTCCGTGGCATAGACGATGCCGAACGGCGCCTCGCCGGCGGCGACGAGCGCCAGCGCGGCGCGCACGTTCTCGGCCTGCGCCACATGGCCCGAAACCTGGTCCCAGACGCCGAGCGAGGTCAGCGCCTGCTTGCCGTACTTGCCCGCCGGCACCGAATCGACCTGACCCATGGCAAGGCGTCCATCACCGAGCACGCCAGGGAGATCGAACCCCGGCCCAATCTCGATGGCCGCGTCCGACTCCGCCGGCGCGACCAGCACCAGCCGGTTGCCGAGCAGTTCGACGATCGTGTCCTTCTTCACGAGGTCGCGCTCCGACAGGTAGGTCATCCACGGCACGTCGGCGGAGATGAAGACGTCGGCCGGCGCCCCCTCCTCGATCTGCTTCGCCAAAGCCGAACTCGCCGCGTAGGAGATGGTCGCTTCCTTGCCCGCCTCGACCTTCCAGGCGGCGCCGATCTCGTCGAGCGCGTTCTTGAGGCTGGCCGCCGCGAAGACGGTGACGTCGGCCGCCATCGCCGCCGGCGCGGCGACGATCGCCGCCAGCGCGAGACCGGCGAGCGTCGCCCGCGCCGCGCGAATGCTTCGATTGAACATGTCGATCCCCCAGAAAAGTAGTTGTTTTCCGGCCCGACGGCGCCGTCCGGAGCGCGACCGATGTATCCATTCAAATATAGAAATAGGAAGAGTCTTTTCGCATGAGGTCGGCATCGCCGGCCCGATCGGCGTTCACGACAGGTCGGAGCCCAGGTCTGGAGGAACGGGCGAATCTCGCCCTCCCGGCGTTCGACGGCGGCGGCGACCGGACGCGAGCCGGTCCGACGGCCGATCAGGAAACGCGGAGCACGATCTTGCCGATATGGGCCGAGCTTTCCATGCGCGCATGGGCGGCGGCGGCCTCGGAGAGCGGGAAGGTCCGGTCCATCACCGGCGCGATCCGCCCGGCGGCGAGCAGCGGCCAGACCTCGCGGGCGAGATCGGCGGCGATCGCGGCCTTGGCCTCGACGGATCGCGGCCGCAGGGTGGAGCCGGTGATCGTCAGGCGCTTGGTCATCACCTGGGCGAAATTGAGCTCGGCCGTGGCGCCGCCGAGAAAGGCGATCATCACCAGCCGCCCGTCCGGTGCCAGCGCCCGGACATCGCGCGCGAGATAGTCGCCGCCGACCATGTCGAGGATGAGATCGACACCCGCGCCGCCGGTCGCCGCGCGCGCCAGTTTCACGAAATCCTCCGACCGGTAGTTGATCGCGAGTTCGGCGCCGAGGTCGCGGCAGGCCTGGCACTTCTCCTCGGAGCCGGCGGTGGCGAAGACCCGCGCGCCGCGCGCCGCGGCCAGCTGGATCGCGGTGGTCCCGATGCCGGAGGAGCCGCCATGCACCAGAAAGCTCTCACCCGCGCGCAGGGCGCCGCGCATGAAGACATTGCTCCAGACCGTGAAGAAGGTCTCGCACAGCGCCGCCGCCTCGATCATGCCGAGGCCCTTCGGGATCGGCAGCGCATGGTCCTGATGCGTCACGGCGTATTCGGCATAGCCCCCGCCGGGCAGCAGCGCGCAGACCTCGTCGCCGATCGCCCATTTCGAGCCGCCGGGGCCGACCTCGACCACCACGCCCGCGCATTCGAGGCCGGGCAGGTCGGACGCGCCGGGCGGCGGCGCGTAGGCGCCGGCACGTTGCAGCGCGTCGGGGCGGTTCACCCCGGCGACGCGAACCTCGATCAGGATTTCCCCCGCCAGCGGCCGCGGCGTCTTGCGCCGCGTCGGGCGCAGCACCTCCGGACCGCCGGGCTCGGCGATCTCGATCGCGGTCATCTCGGCCGGCAAGCTCACGCGGCCTTACCCCTTTTCATTGCGTCTTTGGCGATGAGACGCCGCCGGGGCGCGGGTGACGCCGGAATGGCTGTCCTGCCGGCCGCCGTGGCCGGCGGCGCCGAGGATCGGCCGGTTGTCCTTGTGCCAGGCGCGCCTGAACCAGGTCGAGATCGTCTTGTCGAGCGCCATGCCGCCCCTCCCAAGGCCCGTCGCGTCAGGTCTTGCGCCGCCACGAGCCGGGCAGATCCGGGGGCGGAGTATCCCCGGGCGCCTTGACATGGTCAAGCAGACGCTGGGGGCCCTTCATCATCGCGGCTGCGATCGGATTGCGGGCGACCCGCGCCTTCACTTCCTCGAACCGCATCACATTGTCGATGCGACGTTGGACGAAGTCGCGCGTCGCCTGGAAGTCGGGCGTGGTGTCGCCGAGCCAATAGAGCAGCGCCGAGGAATAGACCGCCGAGAGGGTGGTGCGCTTGGTGTACCAGTTGAAATCCCGGCTGGTATCGCCGAGCGCGGACCAGATCGTGTCCGCGGTGTGCCAGATCGCGTGCGCGCCATCGGCCGCGTGGACCGGCAGGGCGAAGAACGCGACGCCCCGGCGCACCGCCTCGCGCTCATCGGCGACGAGCTCCAGCCTCGTCACGATGGCAAGGGCGACGCGGTCGCGGAACCGCAGGTCGAGGAGGTTCGCCTCGGCGAGACGCGCGGCCAGCGCGGCGTCGCGGTCGTGGTGATAGGCCAGTGCCAGATCGACGCCGCCGCGCGGAAAGGCGAGGCGCGAGACGCCGGGATCGACGCCCGCGTCCTCGACCGCGTAGGCGAGGGTCTTGTCGCTCCAGCCGTCGAAGGCGACATGCGGCAGCGCCGCGGCGATGACCGCCTTGGCCGTCGCGGCGAGGTCGGTGCTGTCCTCGGGGCCGTCGGTCGCGTCGGTCATCACATTTCGCTCCGCTGTTCGGCCTTGTCTCGGCCCGCTGCTGGCTGTCAGTTTTTTTGGCTCCGCCGGTGGACAGGCTGGCGGTCTTTGCGTATATAGCGCCCTCCTGCCGAATTTCGAAACTCTTGACTGGAAGGTGGTGACTACCCGTGCAGGTGATGGTTCGTGACAACAATGTCGATCAGGCATTGCGAGCGCTCAAGAAAAAGCTGCAGCGCGAAGGCGTGTTTCGCGAGATGAAGCTGAAGCAGCATTTCGAGAAGCCGTCCGTCAAGAAGGCCCGTGAAAAGGCCGAGGCCGTGCGCCGCGCGCGCAAGCTGGCGCGCAAGAAATTGCAGCGCGAAGGCGGTCTCTGAGCTTTCGACCGTTGTCGACCAAGTCCCGCGTGGGTTCCGCGCAACGAAAATCCCGGAGCCCGGCTTCGGGATTTTTTGTTGGGCGTTCTCGCGTCCGGCCGCCGCCATTCCGACCGCCGTCATTCCGACCGCCACCATCTCGCCTCGTGACCCGATTTCGTCCAGCCTGAAAGGTGAGCCAAGGATCGATGCGCAGCTATTCCTTCATCTGCGGTTGCGGTCACAGCGGCACGTCCCTGCTTGCAAACATGTTCGCAAGCCACCCGGCGCTCTACATCCCGCTGATCGAAACGAATTGTTTCCTCGTCCGCGCCGAGGCGCGATCGAGGTGGAAGGCGCTCCGCGCCGAGGCGCGCGCCAGCAAGCTCAAGCATTTCGCCGAGAAGACCCCGCGCCACGTCAGGCGGATTTCCCTCATCCGGCGGCTGGTGCCCGATGCGCGATTCATCCTGATGGTCCGCGATGGCCGAGACGTGGCCGCTTCCTTCATTCGCCGCAAGGGATCGGCTGAGATCGGAGCGAGACGGTGGCTGGCCGACAATCGCCTGGTGCGGGCCGAGGAGGGGGCGCCGGACGTGTTCGTCTTGCGCTACGAGGATCTGATCGCCGATCCGGAAGGCGCGCTTCGCGGGATCTGCGAATTCACCGGGTTCGATTTCGCGTCCGAGATGCTGCGTTTCCATGAGACCGAGCGGCTTTGGTTCGGCGTGCCGGAACTGCGGCGCGGCACCGGCGAGGACGGTGTCCAGCACGCGCTGCTGCGCAACTGGCAGATCAATCAGCCGATCTTCGATGGTCGAGGCTCATGGCGCGATCTGCTCGGCCCTGAGGACCTCGCGCTCTTCGATGAGGACGAGGCCCGACAAATGCTGGCATACTTCGGGTACGTATGAGCCCGCCGCGAAGGGCGGTGGAGATCAGGCGCCGCCGCCCTCCTCCCAGACCTTGTTCTGGCCGACGTCTGAATCATAGACGTGGCTGGTGACGACGCCGGGCATGGCGGCGAAGTCCTGACGCAGCGATTCCGGAAAGACCGTGGTGCCAACCTGCGCGAAGGGCGCGACCGGTTGCAGGACGCTGGCCGTGGTCAGGGCGCATTCCATCTTGAAGCTCTGGCCGCGGGCGACGGCGTTGGCATAGACCTGATCGGCCTGCTCGCGCGTCACCGGCACCCGCTGGATCTCGACGAAATAGTCGAAGCGGGCATGGTAGCGCTCGTAATAGTCCACGAAACGCGGCGTCATGCCGTAGTGGATATCCCCCGCGCGAGGCAGGTCGGGATGGGTGAAGGTGCCGGCCGGATCATAGAGCACCTGTTGCGAGCCGTTGATCAGCAGCCCCGAATGCGCCGAGCGACCACTCGCGGCATTCACCATCGAGATCAGCGTGATCGATGGCGGCTCGTCGCTGACATAGCGCGCCCGCGCGATCTCCTCGGGCGCGGCGGGCGTATACATCTCGCAGCCCGCCAGCATCACGAGTGCGAGAACGGCCAGCAGCGACCGCGGAATCCTGCGCATGGGACGGTTTGTCGCGCGCGGATCAGGAATTGAACAAGGCGAGGAAGATCAGGATGCAGATGGCGCCCCCGAACACGAAGATCCAGAAGCGGATGAAGCCGGCGAAGGTCTTCTGATGCGCCGCGATATCCATTTCGCCGTGCTTGTAGTCCCCCGCGCCGGTATGTTCGGCCATGCTCGCGTCTCCTCGTTTCCCGATCCGCGCCGTCCGGGCGCCTTGGCTCGGCAGACTACCCAAGCCCGCGGGCGGTGTCAGCGGCAAATCGCGTCCCGCTCTGGCGGCCGCGGCGGAATGGAAACAGTTTAGAAACGTTCCAGTTATCTTGACTTATTCGCTCAACAGGCGCATCTAGCGGACAGCGAACGGAGGCTCTCCATGTTCATCCAGACCGAATCCACGCCCAATCCGGCGACCCTGAAGTTCCTGCCCGGGCTCGCGGTGCTCGCGGCCGGCACCGCCGACTTCCCGTCCGAGGAGGCGGCGGTGACCTCGCCGCTCGCCCGCCGCATCTTTGGCGCGGGTGGGGTCTCCGGCGTGTTCTTCGGGCCGGATTTCGTGACCGTCACCAAATCCGACGACGCCGACTGGGCGCATATCAAGCCGGGTATCCTCGGTGCGATCATGGAGCATTTCCAGTCCGACCAGCCGGTGATGAGCGGCGCCGACGGCGCGGTCGATCACGCGACCCATTCCGGCCCGGACGAGGAGATCGTCATCCAGATCAAGGAGTTGCTCGACACCCGCGTCCGCCCGGCCGTGGCGCAGGACGGCGGCGACATCACGTTTCACGGCTTCGATCGCGGCGTCGTCTATCTGCACATGCAGGGCGCCTGCGCCGGCTGCCCGTCCTCGACCATGACGCTGAAGATGGGGATCGAGAACCTGCTGCGCCACTATATCCCCGAGGTGACCGAGGTACGGCCGGTTGCGATCTGACCCGCTACTGCTTCTCGCCTTCGATACATCGGCCGCGCATTGCGCGGCCGCTTTGGTTCAGGGCGACCGGATCCGCGCGACGCGCCGCGAGGCGATGGCCCGCGGCCAGGCCGAACGCCTGCTGACCATGCTGGAGGAAGTGCTCGCCGAAGGCGGCGCGTCCTGGGCGGACCTCGACGCGCTCGCGGTCGGGGTCGGCCCCGGCAACTTCACCGGACTGCGCATCGCGGTCGCGGCGGCGCGCGGCCTCGCCCTCGCCCTCGGGGTGCCGGCCATCGGCGTGAACCGGTTCGAGGCGCTGGCCTTCGGCCATCCCGGCGCCGTGCTGGTGACGCTGGAGGATCCGCGCGGCGGTCTCTTTACCCAGGGCTTTGAGGATGGCGCGGCGCGTGAGCTGACCCCCGGCCCGGGCGTCCTTTGTCTCGGGTTTCAGGCCGGCGAGCTTGCCCGGGCGGCCGGGGCGATCGCCGGCCCGGAGGATACCGGCGTCGATCCGATCCCGATCGCCCGGGTAGCCGCGACGCGGATCGGCGACGACACCCGGCCGGCGCCGCTTTATCTGCGGCGGGCCGACGCCGCGCCGGCGAGCGAGCCGGAGACGATGATTCTCGATGACGCCTGAGGCGCTGGCCGATCTCCACGCCCGCGTGTTCATCGATACGCCGCGGCCCTGGACGGCGGGGGAATTCGCCGACCTCCTCGCCCTGCCCTCGACCCAGCTCGTCGCCGCGGCCCCAGCCGGATTCGCGCTCGGCCAGTTCGCCGGACCGGAGGCGACGCTTCTGACGCTCGCCGTGCATCCGGAGCGGCGGCGTCGGGGACTGGGGCGGGCGCTGCTGCGCGAACTTGAGGACCGGGCGCGGGACAAGGGCGCCGAGGAGATGTTCCTCGAAGTCGCGGCGAACAACGCGGCCGCGCTGGCGCTCTATGCCGGGCTCGACTATCGGCGGGCGGGCGTGCGTCCGCGCTACTATTTCCGCGCGCCCCTCCCCCCCATCGACGCGCTGGTGCTGCGCAAGAATCTCGGCCCGGCGCGGTCGGCCCTGATCGGGAAAAGCCGATTGACCAGCCTCGCCCCATGAGACTTACTGCCTGATATCACTGGTTTCGCTGGCGGGTGCCGGCCGGGGCGGCTCGGCACCACGACGGCTGTCAAAGTATATCCTGCGGGAGATCACGATGTATCTGGCTAGACCCTTCGCGGCGGCGGCCGCCCTCCTGATGTCGACGTCCGGCCTGCTGGCCCAGACCGCGGACCCGGCGGTGATCTTCGATCTCGGTGGCAAGTTCGACCGGTCCTTCAACCAGGCCGCCTTCGAGGGCGCAGAGCGGTTCAAGGCCGAGACCGGCATCGCCTATCATGAGTTCGAATTGCAGTCGGACGCCCAGCGCGAACAGGCGATCCGGCGCTTCGCCGAGCAAGGCTACAATCCGGTGATCTCCGTCGGCTTCGCCAGCGCCTCGGCGCTGGAGGCGGTGGCGCCGGACTTCCCCGACACGGACTTCGCCATCATCGACATGGTGGTCGAACAGCCGAACGTCCGCTCGATCGTCTTCAACGAGCACGAGGGCAGCTATCTCGTCGGCATGCTGGCGGCGATGGCCTCGAAAACCGGCAAGGTCGGCTTCGTCGGCGGCATGGATATCCCGCTGATCCAGAAATTCGCCTGCGGCTACGTGCAGGGCGTGAAGGCGGCCAATCCGAACGCCGAGGTGTTCCAGAACATGACCGGCACCACCGGCGCCGCCTGGAACGACCCGGTACGCGGCGGCGAGTTGGCCAAGAGCCAGATCGACCGCGGCGCCGACGTCATCTACCACGCCGCCGGCGGCACCGGCATCGGCGTGCTGCAGGCGACGGTGGACGCGGGCGCGCTGGGCATCGGCGTCGATTCGAACCAGAACTACCTGCATCCCGGCCAGATACTCACCTCGATGCTGAAGCGGGTCGATCTCGCGACCTACGCGACGATGATGGATGTCAACAAGGGCGCCTTCACCCCGGGCATCCAGGTGATGGGCCTCGCGGAGGACGGCGTTGGCTTCGCGGTCGATGACAACAACAAGGCGTTGATCACCCCGGAGATGACGGCGGCCACGGACGTGGCCAAGGCCAAGATCATGTCGGGCGAGATCGTCGTCCACGACTATACCTCCGACGGCGCCTGCCCGGTCAAATAGGCGTGGCAAGCGCCGCGAGCCTTGCCGCGGAGGAACGGACGGACGCCGCCCCCGCGATCGAACTGATCGGCATTTCCAAGAGCTTCGGCCCCGTTCAGGCCAACAGGGACATTCACCTCACCGTCCAGCGGGGCACGATCCACGGCATCGTCGGCGAGAACGGCGCCGGCAAATCGACACTGATGTCGATCCTCTACGGCTTCTACACGGCCGACGCCGGCGAGATCCGCGTGAATGGCGCGCCGGCGTCGATCACCGACAGCCAGGCGGCGATCCGCGCCGGTATCGGCATGGTCCACCAGCATTTCATGCTGGTCGAACCCTTCACCGTGCTCGAGAACATCATCCTCGGCACCGAGGACGGACCGCTGCTCGGCCCTTCGATCAGCAAGGCGCGGGCCGAACTGACGCGGCTCGAAACCGAATACGAGCTCGAGGTCGATCCCGACGCGGTGGTCGGCGATCTGTCGGTCGGATTGCAGCAGCGGGTGGAGATCCTGAAGGCGCTCTATCGCCAGGCCGATATCCTGATCCTCGACGAGCCGACCGGCGTGCTGACCCCGGCCGAGGCGGATCATCTGTTCCGGATCCTCGGCTTCCTGCGCGAGCAGGGCAAGACGATCATCCTCATCACCCACAAGCTCCGCGAGATCATGGCGATCACCGACGCGGTCAGCGTCATGCGCCGGGGCGAGATGGTCCGCACGCTGACCACCGCCGAGACCAGCCCGGCCGAGCTCGCCGAACTCATGGTCGGCCGGCGCGTTCTGCTGCGCGTGGAAAAGGCGGCGGCGACTCCCGGGCCGGTGACGCTCGACGTGCGGAACCTGCGCCTCGTCGACGCGCAGGGCGTGGAGCGGCTGCGCTCGGTCAGCTTCTCGGTGCGCGAGGGCGAGATCCTCGGCATCGCCGGCGTGGCCGGCAACGGCCAGTCCGAGCTGCTGGAAATTCTGGCCGGCATGCGCGCCGCGACAAGCGGCGAAGTGCTGTTCAAGGGCAGGCCGCTCGACCTCCGCCACACGACCAATGCCGACGACCGCCGCGTGCTGGGCATCGCCCATGTGCCGGAGGACCGCCATCGCCGCGGCCTCGTCATGCCGTTCGCGCAATGGGAAAATTCCTTCTTCGGCTATCAGTACGAGGCGCGGTTCGGCGGGCCGTTGACCACGCTCAACCGCGCCGCGATCCGCGACCTCGCCCGCGAAGGGATCGAGCGGTTCGACATCCGTCCGCCGAGCTGCGATCTGAAGACCGCGAATTTCTCCGGCGGCAACCAGCAGAAGATCGTGCTGGCACGCGAGATCGAGCGTGACCCGCATGTGCTGCTCGTCGGCCAGCCGACCCGGGGCGTCGATATCGGTGCGATCGAGTTCATCCACCAGCAGCTCGTCGCGCTGCGCGACCGGCGCAAGGCGCTGATCCTCGTTTCGGTGGAACTCGACGAGATTCAGGCGCTCAGCGACCGGATCCTCGTCATGTTCGACGGCCGCATCTCGGGCGAGCGCGCGGCCGGCACCACGGACGAACGGGAGCTTGGACTGCTGATGGCCGGCATCGACCCGACGGCGCGGGGCGCGGCGTGAAGGCGACGCTGCCCCGCTGGGCCGACCTCGCGCTGATCCCGGCGATCAACCTGCTGCTCGCCTTCTTCTTCGCCGGGCTGGTCGTGCTGTTCATCGGCGAGGATCCGATCCGGGCGGTGCGAATCCTGATCACCGGTTCGCTCGGCTCATCCTACGGCATCGGCTTCACGCTCTATTACGCGACCACCTTCGTCTTCACCGGACTGGCGGTCGCCATCGCCTTTCACGCGAGCCTGTTCAATATCGGCGGCGAGGGGCAGGCCGCGCTCGGCGGCATCGGCGTGACGCTGGTCTGCCTGACGCTCGACCACACGCACTGGCTGCTGACGCTGCCGCTGGCGATCCTCGGCGCCGGCCTGTTCGGCGCCGCCTGGGCCTTCGTTCCCGGCTATCTGCAGGCGAAACGCGGCAGCCACGTGGTCATCACCACGATCATGTTCAATTTCATCGCCTCGGCGCTGGTCGTCTATCTGCTGGTCAATGTGCTGAAGGTGCCGGGGTCGATGGCGCCCGAATCCCGCAACTTCGCGGCGGGCGCGCATCTGCCCTTCGTGCATGAAATGCTGGCGGCGGTCGGGATCAAGGTATCGCGCACGCCAATGAACCTGACCTCGCTGCTCGCTCTGCTGGCGGCGTTCCTGACCTGGGCGCTGATCTGGCGGACCCGGCTCGGCTACGAGTTGCGCGCCTTCGGCTTTTCCGAGCCGGCGGCGGTCTATGCCGGCATCGACCCGGTGCGGATCACCATCGTCGTCATGCTGATCTCCGGCGCCATGTCGGGGATGATGGCCCTGAACGTGGTGATGGGCTACCAGCACCGGCTGGTGCTCGACTATGTGGGCGGCGCCGGTTTCGTCGGCATCGCCGTCGCGCTGATGGGACGGTCGCATCCGGTGGGGGTCGTGCTCGCCGCGATCCTGTTCGGCATCCTCTACCAGGGCGGCGCCGAGCTAGCCTTCGAGATGCCGAGCATCAGCCGCGAGATGATCGTGGTGATCCAGGCACTGGTCATCCTGTTCACCGGCGCGCTGGAAAACCTGACGCGGGTGCCGGTGGAGCGGATGTTCGCGCGGCTGGGCGGAGGCGGCTGATGGATTTCGCCACAATCCTTCAGATCGCGGGATCGAGCCTGCGCCTGGCGACGCCGCTACTGCTCGCCTGCCTCGCCGGGCTCTATTCCGAGCGGGCGGGCGTATTCGACATCGGGCTCGAGGGCAAGATGCTGGCCGCGGCCTTCCTCGCCGGGGCGGTATCGGCGGTCAGCGGCTCGGCCTGGATCGGGCTCGTCGCCGGGATCGGCGCCTCACTGGCGCTGGCGGCGATCCATGGCCTCGCCTCGATCACGCTGAAGGGCAACCAGCTCATCTCGGGCGTCGCGATCAATTTCCTCGCCTCCGGCCTCACCGCGCTCGTCGGCCAGAACTGGTTCAAGATGGGCGGCCAGACCCCGCAGCTCTCCGGAGCGCAGCGGTTCAATCCAGTCACCCTGCCCTTCGCCGAAAGCATCGGCCGCGTGCCGGTGATCGGCCCGATCTATCAGCACCTGATTTCCGGCAACAATATCCTCGTCTATGTCGCGCTCCTCACGGTGCCGCTGACCTGGTGGGTGCTGTTCCGCACCCGCTTCGGCCTGCGCCTGCGCGCGGTGGGCGAAAATCCGGGCGCGGTCGATACCGCCGGCGTCTCGGTGACGCGCCAGCGCTACGCCGCCGTGATCATCTGCGGCGTGCTCTGCGGCATCGCCGGCGCCTATCTCTCGACCGGCATGTCGGCCGGCTTTGTCCGCGACATGACGGCCGGCAAGGGCTTCATCGCGCTGGCCGCGCTCATCTTCGCCAAATGGCGCCCCTGGCCGGCGCTCGGCGCCTGCCTGCTGTTCGGCCTGCTCGAGGCCGTGGGCATCCGCTACCAGGGCATATCCATCGGCGACTTTACCGTCCCGGTGCAGTTCATGCAGGCCCTGCCCTATATCCTGACCGTGGTCATCCTCGCCGGCTTTGTCGGCAAGGCGATCCCGCCGAAGGCCGGAGGCCGACCCTATGTCAAGGAACGCTGAAATGGGATTGGCCGAGAGCATCCGCGCCCGGGTGGGCGACGCGCCGGTCAGGATCGGCCTGATCCTCGGCTCCGGCCTCGGCCATCTCGCCGAGGCGGTGGACGGCGTCGCCATCGACTATGCCGACCTGCCCGGCTTTCCGCACGCGGGCGTCTCGGGCCACAATCCGAAGCTCGTGGTCGGCGATCTCGAAGGCGTGCGCGTCGCCGTGCTCGGCGGCCGCGCGCACTACTACGAGAAGGGCGACGCCGGGGTGATGCGCGCGCCATTGGAGGCGCTGCGCGATCTCGGGGCGAAAGAGCTGATCCTGACCAACGCGGCGGGATCCTTCCGGCCCGACATCCCGCCGGGCGAGCTGATGCTGATCCGCGACCATATCAATTTCTCGGGGCGCAATCCGCTGATCGGCGAGCCGACGGACGCGCGATTCGTGAATATGGTCGATGCCTACGATCCCGCGATGCGCGTCGCGCTGGGCGCGGCGGCGGCGGCGGCGGGTGTTCCGCTCCTCGACGGGGTCTATGCCTGGTACTCGGGGCCCAGCTTCGAGACGCCGGCCGAGATCCGGGCGCTCCATCTGCTCGGCTCCGACGCGGTCGGCATGTCGACGGTACCGGAGGTGATCCTCGCCCGCTTCCTCGGGATGCGCTGCGCCGCGATCTCGACGATCACCAACATGGCCGCCGGCATGAGCGCCGAGGTGCTGAGCCACGAACATACCAAGGCCATGGCCCCGCTCGGCGCGGCCAAGCTCGAGCGGGTGCTGCGCGGCTATCTGCGCGCGCTCGGGTCGGCCGCGACCTGATCCGCCGCGGGAACGCGCCGCGAACCGGGCGGTTGACCGACTTTGCAGGTGAAACCCGCGGCGGGAACCGCTAAGCCTGACCCTGAGGCCGGCTCAGGTTCATCATGCAGATCTATCTTCCCATCGCCGAGGTGTCCGTGGACGCGTTCCTGCTCCTCGGCATCGGAGCGATGGTGGGGGTGTTGTCCGGCATGTTCGGCGTGGGCGGCGGCTTCATCCTGACGCCGCTCCTCTTCTTCATCGGCATCCCGCCCGCGGTGGCGGTGGCTTCGGCGGCGAACCAGATCGCCGGATCTTCCTTCTCCGCCCTGCTCGCGCATGTGAAACGCAAGACCGTCGATTTCAAGATGGGCTTCGTGCTGCTGGTCGGCGGCGTCATCGGCTCCTGGATCGGGGTCGCCGTCTTCACCGCCCTGCGCAAGGCCGGGCAGTTCGAACTGGTGATCAGCCTGCTCTATGTGCTGATGCTCGGGGTGATCGGCAGCCTGATGTTCAACGAGAGCCTGCGCGCCCTGCGCCGGGCCAAGGATCCGAACGCCGCGCTGGCACCCCGGCGTCGCCATACCTGGGCGCACGGATTGCCGCTCAAGATGCGGTTCCGCACCTCGAACCTCTATGTCAGCGCCATCCCGCCCTTCGCCATCGGCGCGATCGTCGGCGTCCTCGCCGCCGTGATGGGGGTCGGCGGCGGCTTCGTCATGGTGCCGGCGATGATCTATATCATCGGCATGCCGACCAAGGTCGTCGTCGGAACCTCGGTCTTCCAGTTCCTGTTCGTCACCAGCTTCACCACCATCCTGCAGGCGGTCGAGAACAAGTCCGTCGATATCGTGCTGGCGCTCATCCTGCTGATCGGCGGCGTGATCGGCGCGCAGATCGGTGTCGCCTTCGCGGCGCGGCTGCGGGCGGAGCAATTGCGGATCCTGCTCGCAAGCGTCGTGCTGCTCGTCTGCCTGCGGCTGTTCCTCGATCTCGTGATCGAGCCGTCCGAGCTCTATTCCATCGCGGCGGGCTGAGGTGCGGCCGGTCCTCATCCTGCTTCTCGCGCTGTTTCTCGCGTCCCTCGCGCGGGCGCAGGAAAGCGTCGTCACCGGCATCAGCACCGAGAGCATCGCGCTGACCGCGAACTACGACGGGTCGGAGATCTTCGTCTTCGGCGCCGTGCGCCGCGACGCGCCAATCCCCGAAGACATGCCGCCGCTCGGCATCGTCATCACGCTGAAAGGGCCGGAGCGGCTGGTGACCGTACGGCGCAAGGACCGCCGCCTCGGAATCTGGCTCAATACCGAAACCGTGCGCATCCGCGACGCGCCGAGCTTCTACGCCATCGCCAGCACCGGCCCGATCGACGAACTGCTGACCGAGACCGAGCAACTGCGCCACGGGATCGGCATGGACCAGGCTGTCCGGCGGGTCGAGGGCAATCTGCTGATCCCGGATACGGACAGCTTTACCCAGGCGGTGGTGCGCTTGCGCAAGGAACGCGGCCTCTATTCCGAGGATGACGAGGGCGTCGATCTCGCCGAGGAGACGCTGTTCCAGGCCCGGTTCAACATGCCGTCGAATCTTGTCGAGGGCGACTACGCCGCCGAGTTCTTCCTGGTGCGCGACCGGACGGTGATCAGCACCGGCGGAACGACCGTGCGGGTCTACAAGGCCGGGATCGAGCGCTGGCTGTTCAACCTCTCGCGGCATGAGCCGTTTCTCTATGGTCTGCTCGCCGTCGCCCTCGCCCTCTTCGCCGGCTGGACCGCCAATACCGCCTTCCGCCTCGCCAAGCGGTAGGGCGTCATTCGGCGACCTCGGCCTCCAGCCGCAGCGTCGGCGCGGGGCGCTCCAGATCGGCGGTGCCGAGCGGGGCGATGGGTCGGGAGATCGCGTAGCGCGTCACCCAGATCAGCCGTTCCTCGGCGCGGGTGATCGCGACGTAGGCGAGCCGCTTCCAGAGCGGTACGCCCGACTCTACCCGGCCCGAATGCGCCGCCGCGTAGAGATCGGGCGCGAAGACCTGCGTCTCCGGCCATTGCGAGCCTTGGGCCTTGTGGATCGTCACCGCCGCGCCATGCAGGAACACCACGCCCATGCTGGCCGCCGTCGGGATGAAGGGCTCCTCGCGCCCCGGCGCCTCGATCTGGATGATGCTGGCGACGCTCAGATCGGGATCCTCCGCGCCCGGCAGATGCAGGCGACTGAAGCCGGGACGCCGCCCCGGGCCGAGATAGATCGCTTGCGTGCCCTTGATGAGCCCGCGCGCCTCCAGATCCATCCGCTTCTTGCGATGCTTCAGCGGCAGCTCGATCCCGTCGCAGACCAGCGGCTCTCCCGGCAGCAGCGCGTCCTCCGGCGCGCCATGCACCGAGCGGAACCCCTGGATCAACCGCACCCGCGTCGCGTTGCGCCAGACCAGCGCCGGAGCGCGCGCCATCGCATCCGCGTCCGCCCGCTGCGCGACCACCACCCGATCGTCGCGCGCCGCCGCCTCGCGCAGCAGGCGCTCGAAGCCGGGAAAGTCGAGGTCGGGGTCGCCGAGCGCGTGGGCGAGATCGAGGATCGGATTGTCCGCCGCCTGCCGATGCACCCGCGCGAGATGAAGCTTCGCCTCCTCGGGCATGGCGTCGAACACCATGCCGTCCGAGCCGCCTACCGGTGCGAGCTGCGCCGGATCGCCAAAGATGACCAGCGTGCCGAACAGCTCGCGAAGATCGGCGAACTGCTTGGCATCAAGCATCGAGGCTTCATCGACGAGGCCGATGTCGAGCGGCTCGTCGCGGCGCTTCCAGCCCTTGATGAAGTCCGAGCCCCGCAGGCCCGCGCTCGCCAGCGCGCCCGGAATCGAGGCGTGGGTGGCATAGAAGGCGAGCGCCCGGTCGAGCGCGGCCTCGGTCAGGCCCTCGACCGCCGGCCGCTCGGCCTTGCCGGTCAGCCATTCGGCGATCGCCTCGTAGTCGGGATGGTAGAGCGGGGTATAGAGGATGCGGTGGATCGTGGTCGCCGGAACACCGCGCTGGCGCAGCACGCTCGCCGCCTTGTTGGTCGGGGCCAGCACCGCGAGCGTCCGCCGCGACCGGTTCCGCCGGCTTTCGTAGTCGGCCGAGATCGGCTCGACCCCGGCGGCGATCAGGCCGCGCACCAAGGCGGCCAGCAGCATGGTCTTGCCCGATCCGGCCTTGCCGAGCACCGCGAGCGTCGCCCGTGGCTCCGTGCCCTCGGGCAGCAGCGTGCCCTCGTCGAGATCGACGCCCGCCGCCCGCAGAAGGGCGGCGATCCTGTCCCGCGCCCGCGCCTGATCCGCCGAAAACTCCATCTGGCCCCTTCGTCGCCCGCGCTCGCCGCCCTTTGGTAGCGGCTGCGCGCGACGGAGACCAGCGTGGCGGAGGGGTCAGGCGACCTGCTGCTCGGGCAGCCGCGAGTTGAAGGAGGCGTCGAACCAGCCGGCGACGACATCGAGCGGGATGCCGCTGCGTTCCGAGATCTCGGCGCGGGCTTCCTCGGTGATGTGCCAGATACCGACGCTGATCGCGTCGCGGCCCTCGCCGGCCGTGCCGATCACATCGGGCATCCAGCCGATCCGGCCATAGATCCGCGGCATGCGCGCATCGAACACGCCGATCGACTGTTCGAGGCCGAACCGCAGGCCCATTTCGCAGCCGGCGAGCAGCAGGCCGGCGGCCACGCCAGGCTTGGCATTCGGCGACAGGCAGAAGCGGGTGCATTCCCAGATGAAGGGGCTGGCAATGGTCACGCCGTCGGTAAGATCCAGGAAATGTTCTGCGACCATGTTGCGGCCGAGGGTGGGCAGCGTGCGCATCGAACCCATGTGGCGCCCGTCCGGACCTTCCCAAATGACGTAGAGCGGGTTCAGCGCATCGTATTCGTCGCGTTCCCAACCGTATTCATTTACAGTAACGTCCCAACCAAGCCGATGCTTGAATTGCTCAGCCCGATCACGAAACATGCTTTCTGCAAGGACGGGGAAGCTCCGAAGGTTGTCAGCGTAAATAAAACGGATCATTCAGTGCTCCTGTCTCTATGTCAGGAGTACTTTATTAGGGAATCGCAGTTAACGATGTCCGACCGTGCGCTCGATTAATATTTAGGCAACGCCTCGGAAGGGCCGATCACCCCGCGGGCAAGCGCCACGGCGACCGCGTGGGTGATGTTCATCGCCCCGAGCTTGTGCCGCGCGGAGTCGACATAGGCCCGCAGCGTGTTCTCGGAAATCTTCAGCGAATCCGCGACTTCGGCCCGACTGAGCCCGATACTGAGCAGCGTCAGCGCCTCGCGTTCCCGAGGCGAGAGTTCGGCCGTCGGTTCGGCCACCTCGCGCTGGATGATCCGCTTCGCCTGCTGATGAACGAGATGCGAGATCAGCAGGAAGTCCTTCGCCCGCTCCGCCGTGATCCGCGCCCATTCCGTATCGTCGCACCTGTGGTTCACCGTGAACATCGCGAATTCGCCGTTCGGCCCCCAGAGCGGGATCGACCAGCCTTGATTTCCGACCCCGGCGGCGATCGCCTCGCGCAGGAAGGCGCGTGCATGCTGGCTCGACCAATCCAGCGTCTTCCAGTCGATCGGGTGGAAGCGCCGCACCGCGCCGAGCACGACCGGGTCGATGGCCTTGTAGTTCTTCTCGATGTACCGCCGGACCCAGTCGATGTCGTAGGTGAAGGCGCCAACGTTTTCGCCGTTCTGCTTCACCGTGTGGTAGACGATATGGGAAACCTTCAGGTGGTCGCGCAGCTCGTGCGCCCAGACCTGAAGCGCGTCAATAGACGTCGCTGTCTGCAATCGCTCGAGTACGAGTTCCAGATTGTCCCGCGACACCTTCCGTCAATCCCGCAACCCTGAGGTGCGTGCCGATCTCACTCGCCGCGATGAAGATCGCGTCGTCAAGCTGCTCAGCAAGCTCCAACATTCCGTTCTTCTCGGAAAACTGCCTGATATCTTTCAGAATATCAATCACCCAGTAGGCCTTCATTTCAATAACCCTCTGCACGAATGAATTCCGTACAGGGTTAATAGCATGCAAGGCTATCTCGGTGAATTCGCTAATATTGATACCCCAGAAATGGTGAGGGTCGTCATCCTCAAAGTATTGAAAATGCTGGACTTGATGCAACCTAGGCGGGAATCCTCCTATGGTTGAGAAGGATTCCCGCCAGAATCGCCAAGGGAGATCGGACCTCAGGAGAGGCTCGCCTCGATCGTGTCGGCGAAAGTGCGGAGCCCGGTGCGCGGCGCGCTGACCAGCACCGCCATGTTGCCGGGCTTGTGCTCGTTCTTCCGCATCTTCACATGGGCTCCGGGAATCTCGGCCCAGGGGAATACCTCGGACATGCAGGGATCGAGCCGGCGCTCCAGCATCAGCTGGTTCGCGGCGCTGGCCTGCCGCAGGTTGGCGAAATGGCTGCCCTGCACGCGCTTCTGGTTCATCCAGAGATAGCGCGCGTCCATGGTCAGATTATAGCCCGTGGTGCCGGCGCAGATCACCACCATGCCGCCCTTCTTCACGACGAGGACCGAGACCGGGAAGGTGGATTCCCCCGGATGCTCGAACACCATGTCGACGCTGACGCCCTTGCCGGTGATGTCCCAGATCGCCTTGCCGAACTTGCGCGCCTCGTTCAGCCAGTCCTTGTACTCCGCGCTGTTGACCGTGGGCATCTGGCCCCAGCATTTGAAGTCCTTGCGGTTTATGACCCCCTTGGCACCGAGGCTGAGGACAAAGTCCCGCTTGTTCTCCTCCGAGATGACGCCGATCGCATTGGCGCCCGCGGTATTGATCAGCTGGATCGCAAACGACCCGAGCCCGCCCGACGCACCCCAGACCAGCACGTTCTGCCCCGGCCGCAGCTCGTGTGGCGCATGGCCGAACAGCATCCGGTACGCGGTCGCCAGCGTCAGCGTGTAGCAGGCGGCCTCTTCCCAGGTCAGATGGCGCGGTCGCGCCATGACCTGCTGGCTCTGAACATTGGTGAACTGCGCGAAGCTGCCGTTCGGCGTCTCGTAGCCCCAGATGCGCTGGCTCGGCGAATACATCGGATCGCCGCCGTTGCAATGCTCGTCGTCGCCATCGTCCTGGTTGCAATGGATCACGACTTCGTCGCCGACCTTCCACCGCTTCACCTTGTCGCCGACCGCCCAGACGATGCCCGCGGCGTCGGAGCCGGCGATGTGATAGGGTTGCTTGTGGACGTCGAAGGGCGAGATCGGAATGCCGAGACCGGCCCAGACGCCGTTGTAGTTGACGCCCGCGGCCATGACGAAGACCAGGACCTCGTGGCTGTCGATCTTCGGCGTGTCCACCACCTCGATCTTGAACGACTGGTCCGGCTCACCGTGGCGTTCGCGGCGGATCGCCCAAGCGTACATCTTGGGTGGCACGAAGCCGAGGGGCGGGATCTCCCCGACCTCGTAGAGGTCCTTTTGCGGCGCGTCATAGGTCGGTGCCGTGGCGGGGGCGTCCAGAGGGGCCATGGAGGCATTCCTTTCGTTTGGACCGCGTCCATCGAAATGGCCGCGCAACAATATTACGATTTTCGCCGCGGATGATCCTTTACATTATCCACAGGCCCGTGCAACCGGTTTCCCAATCCTCGGAAGGTCCGGTCTTGGCGCAAGTTTATAGGCTCGCGGCCAAAGGAACGCGCAACAATGTTTCGGGCGTTTGCGCCGCGGCGCAAAAGCTCCTACCCTCATCCCCGATTTTGGATGATTCGAACAGGCGACAAACGATGAGCGAGACGAAACGCGACAAGCCATGGCTGTTCAGGACCTATGCCGGGCATTCCACCGCCGAGAAGTCGAACGCGCTCTATCGCCAGAATCTCGCCCGCGGCCAGACCGGCCTCTCCGTCGCCTTCGACCTGCCCACCCAGACCGGCTATGACAGCGACCATGTGCTCGCCCGCGGCGAGGTCGGCAAGGTCGGCGTCCCGGTCAGCCATATCGGCGACATGCGCGCCCTGTTCGCCGACATCCCGCTCGAGGCGATGAACACCTCCATGACGATCAATGCCACCGCCGCCTGGCTGCTGGCGCTCTATGTCGCCGTCGCCGAGGAACAGGGCGCCGATGTCGCGAAACTGCAGGGCACCGTGCAGAACGACATCATCAAGGAATATCTCAGCCGCGGCACCTATGTCTTCCCGCCGGCCCCCAGCCTGAAGCTGATCGCCGACGTCGCGGAATATTGCTTCGCGTCGGTTCCGAAATGGAACCCGATGAACGTCTGTTCCTATCACCTGCAGGAAGCGGGCGCGACGCCGGAGCAGGAACTGGCCTTCGCCCTCGCCACCGCCTGCGCCGTCCTCGATCAGGTGCGGGCGCAGGTTCCGGCCGAGGATTTCCCCGAAGTCGTCAGCCGGATCTCGTTCTTCGTCAACGCCGGCATCCGCTTCGTCACCGAGATGTGCAAGATGCGCGCCTTCGTCGATCTCTGGGACGAGATCGCCCGCGACCGCTACGGCGTCGCCGACCCGACACTCCGCCGCTTCCGGTATGGCGTTCAGGTAAACAGCCTCGGCCTGACCGAGCAGCAGCCGGAGAACAATGTCTATCGCATCCTGATCGAGATGCTGGCGGTGACGCTCTCGAAGAAGGCCCGTGCCCGCGCGGTGCAGCTTCCCGCCTGGAACGAGGCGCTGGGTCTGCCCCGGCCCTGGGACCAGCAATGGTCGCTCAGGATGCAGCAGATCATGGCCTACGAGACGGACCTGCTGGAGTTCGACGATCTCTTCGACGGCAACCCGGCGGTCGATGCCAAGGTCGAGGCGCTGAAGGACGGCGCCCGGGCCGAGCTCGCGCGCATCGACGAGATGGGCGGCGCCGTCGCCGCCATCGACTACATGAAGTCACAGCTCGTCACCGCGAACTCCGCCCGGCTGCGGCGCATCGAGGCGGGCGAGATGGTCGTCGTCGGCGTGAATCGCTATGTCGAGGCCGAAGCGAGCCCGCTGACCGCTGGCGACGGCGGCATCATGGTGGTCGATCCGGCGGTCGAGGCCGAGCAGATCGGCCGCCTCCGCGCCTGGCGGGACAGCCGCGGCGCGGCCGAGGTCACCGCCGCGCTCGACGCATTGCGGGCCAGCGCGCGGGCGGGCGAGAACATCATGCCGGCCTCCATCGCCGCGGCCAAGGCCGGCGCCACTACCGGCGAATGGTGCGGAGTGATGCGCGAGGTCTTCGGCGAATATCGCGCACCCACCGGAGTCGGCAAGGCCGCCTCCGCCGCCACCGGCAATCTCGCCGAGATCCGCGCGGCGGTCGAAGCCGCGAGCGGCGGCCTCGGGCGGCGCATCAAGTTCCTGGTCGGCAAGCCCGGCCTCGACGGCCATTCCAACGGCGCCGAGCAGATCGCCGTCCGTGCCCGCGACTGCGGCATGGAGGTGGTCTACGAGGGCATCCGCCTCACCCCGGCCCAGATCGTCAACGCCGCGCTTGAGGAATCGGCGCATGTGATCGGTCTGTCGATCCTGTCGGGCAGCCACCTGCCGCTGGTCGAGGAGGTACTGGAGCGGATGCGCGCCGCCGGCCTGGACGACGTGCCGGTGGTGGTGGGCGGCATCATTCCCGACGCCGACGCCGAGCAGTTGAAGGGCTTCGGCGTGGCACGGATCTATACGCCGAAGGACTTCGACCTGAACCGGATCATGCTCGACATCGTCGCACTGGTCGGCGGCGCCGGCCGGGCCGCCGCGTGAGCGTGTCGGTTCGCGCGGCGGCCCTCGTCGCGGCCTTGGGTCTCGCGCCGCTCGCCGGGCTCGCGGAAGGATTGCCGCCGGAAACCGAGGCGCGCATCGCGGAGGAATTGGGCGCCACCGACTATTTCGACTTCGTCTGGCTGCCGAGCCCGAAGGGTGACGAGGCGCTGGCGGTCGTGTTCTTCCCGATCCCCGGCGCGGCCGGCAATTTCGACAGCGCGAGCGGGCTTTTCGCCGTCTCGGGCGGAAAGACGACGCTGGAGGGTCAGCCCATCCTCTTCGGAACCGAGCCGCGCGAGGCGCGCTTCCTCGCCGATCGGATCGAGCTCGTCACCACCATGCCGCGTCCCGACGATCCGCGCTGCTGTCCGACCGGCAGCGCGCATTGGGTCATCGACCGCCAGACGATGGACGTCACCAAGAAATAGGACCGGCCCGGAACGCCCGGACCGGCCGTTGTCGGTCAGATTTCGCCGCGCACCAGTTGACCGACGAAATCGCGGGGCTTGGCTGCGACCGCCTCCGCCGCGACGGTGGCCGCCGCGGCGCCGGTCGTAACCGCGTTGGTCGTGGCGTGAAACACGCGCGCCGCGGCGGCCGTCGCCTGAGTCTGGGCGCTCTGCACGGCGCGGGCGGTCGCCTGCTGGTTCGTCCGGCCGATGGCGAGGATGTCGTCGGTCTTGTCCTTGGAGCCACGTGAGCTGCCGAACTCGTAGGAGAAAGCGTCGCTCAACATCTTGAGCAGCGCGCCGGCGACGGTGGTGATGAGGGCGAGGACGCCCGCATCGAGCGTCTGCTGACCCTGCGGGCCTGGGGTCATGCCCCGGATCGCCGCGTAGATGCAGAAGGCGAGGCCGATCGCCACGGCGGCGATCATCCAGTCGCCGCGTCGGCGGCCGTCCTCGCCGCGGGCGATCTCGTTGGCGCGCGCATGGTCGCGGTCGCCGATCTCGGCGAGATAGATCTCCTTGTCGGTGTTGATCTGCTCCAGCTCCAGCCGCAGATCGTCGGCGGCCTTCGGGTTCTCCTTGACCCGGGCGATGATCTGCCCGGGGTCGCTGGACGGCGAGACGCCGGCCGCCGTGGCGGCCGCCTCGACCACCGTCGCGGCGAGCGCCCGGCCGCCGGGACGGCGCAGCGCGCCGACGAGGTCAGGAAAGAACTCGCCGGCGATGGCGAGGGCGGCGGACATCAAGAGGGGCACGGGCATGTCAGGCTGCATCCTTCCTGTCGGCGTTCTGTATGTCCGGAACCTCGAGACCGAGACCGAGGGCGGCACGGGTGAGGGGATCCGCCTCGCCGGTCTCGTTGAGGCCATTCGTCCGCTGGAACAGGCGGGTCGCGAAGGCGGTCTTCTCGCCGATCCAGCCATCCGTGGTGAGCTTCTCGGGCAGGGCGTCGCCCAGCGCCGCGTTGAGCGCGACCTGAAGCGCCACGGCCTCGCCGCGTTCGGTGTCGGGCGCGAGGCCGGCCATGTCATCCTGACGCCGGGACCGCTCGCGGGCGAAGGCGGCGGCGAGCTTGGTGTCGTACTTGTTGGCGCGGTAGCCAGCGCCATTGTAGGCGTGGGCGAAGGCCGCCCAGTCCTGCTTGCGCAACTCGTCGGCGAGGCCAATGGCGCGGATGAAGGCGACGAAGGCCCGCAGCTGGGCGCGCTCGCTGTCGGCCATGGCATTGACGAAATCGACGACCGAACCGTAGCCGACCTTGGCATGGTTGAAGCCCATGATCTGGAACAGGCCCCATGACGTCGACATCAGCGCCGGCTCGGGTTTCGAGTCATGGATCTTGATCGCCTGGCACAGGCGATCGTATTCGCCGCGCCCGCCCTTGTACTTGCTCCGGTCCCAGCGGGGATAGGAGATGCTCGGAAAATCCTTGTCATAGCGCCCGCCGGTCAGCCGGTGGAAATGGTGGCCTTCGAACAGGATGATCGGCAGGTCGCCGCCCTCGATGAAGCCGCGGCCGCGCGCCTCGACCGAGGTCACAGCGCGCAGGACAGCGACCTCGACCCCGAGATCACGCGCGGCCTCCTGGTAGTCGGTCTCCGTAAGGGCTCTGCTAACAGGCATATGTAACCTCCCTCGGCCCGCGGCGAAGAGGGAGTCGCGCGGGCATGACAATGGGTTTGCCGAAAATGGCACACACCGTGATCAATGAATGCGATGCGGCCAAACGGACGCGGAACGTGAACAATGAAACGTCGAGAATATTACTTGAGAGGCCCGATTCGCGCCACGGTCTTGTCGTGCAACGTCTAGGACCGCATAGGCGGCATCCGCGTTGCGAGCATCAATTGCTTGGCGACCCTACGCGGGAGCGACTTCATCCGTCCAGACCTTGAAGCCGGTGAGGGTGCCGGGGCCGAAGGTGTGGGTCAGGGGAACATCCGCCGCGTCGCGGCCCTGCGCGATCAGCACCCGCCCCCAACGCGGCGCGTTGTTGCGCGGATCGAAGGTCCACCAGCGCCCGCCGAGATAGACCTCCATCCAGGCGGCGAAATCCATCTCGGCATGGGGCGGCGGCAGATTGATGTCGCTGATGTAGCCGGTGCAGTAGCGCGTCGGGATATTCATGCAGCGGCAGAACGTCACCGCCAGATGCGCGAAATCGCGGCATACCCCGACCCGCTCGTTGTAGGCCTCGAAGGCGGTGCGCGTCGGCCGGGAATTTTCGTAGCCGAAAGTGATGTGGCCATTGACGAAATCGCAGATCGCCTGCACCCGTGCCCAGCCCGGCGGGGTATGCTCGAACAGCCGCCAGGCTTCGGCCGACAGCCGGTCGGTCTCGCAATAGCGGGAGCCGAGCAGGAACTGCAACGCATCGGACGGCAGATCCTCGACCGCGTGCTGTTCGGCGTCGAGGCCGACCGGATCGGGCTGTCCATTGTCGCGCAGGGTCGCATCCGTGCCGAGCCTGAAAGACCCTCGCGGCGCCACCAGACGGCAGCACCAGTTGCCAAAGGAGTCGCGATAGCTCTGGATCGGCACCGCCGGATCGGTCCGCAGGTGATCGGGACTGCGAAGATCCGCGAACCGCGTGTAATGGACGTTGAGCAGAACGATCATCGGTGTCGGCTTCGGGAAATCGAAGTCCAGCTCGCAACCCAGTCTGATCTGCATCTGCGTACCTTCTGACAACGGGAGAAAAGGCGGGCTCCTGACTCGCCGCGACGCGCCAGACTAAGGCTCCCGGCCTCCGACCGCCACCGCATAACGGCCGGACGGGTCGCGCAAGGGCCCGTTGCGGCGCGGAGGTGAAGCCCTATATTGGCTTCGGGCGGTGTGACGCCCCCGCCCGGGCGCCGCGACCGATGGCACCCGCGCGCGTTGAAGCAACGACAGCAGATCGGAAGAGCACACGTCTGAACTCCAGTCACGCCAATGTATCTCG
>NZ_CALAGI010000014.1 GCF_937891315.1 uncultured Amaricoccus sp. | reverse complement strand
ACCAGGAACCGGCTCACCGCCACGCCGCCGGAATTGCGCGCGGTCACCGTGACCGTCTCGCCGGCGCGCGCGGTCACGGTCGGCAGGCTGACGAGACCGGTCGCCGGATCGATCGCCGCGCCGGCGCCGCTCACCGAGAAGCGGAGCGCCGCGCCGGTGAAATCCTCCCCGGCCGCGACCGTCCAGACACCGGACTCCTGGTCGAGGATCTCCTCGAAGAGCGCGCAGGCCGCGCGCGGCGCCACATGGGTGATCCGAAGCGGCCCGGCCAGGGCTTCGGTGACGCCCTCCGGGCCGGATGCGATGACGAGACAGCTGATCTCGGCCAGATCATCCTCGGGCCCGGGGACATAGCGGACCCCGGTGGCACCCAGGATGTCGACGCCGTCACGGCGCCACCGCAGGGCGATCCCGACGTCTTCCCTCCCTGGCGGAATCTCCACGGCCAGGGTCGCGCCGACCTTGCCGTCGCCGACCAGCGCCGGGGCTCGCGCGAAGTTCTCGATCACCGGACCTCTCGTCGGGACATTTCGGGAAGCCCGAACGCAATAGCCTGACCTCGGGGAGCGGAAAACCCCCGGGTCAGACCGCGGCGCGCGCTTTGGCGCACACAATCCCGTGTGCGCCTCCTCTTCCGGACCCGATCAGGGCATATTGTAGATGGCTTCGATGATCCGCCCGTATTCGTGATGCCATTTCAGGCCGAACGTATTGGCCTGTCGACTGAAGTCCCATCCCCCAACGTCGCCACCATTCTTGTGCTGGCCGGTGTCCTCGGGCGATGCGGGCAGGCCGCCCTGGACGATATGCGCCACCGACAGCCAGCCGTACTGGGCGATCAGCCGCATATGCGTGCAACCCGCTTTGATTCGATCCCGCACCGCGACGGCGCGCGCGCTCTTGGGATCGACCGTGCCCGAGGTGAAGACAATCAGCGTGTAGAGGCACATCATCCGGTGCGTCCACTCGGAGTAGGACGCCGACATGCGCAGGCCGCCGGCGTCGGTGCTGTCCATCTCGCGGATGGCGCCGACCTTGCCCTTGATCGCCACGAACTCAGGGTTGGCGCGGAGCGCGGCGAGATTCGCCGCGACAACGCGCCCGCGCCCCGTCGCCCAGGCCGCGGAGGGATAGGCGGCGTAGAGCGTCGCCGGAATGCCAGCGCCGGCGCCGTGGCCCTCGCTGATCGTCTTCGAGAAGGCGTGTATCACCTCGGCTTCCCACATGCCGAGCTGATCGGTGATGGCGACGCCGAAGCGGGTGCCGCGCCGGCATGCCGCCTGGATCTGGGCATGGGTCGGGGCGTTCGCGAGGCGCGGCAGCGAGAAGCTCTTGGCGATGTTGGTCCAGGGCGAGCTCCGCATCGCGACCTCCTCGGCGGCGACGACGACGCTGTCGAGATAGGTCTTCGCAGTCGCCACGCCGAGATAGGCCACGCAGGCGCCGATATTGGCGCTCGGGGCGGAGGAGATATTCGGATTTCCGGCTCGGGTGCTCGCGTTGGTCGTATTCCCGAGCATGTCTCCCTTGAACGATCCGTCTTCGCGCGCCGCGCCAAAAGCCGCGACCAGTGCCCATTTCATGAACTGATCGAGCGAGGCCCGCCAGGCGCCGTCGAACTGCGCCCAGATGCGCGGGGTCAGCTTCGCCCAGGCCGCCGCGCACAGATAGCCGGTGTCGTGCTGCGCCGAGTAGCCACCCCGAAGCGCCGGACCGCCATAGGTGTCACGACCGCCCTTGATGCCGGCGATGACATAGGCGTCGGCCTCTGTATTGCCGGCGAAGCTCGCATAGGCGGCGGCGGCGAGCGGCGAGCCGCAATAGCTCGAGTTCCCTTGCCCGTTGACGTTGGCGGCGTCCCAGTTCGTCTGCGCATAGGAGCGCGCCTCGCCCGCGGCGGCGCCGACATAGCCAAGGACAGGCCAGGTCTTCGCCGCCACCGTGACCGCGACGGAGAAGCTCCGCTCGGCCGTGCCGGCGGCGTTGCTCGCCCGCACGGTCACCGTCGTCGTGGCGAGGGCCGCCGCGGTCGTGATCGAGACGACGCCGGTCGCCGCGTCGATCGAAACGCCGGCCACCGCCCTGGCCAGCGCGTAGGAGAGACCCGTCCCGGCAAAGCCGACCGCGGCGCCGATGGTCCGGGTCCCGCTGTTCTGCGCATAAGTCTGATCTGGCAGCGCCACGCCGCTCAGCGCGGGGGGAGCAATGGCCGCGATCTGGAACGGCGTCTTGGTCGCAATGGGCGCGAAGGCGCCATCGGCCTTCCCGAGGGCGATGATCATCGGATAGACCACGGTGCCGGCCGCTTTCGGCGTCCGAGTCATGATCGCGCCGGGCGTGACCTTCTCGCCGGCCCGAATCGAAAGATTGACCAGGGCCTGGTCCACCGTGGCGGTATCCGACGTGGTCAGATAATAGTCGAACAGTGGATCGAGAGCGGCGGCGGTCGAGATAGTGAACTGGAGTCGCCCGAGGGGCGCCGTCGTCAGTTCCACGAACGGCCAGTGGGCGCTGTTCCAGGTCGGAAACGCCGCCGCGACCGCGACGGCGAAGCTCCGTTCGGCTGTGCCGGCGGCGTTGCTCGCCCGCACGGTCACCGTCGTCGTGGCGAGGGCCGCCG
>NZ_CALAGI010000013.1 GCF_937891315.1 uncultured Amaricoccus sp. | reverse complement strand
CCGACGAGAACGCCTGACCGACGCTCCGATCCGAATGCGCGGGCCCGCCCCCAACCGGAGGCGGGCCCGCGGTCGTTTCAGGCGATCGCGATCAGCGAACTCCGCGTCCGGGCCCGCCGCTCGATACCAAAGGTGACCACCGCGACGACGATCCAGCCGCCGTGGAACACCAACCCGGCCAGCACGACCGTGAGGCCGGGGATCGGCCCGATCGCCGCCCGATCGAGAAACGCCTGCCAGCTGTGCGCCGACACCGGATGGATCGCGAGCTTGCCGTAATAGGCCACGGCCTGCACCAGCAGGATATAGGCGTAATTCTTGCGCAACCGACGCCCGATCGCCCGGAAATAGCTGATGTGGAACCCGGGCCGCATATAGTCGCTCGCCAGCAGCGTGTTCCATTCGCCGTCCATCCGCACGCCCTCCCCGCGCAGCAGCGGGCCACAGACATCGGTTTCGAGCAGTCGGCAGCGCGCCCGCCACACGTTGAAATATCGATAGCGCCGCGCCTCGAACAGCAGGAACACCACCACCAGAAGCCCGACGAGGATCAGCGGCAGCGCCGAGGCGGATGGCCCGGCGAAGGTCAGCGACAGGGCGAGCCCGGTCGTCACCACCGCCCAGTTCGTGGTCTGGTCGAGCCGCGTCCGCCAGATCGTGCTGCGATAGACCTCCCCGCGATAAATATGCGCGAGCAGGCCCATCTCGGCCGGATCGAACTGCGTGCGCGGGGCATCGACCGCGACAATCTCCGGTCCAGCGTCCATGGCTTCCCTCCCGTTTTTTCCTGAACCTACTCCTCCGCGCGCATCGAGGCGAGCGGAAGCAATCCCCGTTATCCTCGGCTTTCACACCGGACGCGCGCGGGGCGTCGCGCTATAAGGCAGCTTCAAGGAGATTCCCATGGCAGACGGATCGACCGGGCCCAGCGACGACGCCGACGCGCATTCCCTTCCCCACAATATCGAGGCGGAGCAGGCGCTGCTCGGCGCGCTGCTCGTAAACAACGACGTCTATGACCGGGTCGCCGCCGTCGTGAAGGCGGACCATTTCTTCGACCCCGTCCATGCCCGCATCTTCGAGATCGCCGCGGAGCGAATCAAGAAGAACATGCTCGCGACCCCGGTCACCCTGAAGGCCTTCTTCGGGGACGACGCGGGCCTCGCCGAACTCGGCGGTCCGGCCTATCTCGCTCGCCTCGCCGGCGCCGCGATCTCGCTCTTCGCGGCGCGGGACTATGCGCAGCTCATCTATGATCTCGCCATCCGGCGCGAGCTCATCCTGATCGGCCATGCCATCGCCGACAAGGCCGCGCGGGTCGAGATCGACAGCGAGCCCAAGGACCAGATCGTCGAAGCCGAGCAGGTGCTGTACCAGCTTGGTGAACAGGGCAAGGTGGACAAGGGCTTCCAGAGCTTCCGCCGCGCCATCACCGAGGCGGTCAATGTCGCGAACGCCGCCTATCTGCGCGACGGCGGCCTCGCCGGCATTCCAACTGGGTTAGCAGATCTCGACAAGTGGCTTGGAGGACTGCATAATTCTGATCTCCTGATCCTCGCCGGCCGACCCTCGATGGGCAAGACCGCGCTCGCCACCAACCTCGCCTTCAACATCGCCAAGGCCTATCGCCGCGGCACCCGCCCCGACGGCACCGAGGGCGCGGTCGAGGGCGGCGTGGTCGGCTTCTATTCGCTCGAAATGTCGGCCGAGCAGCTCGCGGCCCGCATCCTCTCCGAGGCGAGCCGGGTACCCTCCGACCAGATCCGCCGGGGCGACATGACCGAGGACGAGATGCGCCGCTTCATCCAGGCGGCGAAGGATCTTGAGAACTGCCCGCTCTTCATCGACGACACCCCGGCGCTGCCGATCTCGACCATCGCCGCCCGCGCGCGGCGGCTGAAGCGCCAGCACGGGCTCGACGTGCTGTTCATCGACTACCTTCAGCTCGCGCGCCCCGCCTCGTCCCGCTCCGAAGGCCGCGTACAGGAAGTGTCCGAGATCACCCAGGGTCTGAAGGCGATCGCCAAGGAGCTGGCGGTCCCGGTCATCGCCCTCTCCCAGCTGTCGCGGCAGGTTGAATCGCGCGAGGACAAGCGCCCGCAGCTCAGCGATCTGCGCGAATCCGGCTCGATCGAACAGGACGCCGACGTGGTGATGTTCGTCTTCCGCGAGGAATACTACCACGAGCGGCTGGAGCCGCCACAGAACGACCCGAAATACGTCGAATGGCAGACCAAGATGGGCGAGTTGCACGGCAAGGCCGAGGTCATCATCGGCAAGCAGCGGCACGGCCCGGTCGGCACCGTCCGCGTCGCCTTCGAAGGCCAGTTCACGCGCTTCTCGAATCTGGCCAAATCCTACCAGGAAGGCATCGCCGTCGATTTCGGCTGAAAAGCCTATGCAACCTTGCACCGCCTTGCGCGTTTCACTTGCGCCCCAGCACAAGGACAAGACCACCATGCCCCGCATCGCCCGACTGACCGCCGTCGCTCTCCTCCTCGCGCTCGCCGCCTGCAACGCGGTCGAAGGCCTGGGAAAGGATGTGAAGACCGGCGGCGAAGTCATCACCGATCAGGCGCAGGAGACAAAGAGCACAATGTAGGAGTGAAACGCTCCGGCTCGCCGCCGTCATCTACGCCAGCAGCAGCGCGGCGAGCCCCAGGAAGGCGAAGAAGCCGAACACGTCGGTGATGGTGGTCACGAACGTTCCCGAGGCGAGCGCGGGATCCGCTCCCGCCTTCTCCAGCCCGATCGGTATCAGCACCCCGGCAAAGGCCGCGACGATCATATTGCCGATCATCGCCACGCCGATCACCAGGCCGAGTCGCGCGTCGGCGAAATAGGTCCCGCTCAGCAACCCGATCATCAGCGCGAAGCCAAGGCCGTTCATCGCCCCGACCAGCCCCTCGCGCAGGATGATCCGTCGCGTGTTGGACGCGGTGAGCTTGTGGGTGGCGAGCGCGCGCACCGCGACGGTCAGCGTCTGGGTCCCGGCGTTACCGCCCATCGAGGCGACGATCGGCATCAGCACGGCCAGCGCAACCACCGCCTCGATCACACCGGTAAACATCGAGATGACCGCCGAGGCGAGGATCGCGGTCCCGAGATTGACCGTCAGCCAGACGAAACGCCCCCGCGCGATCTCGATCACGCCATCGGTCAGTGTCTCGTCGCCGACGCCGGCCAGCAGGCGCAAATCCTCCTCCGTCTCGTCCTCCAGCACGTTCATCGCATCGTCGATGGTGATGACGCCGGCCAGCCGCCCGTCCGAATCCACCACGGGCGCGGAGATCAGGTGATATTTGTTGAAGGCATAGGCGACATCCTCCTGCGGCTGGCCGACGGTGAACAGTCGGAAATCCTCGCTCATCAGGTCGCGCAAACTGGTCTTGCGCGCCGCGCCCATCAGCCGGCCGAGCCCGACCATGCCGATCGGATGCATCTGCGGATCGACGATAATGAGGTCGTAGAAGCTGTCCGGCAGGTATTCCTCGCCGCGCATGAAGTCGATCGCCTGCCCGACCGTCCAGTGCTCGGGCGCCAGCACCACCTCGCGTTGCATGAGGCGGCCGGCGGAATAGTCGTCGTAGAGTAGCGAGCGTTCGACCGCGACCCGATCCGCCTCGTCCAGCGCGCCAAGCAGCCGCTCCTGCTGCGGCTCGTCGAGATCCTCGGCCAGATAGACCACGTCGTCGGTCTCGAGGTCGTGCACCACCGCCGCCAGCACCTCGTCCGGCAGTTCGCCCAGCACCTCGTCGCGCAGCCCCTCCTCGAGCTCGGACAGAACCGAACCGTCAAGCGCCCCGCCCCAGAGCGCGATCAGCGCCTTGCGCTCCGGCCGGCTGATCTGCTCCAGCAGATCGGCGATGTCCGCCGCGTGCATCGGCTCGAGCAGCCCGGTCAGCCGCGACTGATCCTCCGCCTCGACGGCGGCCAGCACCGCCGCGATGCTCGCGCGGTCCGGCGTCTCCGCGGTCTGGCCCTGTTCGTCTTCGTCTTCCGACTCGACCATGGCCAGCCCTCTCGCTCAACTCGGAAACCGCGTGACCATACACCGAGGAACCGGGATGGAAAGGTGCCGGAGGCCCTGATCCGGGACCGCGACCCGGGCTTGACCCCGGCGGCGGGTTCAGGCCCCATGGCGCGGTCCCACGGAGTATGCCTTGGCCCGCGCCACCCTGACGATCGACCTCGATGCCATCGCCGCGAACTGGCGCGCGCTCGACGCGCGAAGCGGCCGGGACGTCGAGACCGCCGGCGTGCTCAAGGCTGACGCCTACGGCCTTGGCGCCGCCCGTGTCGGCCCGGCGCTGCACGCCGCCGGTGCACGCGTCTTCTTCGTCGCCCTCTCCGAGGAGGGCGCCGCCCTGCGCGCCGCGCTCGGCCCCGGCCCCGCGATCCACGTCCTTTCCGGCCTGCTGCCCGGGGACGCGGAGATCCTTCGGACCCATGATCTGTCTCCCTGCCTCAACAGTGCCGCGCAAGTTATTGATTTTGAAAATACCCTCCCCAACCACATTTGCGCCGTCCAGCTCGACAGCGGCATGCACCGCCTCGGTCTGAACGCGAGCGAGCTCGCCTCCGTCCTAGATCCGCTCTCCCGCCTGCGCCCCCGCCTCGTGCTCAGCCACCTCGCCTGCGCCGACGCGCCTGATCATCCCCAGAACGCGAACCAGCGCCGCGCCTTCATCGACCTCGCGAACCGCCTGCCCCCCGCGCCGCGCAGCCTCGCGGCGACCGGCGGCGTTCTGCTCGGCCCGGACTATCACTTCGACCTCACCCGCCCCGGCGTTGGCCTCTTTGGCGGCCTACCCTTCACCGAGGCGCGTCCAGCCGTCACCCTCGCCCTGCCGGTGATCCAGGTGCGCGAGGTCGCGACCGGCGGCGGCGTTGGCTATGGCGCGGCCTGGGTGGCGCCCCGACCCTCGCGCGTCGCGACCCTGTCGGCCGGCTACGCGGATGGCCTGCTCCGCGCCATCGCCGGCGGCGCGGTCCAGCTCTTCGCCGGGGAGCGCGCCTGTCCGCTCATCGGCCGCGTCTCGATGGATCTCGTCACCGTCGACGTCACCGACTTGGCCGATGTCCCGTCGCATCTCGAGATCCTCAACGCCCGCCAGACCGTGGACGACCTCGCCCGCGCGGCGGGGACCATCGGCTACGAGATCCTGACGAGCCTTGGCGACCGCTATGAACGCGTCTACAAGGGCGCCGCCGCCGATCCGGGCGCCATTTCGGGCCGCGCATGATCCTTCTCGACCTCGTTGTCTCCTTCCTGGCCTCGATCGGCCGATCGACCCTGTCGCTCCTGTCCGCGGCCGGGCGGATCGCACTCTTCGCGCTGGCGACCTTGTCGCAACTCTTCCGGCCGCCCTGGTATCCGGCCGAATTCGGACGCCAGCTGCTTTCCATCGGCTATTTTTCGCTGCCCGTCGTCGGCCTGACCGCGCTCTTCACCGGCGCGGCGCTGGCGCTGCAGATCTACGCCGGCGGCGCGCGCTTCAGCGCCGAGACCGTGGTGCCCTCGATCGTCGCCATCGGCATGGTGCGCGAGCTCGGACCGGTGCTCGCCGGCCTCATGGTCGCCGGCCGCGTCGCCTCGTCGATCGCCGCCGAACTCGGCACCATGCGCGTCACGGAACAGATCGACGCCCTGACCACGCTTTCGACCGACCCGATGAAATACCTCGTCCTGCCCCGGGTGCTCGCCGCGTTTATCGCGCTGCCGCTCCTCGTCGGGATCGCGAACATCATCGGCGTGATGGGCGGCTATCTGATCGGCGTCGGTACGCTCGGCTTCAATCCGGCGAACTATATCCGCAACACGCTCGACTATCTCGAGCCCTCGGATTTCACCTCCAGCATGGTCAAAGCCGCCGCCTTCGGCTTCCTGCTCGGCCTCATGGGCTGCTATCATGGCTATAATTCCGGCCGGGGCGCGCTCGGCGTCGGCCGGGCCACCACCAATGCCGTGGTCTCCGCCTCGATCCTGATCCTCGCCGCGAACTACGCGCTCACCCAGGCGTTCTTCTGATGGCAACGCCCCGGATCGAGCTCGTCGATCTGCGCAAGTCCTTCGGCGACAACCACGTGCTCGGGGGCGTCTCGCTCCGCGTCCTGCCGGGTGAAAGCCTCGTCATCATCGGCGGCTCCGGCACCGGCAAATCGGTTACGCTGAAATGCATGCTCGGCATCCTCAAACCCGACGGCGGCCAGGTGCTGATCGACGGGGTACCGGACGACCGCGCCGACCGGGCCGCCTTCCTCAGCGACTTCGGCATGCTGTTCCAGGGCGGCGCGCTCTTCGACAGCCTGACCGTGTGGCAGAACGTCGCCTTCCGCCTGCGCCAGGGTCCGACCCGGCTGTCCCGCGCCGCGGCACGCACCCGCGCGATCGACAAGCTCGCGCGCGTGGGCCTCGGTCCCGAAACCGCTGACCTCTATCCGGCCGAGATCTCCGGCGGCATGCAGAAGCGCGTCGGCCTTGCCCGTGCCATCGCGGCCGATCCGCGTGTCATCTTCTTCGACGAACCAACCGCCGGTCTCGATCCGATCATGGCCGGCGTCATCAACGAGCTGATCCGCGAGCTCGTCACCGAGATGGGGGCGACCGCCGTCACCATCACCCATGACATGACCACCGTTCGCACCGTCGCCGACAATGTCGCAATGCTCCATGACGGACTGGTGCGCTGGCACGGGCCGGTATCGGAGATGGACGCGGCGTCCGACCCCTATCTCGATCAGTTCATCCATGGTCGCGCCCACGGCCCGATCTCGGCGGTCCGCTAGTGGCCCGCCCCGCGCGCTTCGTCTGCGCCGAATGCGGCGCGTCGGCGACGAAATGGTCCGGCCGTTGCGAGGCCTGCGGCGCCTGGAACAGCATCACCGAGGACGCAGGCCTGGCCGACGGCCCGGCGAAGTCGCTCGGCGGCGCCCGCGGCCGGCGCGTCCCGCTCGGCGATCTGACCACGTCCGAGCCCGAACCGCCGCGCGCGCTCAGCGGCATCGCCGAGCTTGACCGCGTGCTGGGGGGCGGCCTCGTTCCGGGATCGGCCATCCTCGTCGGCGGCGACCCCGGCATCGGCAAGTCCACCCTGCTCCTGCAGGCCGCCGCCGCCTATGCCCGAAGGGGCGCGCGGCCGATCTATGTCTCGGGCGAGGAAGCGTCCGCCCAGGTCCGCATGCGCGCCACCCGCCTCGGCCTGACGGACGCGCCGCTGAAGCTCGCGGCCGAAACCAACCTCCGCGACATCCTGACCACGCTCGAAGCCGAGCGACCGGCGCTCGCGGTGATCGACTCGATCCAGACCATGTGGGCCGACCACGTGGACAGCGCGCCCGGCTCCGTCGCCCAGGTCCGCGCCGCCGCCCACGAACTCACCGCCTTCGCCAAACGCCGGGGTGTCGCCGTGATCCTCGTCGGCCATGTCACCAAGGACGGCCAGATCGCGGGCCCGCGCGTCGTCGAGCACATGGTCGATACCGTGCTCTATTTCGAGGGCGAGCGCGGCCACCAGTTCCGCATTCTCCGCGCCGTGAAGAACCGCTTCGGCCCGTCGGACGAGATCGGCGTCTTCGAGATGACCGGCGCCGGCCTCGCCGAGGTGGCGAATCCCTCGGCGCTCTTTCTGTCCGAACGTGGCCAGCACACGTCCGGCTCGGTCGTCTTCGCGGGCATTGAGGGCACCCGTCCCGTGCTCGTCGAGGTCCAGGCCCTCGTCGCCCCCTCGGCGCTCGGCACGCCGCGCCGGACCGTGGTCGGCTGGGACGGCGGGCGCCTCGCCACCGTGCTCGCGGTGCTGGAGGCGCGCTGCGGCATCGGCTTCGCCGGGCTTGACGTCTATCTCAACGTCGCGGGCGGGCTGCGCATCTCCGAGCCAGCCGCCGACCTCGCCGTCGCCGCCGCCCTCGTCTCGGCGCGCGAGGACATTCCCCTGCCGATGGACGCGGTCGTCTTCGGCGAGATCAGCCTCTCCGGAGCCCTGCGCCCGATCGCCCAGGGCGAGGCGCGCCTGCGCGAGGCGGCGAAGCTCGGCTTCGCCTCGGCCTTCGCGCCGGCCGGGCTGAAGACCTCGGCCGACACCGGCCTTGAAATCCACATGGTTGCGGACTTGAGCGCATTCATAGAGAAATGCTTCGGCGGCATCGACCAGCGGGACGAATGATGGACGGATTCACACTAGTCGATGGCGTTGTGCTCGCGGTGGTGGTGATCTCCGCTGTGCTCGCCTATGCCCGCGGACTGGTGCGCGAGCTTTTGTCGATCGCCGGCTGGATCATCGCCGCCGTCGCCGGCTTCGCTTTCGCCTCCGCCGCCGCGCCGCTGATGACCGAGATCCCGGTGCTGCGCGACATCCTCGGCGGCAATTGCGAGCTCGCGGTGCTGGCGGGCTTCGCCGCCGTCTTCGCCGTCGCGCTGATCATCGTCTCGATCTTCACGCCGCTGCTCTCCGGCGCTGTGCAGGAATCGGCGCTCGGTCCGATCGACCAGGGCTTCGGCCTGCTTTTCGGGGTCGCACGCGGCGTCCTCCTCGTGATCATCGCGCTCGTGGTCTACAATCAGGTACTCGGCGGCGCCGGCGGCGTCTCCCAGATCGACAACAGCCGCAGCCGCGCCGTGCTGACCGGTGTCGAGAGGCAGATGACCGAGGACGCGCCCGCCGCGCTGCGATGGACGGTCGGCCAGTACGAACGGCTCACCGCGCATTGCGCACGGCCAACCCTGCCGTGACAATCCCGCGGCAGCGGCCTATATAGCCGGGCAAACCCCTACCGGAGCCGGTACCAGAGTGCTGTCCCATCCTTTCGACGACGACGAACTGCATGAGGAATGTGGCATTTTCGGCGTGATCGGCGCCCAGGATGCTGCCAATTTCGTCGCCCTCGGGCTTCATGCGCTGCAACATCGCGGCCAGGAGGCCGGGGGAATCATCTCCCACGACGCGGCGGCGGGCTTCTCGGAGGCCCGCCGTTTCGGTTATGTGCGCGACAATTTCACCAAGGCTTCGCTGATGGAGACGCTGCCGGGCAGCCTCGCCATCGGCCATGTGCGCTATTCGACCGCCGGGTCGAAGGGCACGACGGCGATTCGCGACGTGCAGCCGCTGTTCGCCGAATTCGCCATGGGTGGCTGCGCGATCGCCCACAACGGCAATCTGACCAACGCCGTCGCCCTGCGCGAGGAACTGATCGCCCACGGCTCGATCTTCCAGTCCGGCTCGGACACCGAATGCATCATCCATCTGATGGCGCGCTCGATCCAGAAGACCATCCCCGAGCGGATCAAGGACGCGCTGCGCCGGGTCGAAGGCGCGTTCTCGATCGTCGCCATGACGCGCTCCAAACTGATCGGCGTGCGCGACGCGCTCGGGGTCCGGCCGCTCATGCTCGGCCGCGTCGGCGAAACCGGCTGGGTACTCGCCTCCGAGACCTGCGCGCTCGACATCATCGGCGCCTCGTTCGAGCGCGAGATTCAACCGGGCGAGATGGTGATCTGCACCGAGGACGGCGTCGAGAGCTTCTTCCCGTTCCATCGCGTGAAGCCGCGGTTCTGCATCTTCGAATATGTCTATTTTTCGCGCCCCGACAGCGTGATCGGCGGCCACTCGGTCTATGAGACCCGCCGGCGGATCGGCGTCGAGTTGGCCCGCGAGGCGCCGGTCGAAGCCGACCTCGTCTGCCCGGTTCCCGACAGCGGCACCCCGGCCGCCATCGGCTACAGCCAGGAGAGCGGCATCCCCTATGCCATGGGGATCATCCGCAACCAGTACATGGGCCGCACCTTCATCGAGCCGACCGAGCAGATCCGCAACATGGGCGTGCGACTGAAGCTCAACGTCAATCGCGCGATCATCAAGGACAAACGCGTCGTGCTGGTCGATGACAGCGTGGTGCGCGGCACCACCAGTCTCAAGATCCGCGAGATGATCATGGACGCCGGCGCCGCCGAGGTCCATTTCCGCATCGCCTCGCCACCGACCATGTGGCCCTGCTTCTACGGCGTCGACACGCCGGAGCGTGACAAGCTGATCGCCGCGCGCATGAGCGAGGAGGAGATCCGAGCCTATCTCGGCGTCGCCAGCCTCAGCTTCGTGTCGCTCGACGGCCTCTATCGCGCCTGTGGCGAGGAGGGCGGCCGCGACGCGCGCCAGCCGCAGTTCTGCGACGCCTGTTTCTCCGGCGACTATCCGGTGCGTCCGTCCGACATGATCGAACACGGCTTCAAACTGAAGGTCGTGGCATGACGGCGCCGGCGCCGCTGATCGCGCTCGTCACCGGCGCCAGCCGCGGCTTCGGCTTCGCCACCGCCCGCGCCCTCGGTGCGCGGGGCGTCCATGTGGTCGCGCTCGCCCGAACCGTCGGCGGGCTCGAAGACCTCGCCGACGCGATCGAAGCCGACGGCGGCCCCTCACCGACCCTGGTGCCGTTGTCGATCACCGACGAGGGCGGGCTTCGGCGGCTCTGTCTCGCGGTGCATGAGCGCTGGGGCCGGCTCGATCTCGCGATCCACGCCGCCGCCATCGCGCCGCCGTTGTCGCCGGCGGCCAATACGGCGGAGAAGGATTTCGATCAGGCGCTGGAAACCAATCTCCGCGCGACGCAGCGGCTGATCCCGATGCTCGCGCCGCTCCTGCTCGCCGCGCCATCGGGGCGCTTCGTCTATGTCGGGGACGACCGGACCGGCCAGGCCTTCTTCGGCGCCTACGCCGCCGCCAAGGCCGGAGCCGAGGCGCTTGTCCGCGCCTGGGCCGCCGAGACCGCGCGCATCGGCCCGATGGTCGAGATCTTCCACCCCCGTCCAATGCCCACCGCGCTCCGCGCCCGCTTCTACCCCGGCGAAAACGCCCGCGCCCTGACCCCCTGCGCCACCGAGGCTACCCGCCTTGTCGATGCGCTGATGGCCGAGGTCACGGTCGCCTGACCTCGGCCGGGCCCGCGGAGAAGCCGGAGCGGGTGAGGGGATCCGCGTTGTGCCTTGCTTCTCCGAGCATTTTTTGCCGCCCGTCAGGGGCTTCGGAACCCAAATTCGCGCAGGTTTGGAGCACTCTCCGGTTTTGGCGCGAAATCGCGTCAGGATCGAACCGGCAGGGGTCGTGCGAAGGCCCAAAATGGTTTTTTTTTGTCGGGTCCCCGCTCGTGACGCAGCTCGACGCTGGCGTCGTCGGGCGGCCGGATCCTCGTCCCGGCGCTGCGCCGAGATCGCGGCGATCACGTCGGCGGCCGGACCTTTCCAAGTGCCAATCTCGACGCGACCGATCCGCGGCGCACGCTGACGCCCTTCGTCCCCGATCTCCAGATCGAAACGCGGCGCCCGCCGACGCAGGCGCGGCACGGCTATGGCCGCATCCTGCTGATCCGCGGGCGGAGACCGGCGGCCTGACCGACCCATTCCCTCCGATCCGCCGGATATCCCGCCCGCGGCCACGTCTTGCCGACCCGGCCGTCGGCCAATCGCGCGCCCGAAGCAGGCTCGCGGCGGGCGCGAGAGATTCGGATTTCGTGACATGAGGGCGCGGAAACCGCGGTTGCCCTGCGATCCTGTACCGGCCCGCTCGCTTTTCTGGCAGAGTGCCGCACCCGACGAACAAGGAGCGCGAGATGTCCGCACCCCGCCCGATGCCCCTCCCCGTGCGCGCGCTGCTGGCGCTCCTCCTGCTCGTCCTGAACCCGTCGCCGCCGCGGGCCCAGGAGATGCCCGCCGAAGCGCCCGCCGTCTGCCGGATCGGCGTCAATATCGAGGATCTCTACGATCTCGATCCGGCGCGCGACACATTCGGCGCCGTCCTGTGGATTTGGAGCCTTTGCCCCACCGCCGATCTCGCACCGCTCGCGACGATCGCCTTTCCGACCGCCTCGACCGGGCTGTCCCTCAGCCCGATCGAGACCGTCGATATCGCCGGCGGCGGCCAATATGCCTCACGCCGCGCGCAGGGTGTCTTTCGTTACAACTGGGACATGCGGCGCTATCCGTTTGACGAGCAGCGCGTGGTGATCCCGATGGACGAGACGCAATACAGCGCCGCGCGGCTCCTGTTCGAGCCGGACCGGAGCCAATCGTTCGTGACCCCGGACGTTCGCGAGCGGCTCCGCGAGTTCAAGACGTCCGATCTGACGCTGGACGCGTCGATCAGCGACGAGCGCTCGACCTACGGGCTGCCGGGCGTCGATGGCGCGCGATATGCCCGGCTGGAAGCGGAGATCACGCTGCGGCGGGCCCATCTCGCAACATTCCTGAAGCTCACTTCCGGTGTGTTCGCCGGCGTCTTCATCGCCTTCCTGTCGTTTTTCTACGATCCGACCGACCGATCGGGCTTCGGCGGAAAGCTCGGCCTGCTGGTGGCCGTGCTCTTCGCCGTGCTCCTCAATCTGCGGGCCAGCGACGCGACCATCGGCGACGCCGGGCAGCTCACGCTCGTCACCAATATCCACCTTGTCACTCTCGCCCTGATCGTCGTCCTGGCATCGGTCGCCCTGCGCGACCGGCGGCGGGCGGAACGCGACCTGCCGGTGCGCCACCCGGATTGGCCGATGCTCATCGGGGTCGGCGGCCTCTATGTCCTGATCATCGGCGCCATGGTCCTGCGCGCGGCCCTGTTCTGAGCGCGATCAGGGAACGCCGTGGCCGGTCGCCGCGACCCAGAGGCGGTACCAGTCGTGGCGCGAGAGGCTGAGCTCGGCCGCGCGCGCCGCGCGCTCGATGCGCTCCACGCGATTGGTGCCGACCACCGGAACCGGCCCGCTCGGATGCGCCATGATCCAGGCATAGGCCAGCTGCTCCAGGCTGGCGCCGCCATGGCTCTCCGCGAGCTCCGCCGCCGCGGCGGCGAGGCGCTGGCCGGCCGGGCTCGACAGGTCGAAGATCCGCCCACCGGCCAGCGGGCTCCAGACCATCGGGCGGAACCGCGCCCGCTGGCAGAGATCGAAGCTTCCGTCCTCGATCGGATCCCTGTGCAACAGGCTGAATTCGAGCTGATTGGTCGCCGCTGGCCGGTCGAGGCGGCTGTTCAGCGCCTCGATCTGCGACGGCGAGAAGTTCGAAACACCGGCGCAGGCGATCTTGCCGTCCCGGACCAGTCGATTTAGACCCTCGGCGCTGTCATCGACCGAGGTCAGCCAGTCCGGTCGATGGATCAGGAAAAGCTCGATCCGGTCGGTGCGCAGCTTGCCAAGCGCCCGGTCGACGCTGGCCACCAGCCGCGCGGCGGTGGCGTCGTAGAAAGCGACGCTCCGCCCGGGATGCTCCGGCGAGGGCAGATAGATGCCGGCCTTGGTCACGATCTCCAGCCGGTCGCGCAGGCCCGGCGACAGCGCCATCGCCTCGCCCAGCGCCGCCTCGACACCGTAGCCGCCATAGATCTCGGCCGTGTCGATGGTGGTCATGCCGAGGTCGGCGCAGAGATTCAGCCGTCGGTTGATCTCCTGGGCCGTGACCTTCTCGTCGAGCATCCGCCAGGTGCCATAGGCCATGGCCGAGAATTCGGGGCCATCGGTGGTGAATCGGATCCGCCGCGGCCGCTCCCCGCTCAAAGCGGCGCCGCGAAATTGTCGATGAGCCGGACGCCGCCGATCCAGGCGGCGGCGAGCAGGCGCGCGGGCGCGGTGAGCGCCTCCAGCGGCGCGAGATCCTCGGCCCGGCGCAATTCGAGATATTCCACCTCGGCGAAGCCCCCCGCGAGGATGGTCGCGCGGGCGGCGTCGAGCGTCGGGGCGAGCGGCGCGCCGGCGCGGAGCGCGGCCACGGCCGCGTCGAGCGCGGCGGCGAGCGCGGGCGCGGCGGCGCGCTCGCGCGGGGCGAGGCGGGCGTTGCGCGAGGACAGCGCCAACCCGTCCGACTCGCGCACCGTCGGCACGCCGACGATCTCGACCGGCAGGTCGAGGTCGCGGACAAGGCGATTGACCACCATCAGCTGCTGGTAGTCCTTCTCGCCGAAATAGGCGCGATCCGCCGCCGTCTGGGTCAGCAGCTTGGTCACTACCGTCGCCACGCCATCGAAATGGCCGGGCCGGAAGGCGCCGCAGAGCCCGTCCGACACACCGGCGACCGAGACCGTGGTCGCAAAGCCCGGCGGATAGATCTGCTCCGCGTCCGGGACGTAAAGCATGTCGACGGCGAGCGGGGCGAGCTTCTCCGCGTCCTCCGCCTCGGTGCGCGGATAGGCGGCCAGATCAGCGGCGTTGTTGAACTGTCGGGGATTGACGAAGAGCGTGACGATCACCCGGTCGGCGTCCGCCTTCGCCGCCTCGACCAGTGCCAGATGGCCGGCATGCAGCGCGCCCATGGTCGGCACCACGGCGACCCGCGCGCCCGCCGCCTTCCAGGCCGCGACGGCGGCGCGCAGCTCGAAGCGCAGCCGGGTGATCGGAACCGTCGTCTCAGTCATCGTTGAAGACATGCTCGCGGCCGGGAAAGCTCCGCGCCCGCACATCCGCGGCGTAGGCGGCCACCGCCGCCTCGACCGCCCGGCCAAGCTCGGCGTAGCGGCGCACGAAGCTTGGCTGGAAATCCGTGAAGAGGCCGAGCATGTCGTCGATCACGAGGATCTGTCCGTCGCAGGCGGCGGAGGCACCGATGCCAATGGTCGGGATCGGCAGCGCCTCGGTGATCCGGCGGGCGAGCGGCTCGGTGATCTTCTCCAGCACCACCGAGAAGGCCCCGGCGTCGGACACCGCGCGAGCGTCCGCCTCGACCCGCGCGGCGGCGACGGAGCCCCTGCCCTGGGTGCGATAGCCGCCGGTCACATTGACCGACTGCGGCATCAGCCCGACATGGGCCATCACCGGCACGCCGCGCCGGGTCAGGAAGTCGATGGTGGGCGCCATGCTCTCGCCGCCTTCGAGCTTGACGGCGGCGCAGCCGGTCTCGGCCATGACCCGCGCCGCCGAACGGAACGCCTGGTCCGGTCCCGCCTCGTAGCTGCCGAACGGCAGATCGACCACGAGGCAGGCGCGCGTCGTGCCGCGCCGCGCGGCGAGGCCGTGCAGAATCATCATTTCGAGCGTGACGCCGAGGGTCGAGGGCAGGCCATGCACCACCATGCCAAGGCTGTCGCCGACCAGGATCACGTCGGCCTCCCTGTCGACCAGCCGCGCCATCGGCGTCGTGTAGGCCGTAAGACAGACGAGCGGCGCGCCACCCTTGCGGGCGCGGATAGCCGGCGGGGTCAAGGCCCTGACGGTCGTGTGCGTGCTCACTTCCCGGCCCCCGTTTCGCTTCGCGGAGGAACAGACGCCCCCGCGGCCGGCGCTTGTCAAGAGCGAGCTGTCGCCGCGTTCGATCAAGGGTACTATTCGAAGCACGGGGATGGGCAAGCCGGGCGGGGTTTTGTACACTCGACGCAAAGCATGGGGGAACGCGCCGATGACCACCGAAACCACCGACGGACAGTCGCTCGCCGAGCAGGGGCAACATGTCGCCCAGAACATGGCCGAGGTCTTCGACATCTCGGGCCAGATCTGGCAGAAGTTCATGCAGGCCCAGATGAGCGAGGGCGGAAAGAGGCAGAGCGCCGACCCCCTGAACACCTGGCCGGTCTTCGCCGAACTTTTCCGCACCGTGCTCGACAATCCCAAGCAGGTCGCGGACATGACCATCGACTACTGGTCGTCGCAGAACGCGCTCTGGCAGAATTCGGTGCTGAAATGGCTCGGTGCCAAGGAGGCGATCGACGACCTGAAGCTGCCGCACATGCAGAAGGCCGACAAGCGTTTCGCCCACAAGGAATGGTCGGAAAACGCATTGTTCGAATATATGAAGCAGTCCTACCTGCTGACCTCGGGCTGGATCCAGGACAGCGTGAATTCCGTCGGCGAGATGGATCCGAAGGAGCGCAAGAAGGCGGCCTTCTACACACGGCAGTTCGTCGAGGCGCTGAATCCCGCGAATTTCTTCGCGCTGAACCCCGAGGTGCTGGAAGCGACCATCGACCAGAAGGGCGGCAATCTGGTGCGGGGTCTCAAGATGATGCTGGAGGATCTCGAGCGCGGCAAGGGCAAGCTCATCATCCGCCAGACCGACATGGACGCCTTCGAGGTCGGCCGCAACATCGCCGTCAGCCCCGGCACGGTGGTCTGGCAGAACAGCCTCCTGCAGCTCATCCAGTATGCGCCCGTGACCGAGAAGGTGCATGCCAAGCCGGTGCTGTTCATCCCGCCCTGGATCAACAAATACTACGTGCTCGACCTCAATCCGAAGAAGAGCATGGTGAAGTGGCTGGTGGACCAGGGCTACACGGTCTTCATGGTGTCCTGGATCAATCCGGACGAGCGCCAGGCGGGCGAGACCTGGGAGAGCTACATGTTCGACGGCGTCAGCGCCGCGATCGACAAGGTACTGGAAGAAACCGGGCAGAAAAGCCTCAATGTCGCCTCCTACTGCATCGGTGGCACTCTGACCGGGACCATGCTCGCCCATATGGGCAAGACCGGCGACAAGCGGGTCTCGAGCGCCACCTTCTTCACCGCCCAGCTCGATTTCGAGGACGCGGGCGAGCTGCAGATCCTCGTCGACGAACAGACGATCGGGGTGATCGGCGAGGAGATGGAGAAGGGCTTCATGCCCGCCAACCGGATGGCCTCGGCCTTCAATATGCTGCGGGCCAACGATCTGATCTGGGGCTATATCGTCAGCAACTACATGCTGGGCAAGGACCCCTTCCCCTTCGACCTGCTGTACTGGAACGCCGATTCGACGGCGATGCCGGCCAAGGTGCACTGTTACTATCTCGAGCAGTTCTATATCCGGAACGCCTTCGCCAAGGGCGAATTCTCGCTGCGGGGCGTGCCGGTGACGCTGTCGGACATCAAGGTGCCGGTCTATCACGTCGCGACGCGGGAGGATCACATCGCGCCCGCGGCCTCGGTCTATCGCGGGGCGAAGGAAATGACGAAGGCTGACCTGCGGTTCATATTGTCGGGATCGGGTCATATCGCAGGCGTGGTCAATCCGCCGGCGCTCGGCAAGTACCAGTTCTGGACCAATCCCGACATGACCGGCGCCGAGCTCGACAACTGGCTCGAGGGCGCGGAGGAGACGCCGGGTAGCTGGTGGATCGACTGGGACGCATGGCTCGCCAAGCGTTCCGGACCAGATGTCGCCGCGCGGGAGCCGGGGGCGGTGCTCGGCGTGATCGAGCCGGCGCCGGGCTCCTATGTCCGGGCGCGATTCGACGCGCCGGACACCCCCGACCACCCGGCCGCCGGCTGAGGTTCGCCCGCCGCGCCGGTCGGATCACCGATCCGGCCGGCGCGCGGTGCGCTTTTCCCGCGCGTCACGATCCCGACTATCGGCGAGATCGTGACGCGACGGTCAAGCCGCGCGCGCCCGCCGCCGATTCGGCGGTTCGGCGACGGCGTCAGTAGCGGCCCTGGCGATCATCGCCGCGAGCTTCGGCGTTGATCTTCGCGACATAAATCTCGTTGAGACTCATGCCGCGCGCCTCCGCCGGTGTGAGGTCGGCGGCGGCGGCCAGCTGCGCCGGAACGATCGCGACGGGCCCGCGGGTCGACATGGTGACGGCCCGCGCGGTCTGCGCTTCGTCGGCGCTCGCATCGGCGTTGAACTTGCCCGCGGCGAGCTCGGTCAGGGTGAGGCCGCGCGCCTCGGCCGGCGTCAGGTCGGCGGCGGCGATCAACTGCGCGTGGCGGACCGGATCGACCATCACGACGCCGGGCTTGGACACGATCTGGTCCGCGTCCTGGCCGCCGTCGGCGCTGAACTTCGCCGCCGCGATCTCGGTCAGCGACAGAGTGCTGGCCGTGGAGGCGTCGATCCCGGCCGAGGCCGCGAGCTGGGAATAGTCGCCGGCGGTGGCGGGCAGTGCGAGCCCGATCACGACAGCGGCGGTGGAAACGATGCTTTTCATTTCAATGAACCTTCTGGTTGCAAGATATGCGGTTTCAATGTCGCCGGCCGGCCGCGTCGGGCCGGACGGTCGCGCGGTCGCGGGTTCCGGAGCCCGGAGCCTCGCCCTCGGCCTTGATCCGGCCCCGCTTGGGCGCTGAGGAGGTTATGCCCGGCCCCACGTGACCCGCGCGTGACGGCTGCGTCACTGACCGGCGGGTTGCCTGTCACAGCGCGGGCGCCCGCGCCGGAGCGCCGTCAGCCCCGGACCATCCGCCGAAGCGTCTGGTCGCGGTCGATGAAATGATGCTTGAGCGCGGCGGCGACATGCAGGCCGATCAGCGCGACGAGCAGCGTGCCGACCAGCGCGTGCACGGTGTTCGCGCCGCCGGCGAGCCAGCCGATGTTTCCCATCGCCGGGATCGAGAACGGCCCGGCGAGATCGACCGATCGACCGCGGAACACCGTCATCACGATGCCCGAGAGCGGCATCAGGATGCTCGCCGCGAGCAGCGCCCGATGCGACGCGGACGCCATGCGCACCTGCCAGCTCGGTGTCTCCGCGACCGCCGCCGGAACGCCCGTCCGTAGCCGCCACCCCAGCCGCCAGAGGCCGGCGACCAGCACGACGACGCCGATCGTCTTGTGCCAGCCCATCAGCCAGCCCCGCGTCGCCGGCTCCAGCGGCAGATATTCAAGGCCGAGGCCGGCGCCGAGCGCCGCCATCATGGCGAGCGCCACGACCCAGTGATTGACCCGCGCGACCGTCCCGTAACCGGTGCCGTCCGCCGCGTGGTTTGGTGGAGTGCCCATCCCGCCGCTCCTTGAGAAATATCCAACCAGACGGGATCGTCTGGCGGTTGAGATATTGCGTTAAATTAAGATTCCAGAGCGGCCGAGCCTGCGCTGCCGGATCGGACTTCGCTCTTGTCCGGAAGCGCCGGGGCGGCCCTGGGACCGCCCCTTTTCTTAGAGTCACGGACGGCCGCGCGGCCGGTCGGTCGGGCTGAGCGCGCCGTCGCCGTCGCGGTCGAGGCGATCGATGACATCGGCGACCCGCGCCTCGAGTTCGGCGCTGGTGATGGCACCGTCGCCGTCGTCGTCGAACGACTGGAAGGCATCGACCATCTGGGGACGGATGCGCGCGAAATAGACCGTGGCGAATTCGTCGAGCGAAACCTTGCCATCGCCGTTCGCATCGGCCGCGCCGAACTGCGCGCCGCGATAGGTCTCGATCTCGACGGCGGTCAGCGTGCCGTCGCCGTCGGCGTCGGCCTCGGTGAAGATCGCGCGCAGGAATTCCGGGCCACGCGGACCGTGCCCGCGCCCGTCGGGACCATGCTTGCCACCCGGCCCCCACCCGCCGTCGCCGTGAAACGCCTGGATCGGCGGCGGTGCGCTCCGCGCGGTTTCGTTGGTGCCCGTCTGGGTCGTCTGGGCCAGCGCGAGGCCACCGGCCAGCGCGAGCGAAAGGGTCGCCAGAAGGGCTATGCGTCTTGTCCGGAACGTCATGTCCGTGTCTCCTTGCTTTGATCGGGGCAACCATTTCGGCCGCCTCGGGGATCGAGATAGCGGACCGAAGGCGAAAAGGTTTGTCAGCGGCCTGGCCGATTTGTCGCAATCCGTCGCAAGCCTCGGCCGCTGACGCGCTTCGCGACAAAGTCGCGCGCCGTCGGACTCGCCAGCCGACCCGGCGCCGGCTTAGTGATGGGTCGGAGAGGAGCGCCGATGACGACCGAGCCGCATGTCCTGATCGTCGACGATGCCCGCGACATCCGCGAACCGCTGGGCCAGTACCTGCGCCGCCATGCCTTCCGTACCACGCTCGCCGCCAATGCCGGCGAGGCCCGGGCGACGGTCGAGACCGGGGCGATCGACCTCGTGATCCTCGACGTGATGATGCCGGGCGAGGACGGGCTCTCCGTCTGCCGCTGGCTCGTCGGCCGCGGTGGGCCGCCGGTGATCCTCCTGACCGCGATGAGCGACGACACCGACCGGATCGTCGGGCTGGAGCTCGGCGCCGACGACTATGTGGTGAAGCCCTTCAACCCGCGTGAACTGCTGGCCCGTGTCCGCGCCGTGCTGCGTCGCGCTCCGCCGTCGCCGCCGGCCGTGCCCTCCGCCCTGCGCCGTTTCTCCGGCTGGACCTTCGATCCCGCCGCGCGCCGGGTGACGCATGACGACGGGCGCGGCGCCGAGCTCACTTCGGGCGAGGCGCGTTTGCTCGGCGCGCTGCTCGACCGACCGCGGGCGGTATTGTCGCGCGATCAGCTGCTCGACCTCACCGCGGGGCGCGAGGCAAAGGCCTATGACCGCGCCATCGACAACCAGGTGAGCCGCCTGCGCCGCAAGCTCGAGACCGACCCGGCGCGCCCGACGCTGATCGTCACCGAATGGGGCGGCGGCTACGCGCTCGCCGCCGATGTCGAGGACGCGTCTTGAACCTGCTACGGCGCCTGGTGCCGGACGGGCTCGCCGGGCGGTTCGCCCTGCTGCTCACCGCCGCGCTGATCGTCGTCAATCTCGTCGCGGCGACGCTGCTCTCCTCCGAGCGGCGGCGGTTTGGCCACGAGATCGGCGAGGCCCGGGCGATAGAGCGGCTGGCGCTGATCGTGCCCTTGATCGACGCCGCGTCGCCGGCCGACCGCGGCCGAGTCGCTGATCTCGCCCAGGATCGCTTCGCCCGCGTCGAGATCGGGCCGGAGCCGATCGTCGGCCCCGGCGAAACCGAGATGCTCGCCACCACGCAGCTGCGCGCGGCGCTGAGCGCGCTGGGATCGGAGCCGCCCGAGTTGCGGGCCCGAACCGGCGACGGCGAGCGTGGGGACCGCGTGCTCCTGTCGGTCCGGCTCGACGGGCCGGGCCAGACATGGCTTAATGTGCGCGCGCGTCCCCTCGGGCCGGCGCCGCCGTCCGACCCCGTGCCGTTCCTGCGCGTGCTGCTCCTGTCGCTGGCGGCGGTGCTGGCGGTCGCGGTCCTCTTCATCCGCCACCTGACGCGACCCCTCGCCGCGCTCGCCGCCGCCGCCCGCGCGGCGGGGCGCGGCGATCGTCTGGCCCGGGTGCCGGAGGTCGGGGCGCGCGAGCTTCGCGAGAGCGCCCATGCCTTCAACGAGATGCAGGCCCGCATCGCCCGCTTCGACGCCGAGCGGACGCGGACGCTGGCGGCGGTCGGCCATGACCTTCGCACCCCGATCACCAGCCTGCGCATTCGCGCCGAGATGCTGGACGAGGCCGACCGCGAGCCAATCGTCCGCACGCTCGACGAAATGACGGTGATGGCCGACAGCCTCGTCGCCTACGCCCGCGGTCAGGCCGACGTCGAGGCGAGCAGCGACCTCGACCTCGCCGCCCTGCTCGCCCGGCTCTGCGAAGAGCGCGGCGCCGCGATGACCCCGACGCCGCCATTGATGGTGCGCGGCCGCCCGGTGGCCCTGTCGCGCGCCTTCGGCAACCTGATCGACAACGCGCTGCGCTATGGCGGGGCGGCGCGCGCGCGGCTGGAGCGGCGCGGCGCCGAGGCGGTGGCGACCATCGAGGATGACGGCCCCGGCATCCCCGCTGGCCGGATCGAGGCGATGTTCGAGCCCTTCGTGCGCGGCGAGGCATCGCGCAACGCCGACACCGGCGGCGCCGGTCTCGGCCTCTCGATCGCGCGCGGTATCGTTGGCGCCCATGGCGGCGAGCTTCGGATCTCGAACCGCCCCGAGGGGGGCCTCCGCGCCGAGGTCCTCCTGCCACTCGCGCATTGAGGCCAAATCCTGTTTGATTGCTTCGCCCGCGCCCTTCCCGCCCGGACCTCGCGTAGCCGCCCAACGCGGCGCCCCTGTCGATGTTCTTGCCACCCGCCTGCGCCATCCGTGTGGAGCACCACGTTCGAGCGTCCACTTCACGATCTCGACCGTCGGCGAGATCGTGACGGGCATGCCCCGCGGGGGGCATGACCGTTTTCAACGGTCAAGCCGGG
>NZ_CALAGI010000012.1 GCF_937891315.1 uncultured Amaricoccus sp. | reverse complement strand
GACGAGGGTCCAGGTGCCGTCCTTGATCTCGAGCATGCGGAAGGCCGAGAGGTCGAAGCCGAGATGGTCCTCCGGAGTCATGGTGACGACGCCGGTAGTGCCGGCGAGGCCGGAGGTCTTCTCGATCGCATCGCGGATGTCGGAAGGCTCGGTGGAGCCGGCCCGCTTCAGCGCGTCGACGAGGATCGCGAAGGCGTCGTGGGCATAGCCGCCGAAGGTCGAGGGCGCCTCGCCGTTGGCGGCGGTGTATTCGGAGACATAGGCGTCGACGACGGGCTTCTGCGGATCGTCGGCGGCGAGAAGGTCGCCGACGAGGAGCGCGGTGCCGGGAAGGCGGACGCCTTCGGCGGCGGCGGGGCCGGCGAGGTCGATGAAACCCTTCGAGGCGACGCCGTGGCTCTGGTAGAGCGGCAGGCCGACGGCGAGCTGCTGGTAGTTGCGGGTGACGATCGACGGACCCTGCCCGAAGCCCGGATTGAGCACGGCCTCGATGCCGGCGGTGCTCTTGATGTTGGTGAGCTGCGGCGTCATGTCGGCGTCGGTCGGGCCATAGCTCTCGTCGGCGAGGATCTCGATCCCGTAGTCGCCGACGACGTCGAGGCACTGCTTGCGCATCGAGGCGCCGAAGCCGTCGGTGCCGGAGATCAGGCCGATCTTGGTGATGCCGCGCGCCTTCATGTCCTCGAAGATTTTCTGGCAGGCCATGCGGTCGGTGTGCGGGGTCTTGAACACCCACTCCTTGACCGGGTCGATGATCTCGATGGCGCCCGCGAGCGAGATGAAGGGGATCTCCGCGTCCTCGGCCACGGGGATGATCGACATCGAGGCGCCGGTGGTGGTGCCGCCGATGATGGCGACGACCTCGTCGTCCTCGACGAGGCGGGTGGCGAAGGTGCGCGCCTTGTTCGGGTCGCCGCCGTCGTCATAGAGCGTGAGCGCGATCTCCTCGCCGTTGACCCCGCCGGCGGCGTTCACCTTGTCGACGAGCATCCGCAGCGTCTTGGCCTCGGGATCGCCGAGGAAGGCGGCGGGCCCGGTCTCGGAGAGCGTGGCGCCGATGCGGATCTCGGCCGAGGCGGCGCCGGCGAGACCGAGGGCGGCGAGCGTGGCGAGCGCGGTCAGGGTCTTCATGGGTTTCCTCCCCTAGAGTTTTTTAGGTGCTTGCTTGATTTCAGGCGGCGACGGGCCGGCGCCACATGGCGCGGACGAAGCGCCCGGCCACGAAGGCCCCGTCGGTCAGGCTGGCATTGCCGGCCGGGTTGAGGCCGGTGACGTGAAAGTCCGAGAAGGCGGCGGACTGGTTGACGAAGATGTTGCCGGTCAGGTTGACGGAGAGGTTGACCCCCGCGCGGGCGAAAGCGTCCGCGGCGGCGAGGACGCGGGCTTCGTCGGTGTCGTAGAGCGCGGCGGTGATCGCACCCTTCTCCTTCGCCAGCGCCGCCGCGCGGGCGACGCCGTCCTGGGGGCTGTCGACGGCGACGACGAAGGCGATCGGGCCGAAGCGCTCCTCGCCGTAGGCCGCCGCGTCGGCGGCGTCGACCGCGAGGATCAGCGGCGATGCGGTGCGGCCTTCGCCGACCGGCGCGCTGTCGCGGACCACGCGGCCGAGTGCGCGGGCCGCGGCGATCCGCTCCAGCGTGGCGGGATTGGCGATGGCGCCGGCGACGCCGGCGGCGCGGGCCGGGTCGGCCAGCAGCGCATCAACCGCGGTGGCGATGCCGGCCGCGACCGCGTCGAAGGACTTTGGGCCTTCGTCGGTCTCGATGCCCCCGCGGGGGACGAAGATGTCCTGCGGGGCGGTGCACATCTGGCCGGAATAGAGCGAGAGCGAGAAGGCGAGGTTGGCGCACATTCCTGCGAAGTCGTCGGTGGCGGCGATGACGATCGAATTCACCCCCGCTTCCTCGGTGTAGACGAGGGCGTCGCCGGCGTTGCCGCGAACCCAGTCACCGAAGGCGTTCGATCCAGTGTAGTCGATGATCCGCACCGCCGGATGCCGCGCGAGCGCCTTGGTGACCGGTGCCTCGGGCGAATCGGCGGCGAGGAGCACGACGTCGCGCGGGAAGCCCTCCTCGGCAAGAAGGTCGCGCAGGACGGCGACGGTCAGCGCCAGCGGCAGGACGGCGCCGGGGTGCGGCTTGACGATGACGGTGTTGCCGGTGGCGAGGCTGGCGAAGAGGCCGGGATAGCTGTTCCAGGTCGGGAAGGTCTGGCAGCCGATGACGAGCGCGACGCCGCGCGGGACGATGCGCCAGTGCTTCTCGATGACGAGCGGCGCGGCCTTGCCCTGCGGCTTCTGCCAGATCGCCTGCGCGGGGGCGCGCCGCATCTCGGTCCAGGCAGTGGCGACGGCCTCGAGGCCGCGGTCCTGCGCATGCGGGCCGCCGGCCTGGAAGGCCATCGCGAAGGCCTGGCCGGTGGTGTGCATCACCGCGTTGCCGATCTCGAAGCTCATGGCATTGAGCCGCTTCAAGGCCTCGACGAGCAGGCCCACGCGGACTTCGGGCGCCGCGGTCGCCCAGGCGGACCCGGCCGATTCGGAGGCTCCGACAAGGGTCTCGACATCGGCCGCGGGATAGGTAATGCCGAGCTCCGGACCGAAAGGGGACATCTCGACGCCGACCCGATGCGATTCGGGGTGCCCGGGGAGGTCGAAGGCGGCGCCGAGGCGCGCCTGATAGGCGTTCCACCCGTCCTCGCGGGCTGTCTCGCCATAGATCTTGCCGCTCGGAACCTCTGGAAAAGGCGTCCAGAATCCGCGGTTGGCCAGCGCGGCCACCGCCTGGTCGAGCAGGGGCCGGTTTTGGTCGAAGAGCGTGGTCATCGGCGTTTCCCCAGCATGTTTATTGCTTTCATAATTGACTGACCGGTCGGTTTATGCAATTGATTTTTTCAATGAACCGCGAACAGCGGTGCCGGGAGGGAAAGCCGATGACGGAAGCCACGACCTTGTCCGAAACCGTGCGTGTCGCGCTTGAAGCGGGGGTGCTGACCCTTACGCTCAACCGCCCGGACAAGCTTAACTCATTCAACGAGGAGATGCATCTCGCGCTGCGGGCGGGTCTCGATCGCGCCGCCGCCGATCCGGAGGTGCGCGCAATCCTGCTGACCGGCGCCGGACGCGGGTTTTCCGCCGGCCAGGATCTCGGCGACCGCGACCCGCGCAAGGGCGGCCCGGCGCCGGACCTCGGTGCCACGCTCGAGACCTTCTACAACCCGACGCTCCGGCTGATCCGTTCGATCGAGAAGCCGGTGGTCTGCGCGGTGAACGGCGTCGCGGCCGGGGCCGGCGCCAACATCGCCTTCGCCTGCGACATCGTGCTGGCGGCGAAGTCCGCGAAGTTCATCCAGGCCTTCTCGAAGATCGGCCTCGTGCCGGACGCCGGCGGCAGCTGGTCGCTGGCCCGCATCCTCGGCGAACCCCGCGCCAAGGCGCTGGCGCTTCTCGCCGAGCCGATCGGGGCCGAGACCGCCGCCGACTGGGGCCTGATCTGGAAGGCCGTCGACGACGCGGCCCTCCTCGACGAGGCGGGGACGCTGGCGAAGCGTCTCGCCGCCGGCCCGACCCGCGGCCTCGGCCTCACCAAGCGCGCGATCCAGGCGGC
>NZ_CALAGI010000011.1 GCF_937891315.1 uncultured Amaricoccus sp. | reverse complement strand
TTGAATCACGACGTATCGCCCTTGAGAATCCCTAGAGTCCACACATCCTAGCGCGCTCTGGCGGGGGCTACTCCCCCGAGACCTCGCTGGTCGCCTCGGCATTGAGCTGATCCCAGTTCTGGGTGCCGATCCGCTCGATCAGGCCGAGCTGCACTTCGAGGAAGTCGACATGGCCTTCCTCGTCGGTCAGCAGCTCCTCGAACAGGTTCTTCGAGACATAGTCCCGCACCTTCTCGCAATAGTCGCGCGCTTCCTTGTAGAGCGTTACCGCGTCGAGCTCGGCCGCGAGATCACATTCCAGCGTCTCCTTCGGAGTTTCGCCGATGCGCAGCGGGTCGAGCGTTTGCAGGTTCGGATGGCCTTCGAGGAAGATGATCCTGTCGATCAGCTTGTCGGCGTGGCTCATCTCCTCGATGCTCTCGGCGCGGGACTTCTTGGCCAGCTTGCCGAGGCCCCAGTCGGCCTGCAACCGGTAGTGCAGCCAGTACTGGCTGACCGCCGTCAACTCGCTCCGCAGACCCTTGTTCAGATATTCGATAACTCCTGCGTCGCCCTTCATGCTACGTCCCCTTGCATAAAACCTTCGGCGCACGGGACTGCCCGTGCCCATGGAGAGACGCTACAGGAGGTGGTCGGCGGACCGCAATATGGAATCGTTCTAAACTAGGATCACGAATTCTCGTTCGGGTCGTTTCCACCGAGATGGCCGAGAACCAGCATCACGGCGGCGGCGATGACCCCCAGGCCGACCAGATGCGTCGCCTTCGGTCGCGTCGCGCCAAGCGCCGACAGCATGGCGAGTTGGCGCACACGGCGCTGAAGCTCCGCCCGTTCGGCGGCCAGAGCCCGCGCCCGCCGGTCGGCTAGGTTCGAGAGGACGAGCACGAAGACGCAGAGAAACAACGCGCCCCCGGCCATGATCGCAAGCGCTGCCAGGAGACCGAATCGTTCGGCGAGTGCCACGGTCCCGGCTGCGAGAGCGAAGACGAGAAACAGGAGGCCGAACAGGCCGACCAGGGCGAAATAGACGATGCGCCGGGCGGCCTGATCGCGGACGGCCGCGACCTGGGCGCCGCCCAGCGACAGGAACATGCGGGCGAGGCGCAACATGCGGTCAGCGGCGGAGGACAAGGCCCGCGATCAGCCCGGCCAGCGCCGCGATACCGAGCGCGCGCCACGGGCCGCGGCGGGTCGAGGCGGCGATGTCCTTCTCGATCTTGCGGATCTCGGCGGCGAAATCGGCGAGCGCGGCCTCCCCGGCGGCGAGACCTTCGGAAAGGTTCGCCGATCCCGCGATGGCTTCGGCCCGTTCGCGCCCCATCCGTCCGACATTGTCGACGAGCGACGCGATGTCCTTGCGCAGCTTCGCCAGTTCGTCGGACAACGCGGCGACATCCTCGGTGGCGGCGTCCTCGGCCTTGGTCTTGGTGGCGCTCATCTCGGTCCCTCTCGCAGGAGCATACGCTAGGCCGCGCGCGGCCACGCGGTCAACGCCCGCGCCCATGCTAACGCGGCGCGGCGCGGACTGGTTCCTCAGAGCCGGCCGAGAAGCTCCGCCTTCTTCGCGGTGAACTCTTCCTCCGACAGGATGCCCTTGCCGCGCAGATCGGCGAGCTTCTCCAGTGTCGCGAAGATGTCGTCCTGGGCGGACGCGGAAGGTTCCGGAGCGGCGGAGGCGGCCCGGCCGGGGGAAGCGTCCGGGGTGGGCGAGGGGGTCGAGGCCGGAGCGGGCGCGGATGGCTCGGCCTGGGTGGGCGGGATTTCCGCCGCCTGCGCGGGCACCGGCGTCGCGTCGGCGGCGGTGACGACGGGCAGATCGGCGACCCGGACCACGCCGCGCTGGCTGGTGAAGGTCATCGACTGGTCGCCGCCCTGCTGCTGCGAGAAGCCGGAGATCACATGGTCGCCGATGTCATAGACCGTCACCTGGCTGCCGCGCGAGATCGCGAGCCGACGGGTACCGGGGAAGACCGCGTAGCGCAGGTCGTTCTGCGCGCCGGACGAGCCGGGCGCGCCGAGCTCCGCCGGCCAACCCGAGCCACCCGAGCCGGGGACGAACAGGCTGACCCCGGCCGATCCCTGGCTCTGACTCTGGCTCGCGACGGGCGCCGGTGCGAAGGGGGCCGAGGCGAGCAGGCTCGAGAGATCGACGCAGAGCGCATCGACCCGCGACTTCAGCGCGTGGTTGAACATGTCGCCGATCATGATCATCCCGCCGCGTGACCATTGTCCCATGCCGCCGAACTCGGGATGGTTGAATTGCGCCTGGTTGCCGTTTCCGGCCGCCAACGCCATCAGCATGGCGCGCGCCGCGTCGGTGCTGAACCCCTGCGTGCCGGCGATCCGCTCGACCGCGCGCTGGCCATCGGCCGTCAGTTCCATGCTCGTCTCTCCCGATCGCCCCTCGTCGCGCCTAGCACGGCAAGCCGGCGACGCCCAGCGCGCAATGACCCGATCCGGCGCTTGATCCGGGCGGATATCTCCCCGATGGTGCGATATCCTGACAGTGCCAGAGAGTTAGATGCCCGATTTCGCCCTTGAATCCCGCTCCGTCCAACCCGTCTGCGGTATCGACGAAGTCGGTCGCGGGCCGCTCGCCGGGCCGGTGGTCGCCGCGGCGGTGATCCTGAACCCACTCGCAATCCCCGAGGGTATCGACGACAGCAAGCGCCTGACCGCCGCTCGGCGCGAGGCGCTCCATGCCGAGCTTCTCGCCTCGGCCGTCGTCGGCGTCGGGCAGGCGAGCGTCGAGGAAATCGACCGGATCAACATCCTGCGGGCGAGCTTTCTCGCCATGCGCCGCGCCCTCGCCCAACTGACGCCCGCGCCGGCGCTGGCGCTGGTCGATGGCAACAAGGTGCCGCCCGATCTCGGCTGTCCGGCGCGGGCCATCGTCGGCGGCGACGGGCTGGTCCTGTCGATCGCCGCCGCCTCGATCGTCGCCAAGGTTACGCGCGACCGGATCATGGTGGCGCTTGCGCAACAGTTTCCCGGCTATGCGTGGGAACAAAACAAGGGATATGGCACCCGCGCCCACGTCGCGGCGCTGTCTGAACTAGGCGTGACCCCACACCATAGGCGTTCCTTCAAGCCGATCCACAATATCTTGTGGGAAGCCGCATAGTTAAGTCCTTGATTCAATTTATAATTTGACCCCGATTCGCTTTTGACTCATGGTTGCGGGCAGATCAGCCCTCATCCTCGGGAAAATACGATGTCAAGAGCGCAAGTATCGTGCGGAAAAACCGAACTGGAACTGGACACGATACTGGCGGGGGACTGCGTCGAAGAGATGAACCGGCTGCCGGAAGCCAGCATCGACCTCATCTTCGCCGATCCGCCCTACAATCTTCAGCTGAAGGGCGAGTTGCATCGCCCGGACAATTCGCGGGTCGACGCGGTCGATGACCATTGGGACCGCTTTGCGTCCTTCGGCGCCTATGACGAATTCTCCCGCGCCTGGCTCGCCGCCGCGCGGCGGCTGCTGAAGCCCGACGGCGCGATCTGGGTGATCGGCTCCTATCACAATATCTTTCGCGTCGGCGCGACGCTGCAGGACGCCGGCTTCTGGATCCTGAACGACGTGGTCTGGCGCAAGTCGAACCCGATGCCGAATTTTCGCGGCAAGCGGCTGACCAACGCGCATGAGACGCTGATCTGGGCGGCGAAATCGGATCAGTCGAAATACACCTTCAACTACGAGGCGATGAAGGCGCTGAACGATGACGTTCAGATGCGCTCCGACTGGGTGATCCCGCTCTGCACCGGGGCGGAGCGGCTGAAGACCGCCACCGGCGAGAAGGCGCATCCCACGCAGAAGCCGGAGGCGCTGCTGCATCGGGTGCTGGTCGCCTCGACCCGTCCGGGCGACGTGGTGCTCGACCCGTTCTTCGGCACCGGAACCACCGGCGCGGTGGCCAAGCGCCTCGGCCGGCGCTTCATCGGCATCGAGCGCGAGGCGGACTATCGCGCCGCCGCCGAGGCGCGGATCGCCAGGGTCCGGACGCTCGACGCCGAGGTGGCGGCGGTGACGACGCCCAAGCGCGCGGAGCCGCGGGTCGCTTTCGGCCAACTGGTCGAGCGCGGCATGCTCTGCCCGGGCGAGATCCTGCATTCGATGAACGGCCGGCGCCAGGCCAAGATCCGCGCCGACGGCACGCTGATCGCCAACGACGTGCGCGGCTCGATCCACCAGGTCGGCGCCGCGCTGGAGGGCGCGCCTTCGTGCAACGGCTGGACCTACTGGCATTTCCGCCGCGAGGGCGAGAGCATCCCGATCGACGTCCTGCGCCAGCAGGTACGGGCCGAGATGCACGACTGACCGCTCGTCTATCGGCGGGAGTTGGCGCGGCGAGCCGGAGCCGTGGCGTCGCCAAGCGCGCCGAGGCCGAGCCTCAGCGCCTTGCGCATCACCGTCGGCATCGCGGCCAGGGCGGCGTCCGCGTCGCGGAACTCGCCCGTCGCGGTCATCCCGACGCACGCGCCCTCCACGGTCAGTATCAGGTGGAAATGGGTGAAGGTGTGCCGCGCCTCGACCCCGAGATCGCGCCAGTCGGCCGCGAAGGGTGGACGCGGGGATGGTGCCATCTCGGCCCAGTCAGTGCCGGGTAGTCCGAGCATGCCGCCGAGCAGCCCGCGGTCCGGCCGCCGCTCGACCAGCACGGCGCCGTCCGCCCGCCGGGCAAGATAGGCGACCCCGCGCCGCACCGGTTTTTTCGCCTTGCGCACCTTGCGCGGCAACTCCGCCGCGATGCCGAGCCGGCGGGCGCGGCAGGGCGTGAGCCAGGGACATATTCCGCAGGCCGGGGCGCGCGGCGCGCAGATGGTGGCGCCGAGATCCATCACCGCCTGGGCGTAATCGCCCGGCCGCTCCGCTGGCGTCAGCAGCGCGGCGAGCGCCCGGAGTTCTTCCTTCGCCCCCGGCAGCGGCGTCTCGACGGCGTGGAGCCGGGCCATTACCCGCTCGACATTGCCGTCGAGCACAACCGCGGGCCGGTCGAAGGCGATCGAGGCGATCGCGGCGGCGGTATAGGGTCCGATGCCGGGCAGCGCGCGCAACCCCGCTTCGGTTTCCGGAAACCGCCCGCCGAGCTCGCCCGCGACCAGGCGGGCGCATTTCAACAGGTTGCGCGCGCGGGCGTAGTAGCCGAGGCCGGCCCAGGCGGCCATCACCTCGGCATCCTCGGCCGCGGCGAGATCGCCGATGCGCGGCCAGCGGGCGACGAAGGCGGAGAAATAGCCCTTCACCGCGGCGACCGTGGTCTGCTGGAGCATCACCTCCGACAGCCAGACGTGATAGGGATCGGGACGGATGCCAAGCGCCCGCGCGTCCGGCGGCACGCGCCATGGCATCGATCGCGCCGCGCCGTCGTACCAGTCGAGCAATTCGGCCGCCATCCGCTCCACCCGTGAACATCCCTCCTGACAAACCCGACGCCAGCGGCTAGCTGTTAACCAAACCAGCGAACCGGGGGCGGCATGGCCGAGGACACTGGCACGCCGGGCGCGAAAGGCAAGGCGCCGCGCGGCAAGGGTGGCCACGCGGGCGACCGCCGGGGGCGCGGGTTCGCGCGGGCTGGCACCATGATCGGTCCGCAGTTGAACAGCGTCGCGGCCCGGCGCGGCTATGCCGAGGCGCGGCTGCGGGCGCTCTGGGCCGAGATCGTCGGGCCGGACTGCGCGGCGATCGCGCGGCCGGTGAAGCTCGCTTCGGCGCGCGGGCCGGCGGGCGGGCTGCTGACCCTTGCTGTCTCGGGACCGCACGCGCCGCGGCTGCAGATGATGATCCCGGTGCTGCGCGAGCGGATCAACGCGGCGCTGGGGCCGAACGCGGTTGGCCGCGTCCAGCTGGTGCACGCCGCCGCGGGCTTTGCCGAGACCCCGGCGCCGCGGCCGGAGGCGCCGGCGCCGACTCCGGACTTGCACGCCGTGCGCTCCGAGATTTCAAGCATTGGTGATGAGGATTTGCGCCGGGCCTTGGAGACATTGGCCCGGAATGTGCTATCCCGGCCCCGACCTTTCGAATAGCAACCGGAACGCCCAATGATCACCGCCCTGACCCGCCGCCACACTCTCGCCGCCCTCGCGACCGCCGCCGCGACGACCGCGCTGCCCGGACTCGGCCGGGCGCAGGCGCCGCGCCAGGTGCTGGAAATGACCATGGGCGACGCGGACGCGCCGGTGACCCTCGTCGAATATGCGATGTTCACCTGCCCGCATTGCGCCGATTTCAACGCCGAGGTCTTCCCGCGGATCAAGGAAAACTACATCGACACCGGCAAGGCGCGACTCGTCTTCCGCGAGGTCTATTTCAACGCGCCGAGCCTCTGGGCCGCGGTGATCGCGCGCTGCGCGCCGGCGGACCGTTATTTCGGCGTGGTCGATCTCCTGTTCTCGACGCAGGCCGGCTGGCTCAATTCGCAGGACGGGCCGACGATCATGAAGAACCTCTACGGCATCGGGCGGCAGGCCGGGTTGACCGACGCCGAGATGGACGCCTGCCGGCAGGATCAGACCTTCGCCGAGGCGCTGGTCGCGGCCTACCAGAAGAACCAGGTCGCCGACGGGATCGACGCGACACCGACTTTCGTCATCAATGGCGAGAAGGTCCCGAATTCCTCCTACGAGGAAATCGCCGCGAAGCTCGACGCGGCCTACGCCGCCGCGAAGCCGTAAGGCCGGGGGCTCAGCGGCCGCCGGCGCGGCGGTCGCGGCGGGCGGACATCGGCTGGAAGGCCACCGCCACATGCGTCTCGCAATAGGGCTTGCCGGCCACCGTCGGCAGGCCGCAGAACCAGAAATCGTCGGTCGCGGGATCGCCGACCGGCCATTTGCAGGTCCGCTCGGTCAGCTGCATCAGGCTCAGCCGCTTGGCCTTGCGCGCGGCTTCGGCCAGATTGGCCAGTGCCTCGGCGCTGATTTCCGAGCCCGAGGGCTGCGGCGGCATCGGCTGGCCGGGAACGCGCGGCCGTTGGGCGGGTATCTGATCCTTGACCATCGGCCGCGGCGCCACCGGGGCGACTGGCTGCGGCGGGACGGCCGCGACGGCGGGCTTCGGCGCCGGGGCCGCGACCACTTCCTCGTCGGCCTCGATCCCCGGATCCTCGACGCCGCTTTCGAGCAGCGCCTCGTCCTCGGCGTGGTCGGTGCCCGGCACCCGGTTCGACAGGCCAAGCCGATGCACCTTGCCGATCACCGCGTTGCGGGTAACGCCGCCGAGCTCCTTGGCGATCTGGCTCGCGCTCTTTCCCTCGGACCACATCAGCTTGAGGGTCTCGACGCGCTCGTCGGTCCAGGACATCGAATTCTCCACGGCTTTACATCGTCGGTTCGGAAAGGTCAGGGGCGCGGGTTTCCCCACGCCCCTATTCTAAGCACGCGCGGGCCGGTTACAAGCGCGGCCGGCGGGAATCTGGCCCACACCGGCTCGCCCCGCCCTCACGTCGACCTCGTTTGCCAACGGGGCAAACCATTCCGCTTTCGTCCGGCGGGCACCCGTGACACGCCCGCCGCTACCAAATTCCCGATCCACAGCGAAGCATCGGTTGATACCTAGCTGATCCGTTGCAGCAATTCGTCGATCGACTTCTTGGCGTCGCCGTAGAGCATCCGCGTGTTCTCCTTGTAGAACAGCGGGTTCTCGATGCCGGAATAGCCGGTGCCCTGGCCGCGCTTGGAGACGAAGACCTGCTTCGCCTTCCAGACTTCCAGCACCGGCATGCCGGCGATCGGCGAGTTCGGGTCTTCCTGCGCCGCCGGGTTCACGATGTCGTTCGAGCCGATGACGATGGCGACGTCGGTCGAGGGGA
>NZ_CALAGI010000010.1 GCF_937891315.1 uncultured Amaricoccus sp. | reverse complement strand
TCCTGCCCGACGGCCGCTACCTGCTCGCGGCCTCGGCGGCGACGGGTCAGGTGACCCTGTGCGAGCTGTCGGAGCTCGACGGCTCGCTGACGCCGATCGTCACGCGTCCGGTGGGCGCGAACCCGGTGTCGATCGCGAGCGATCCGATCGGCCGCTTCGTGTACGTCGGCTCGCGCGACACCGCGGGCGTCGGCGACATCTCGATCCTGCACTTCGAGCCCAACGCGCTGCTGACGGGCTTCGTCAACGGCGTCGGGGCGGCCACGGCCGGAAACCACCCGGTCGCGCGCCTGCTTGAGGTCAGCGACGCCGCCGAACATCTCAAGGCCGGGGATGATCTGCTGCGCCTGCAGTTTGGCCGCGCGGAGATCACCCCAGAGCGACGACGTGTCATCGACGGTCTGGTGCGCGGGAACGGGCGTCATGCCATCGTCGCGGGGCCGGGACAGCATCTGCGCCATCGCCAGCGGGTCCATGTCCGCGATGGTCGGCGGCTCCGGTATCGGCGAGCCCACCGATGCGTCGATGCCCCCGAGCGGCGAGGGGGCAAGCGGCGTTGGGGCTTCGGGGGCGGGCGTCAGTGCGCCGATCAGCGCGTCGGCGAGCGGGGAAGCCATCTCCGGTGCCTGGGTCATTGCCTCGGGCGCGGCGTCGGACGGCGCGATCGGCGCGGCTTCCCACCAGTTGCCCGGCGCATCGGCGAGGGGCGCGCTATCCCACCAGTTCACGGCTTGATCCGCATCGTTCCGTCGGGCGCCTTGAACTTCGTCCCGCTGGGAAGCGCCGCGAACTCCTCGGGCGTCGTCGGCGACGGGATGCCGCCCGGTTGCCCGACGTTCGTCACCTCGCCGCGCGGCTTGATGCCCGTCACCTTCGTCGCGGTCTCGGGACCGGTGAACCAGTCGCCCGGCCACCAGCCATCGTTGGCGTCGATCGTCGTCTCGCTCTCAAGGTTCTGCAGCGCGTAGGCGATAGCGTCGTTCTCGGGCATTCCCTCCCGCATCAGCCCCTCGGTCTGGGTGACGACATGCATCGCGGTCGCCGGGTCCATGTCCTTGCCGAGGCCGCTGAGAAGCAGAGACCGCCCGCCGCCGGTCATCGCCGGCGCGTCCTCCACGCCACTCTCTGGCGCCATCCAGTCGTCGGCCAGCCCCGAGAGGATGCGGCTCTGGTTCGTATTGACCCCGGGCGTGCCCGCGCCGAGCAGGAGACCATAGACCCGCGGATCAATCCCCCCGCCACCCGTGCCGCCGCCGTAATAGCCCATGACATGCTGGGCGAACTGGCCCGCCGACATGCCCTCGTTCCCGCCATTGTTCAGGACGGCGTCGCGGCCCACGACATCGACCGCGCGCGCCGACGGGTTGCCGAGCAGCTTGGCCGCGCCGCCCGCGCCCTGCTGGTGCATCAGGTAGAGCTCGGCCTCGCTCTGGGGCGCCCGGCCGAGCATCGCCTCGAAGGTGTGGGCATTGTCGAGGGTGAAGCGCTCAAGGCCCGCCGTCTCGGAAGCGAGGTCGCCTTTCGTCACGCCGTACTGGTTGGCGGTGCCGTCGGTCCACTGGAAATAGCCGCCGGCCGAGGAGTTCGGGTTCTGCGCGCCGCCCTTCCAGCCGCTCTCGATCTGGCCGAGGCGCCCGACGTAGCCGTCGAGCGCGCCCTTGAAGGCGTCGAAGCCGCGTTCCTGCGTCGCCCGGTCGGCGTCGATCTTCATCTGGGCAATGCCGCGATCGCCGGCGACGAGCCGATCGGTCTTCGCAAGCTCGGTGCCGAGCCACTGACCCATGCCGGCGAAGGTGCCCTTGGCTTCCTGCGTCCCGGTGCCAACCTGGATGCGGCCCTGCGTCGCATCGTCGAACCCGAACTCCGGCAGCGAGGCCATCGCCGAGGCTATCTGTGGCGCGGCCGAACCGTAGCCTGGCCCGGCCTGGCCGAACGCGGCAAGCATCGCGGCGAGGTCGTGCTTCGCCGCCGCCTGACCTGCCGCCTCCCGATAGCGCGCCGTGTCGTTCACCTCGCCGGCCTTCGCCGCGGCAAGTTCCGACTGCGCGACCTGAAGCGGGTTCCCTCCGCCGAGCGCCTGACCGAGAATGTCGGACAGGCCAGAGGCGAACATCGGGTTTGCGTAGAGCTGCGCCTGCATCAGTATAGACCCCCGCTCGACAGCGATGCCAGTTCGGCGTCGGTCAGCTTCGGCGGCTTCTTCGGGCCGGCGCCCATTTTCGAGCCCGCGTATTGCGCCCCGGCGCCGCCGCCGAGCATGAGCAGATCGCCCATCAGCCCGGGGTTCGCGGTGACGGTCGGGGCCGGGATGCGCGTTTCGGCCGCGTTGGCGTTGAGCGAGCCGCGCCGATTGCCGCCGATCGTCTGGATGTTCGAATTGCTCCGACCCACCGCGTCGCCGGCCGCCGCCGTCTCCCCGCCGAGCGCCGACAGCATCGCCAGCGCATCGAGGACCGTCTTGGTCGTGTCGACCGACTTCTTCTCGTAGCCCGCGCTGGCGCCCGACACGTCCTTGTTCTGGATCGGCGGCGCCTGGGGTTCCTCGTTGTAGGAGCCCGCCGATCCGGTGATCGCATTGTCCGGCGCGGCGACGGTCTGCTTTGCCCGCATCAGCGCGCCGGCCGGGTTCGCCTTGACCAGCGATTTCGCCACCTCGTCGGTCTGCTGGCCCTCCATCGAGAGTTGGCGCTGTGCCTCCTCCTCGCGGGCGATCTGCTGCGCCTGCATCGCCTTCTGGTTCTCGGCGTTCTGCGCCCGGATCGCGTCGTTCTGCGCGTCCGCGTTCATCTTCGCGCCGCCAGCCGAGGCCACGCTGCCGGCGATGGCCGCGATGGTAAAGGGGTCCAAGCCCGGAGCACACATCAGGCAGCCTCCTCGTTCGGGAAGTTGAGGCGAGCGAAGGCGCCGAATGCTTCGCGCGCGAAGGTATCGTAGGCCCGGGCCGCCTGCTCCTCAGTGTCATGCCGGAGAAGCCAGATATGGCGATCTCCGATCTTGGACTGAGATATCCACCGTCCGGTCTGTTTGCAGTAGCACACGCCCTTGAAGCGGCTCGTTCCAGCGCGGGGACGCATGTTCCGGTTGTTCTCGGAGCGGGTCGCTTCCCGCAGGTTGCCGGGCCGGTTGTTCTGCGGATCGCCGTCGCGGTGGTCAACCTGCGCCGTCGGCCAACGACCGTTTGCCAGCGCCCAGATCACACGATGCGCCATGTAATGCCGCCTTAGGATGCGCCCGTGCCGGTAGCCGCTCGGGTCCGTGAAGGTGAATGCCTCGGCCCCGGCATAGCGCGCGTTCCAGACCGCAAACCCGCGCTGCGTCGCGAACATCTCGCGCGGCCGGGATAGCCACCAGAGTGTGCCCGTCTCCTGGTCGAGGCGGAACATCTGGCGTAGCTCGTCAATTCCGATGAGATTGTTCATGACACAATTTTGCTCTGATTTTTGAAGCCAGCGCCGCCGCGCGCGGTCTGCCTGATCTGCCCGACCTGATAGCCGTTCTGCGCCGCGCCGATGCCCTCCGCGAAACCGCCGAGCACGTGGTCGAGCGGGTTCAGTTCCGGCATGTCGGCGGCGAAATTCGTCCGGGCGGCCAAGGCGGCGTTGGCGGCCGTCGTGGTGTCGCCGCTCGCCCGCAATCCCGCCTCGATCGAAGTCCGCAGGTCGTTCATCTGCGAGGTGGCCCCGGCAATGTCCCGGTCGATGTCGGCGTTGATCCCGGCGCGCTCGAGGCGGAACCCCTTGCGAAGATCGGTGGCCTTGGTGTTCGCCGCGGTCGAGGTGCTGAGGCCGGCGCGGGCCAGCGCGAAGGCCAGCTCGTCCTTGGTCTTGCCGAACTCCTCGTCGAGCTGGGGCAGGTAGAAATCCTCCTGCGCCTTCCGCCGGGCGTCGAGGAGCGGGGCCGTCCCTTCGTGGGTTTCCCCACCCGTGCCGCCGAGGCGCAGCTTGCCCCGGAGAGCGTCGTATTGCTCCTGCGCCGTCTTTCCGGTGGTCACCTCGCGCGTGGTCGTGCCGCCGCCGGGGGTCTGGCCGTCGTCCTCGCCGCCGATATAGTCCTTGTGACCGGGCATGCCCCAGCCGAAGCCGTTCGTCTCGGTGATGGTCTTGGTCGTCTGCGCTTCCGGGGTCCATTTCTTGCCCCGGTAGTAGTATTCGGCCTTCGGGTCGTACTTGCCCGTCGCCCGGTCCATCTTCGTCTTGCCGCCCTCGAAGATGGTCTTGATCTCGCTCATGCCGTCGGCGATGCGTCGCTGGCGTGCCTGTTCCTCGCGCCGGGTGCGCTCGGCCTCCTTCTTGTAGAAGTCGGTCGATGAAGTGTCGGTCTTCGGCGGGTCGCCATACATCCCCATCAGGACGCCTCCCATTCCTCGAAAGTCTCGCCATCGCGATCGGCAAGGGCATGCAGGTCTTCCATGACGGCGAGCATGTGCTCCCACCCTCCGATGAGGTAGGCGACGGTGTGCGCGATGCTCGCCGTCCCTTCCCTCCAGACGAACGCGAACATCCGCGTGTTGCGGCTCTCGTGCCGGCGCCACCGCTCCGACGTGACCCACCAGCCGGCGGCCTCCGCCAGAACCGGCGCCAAAGCCTCGCGATTGGCGATGAAGAACGGGTTCGCGGCGTTGACCACCATCGCCCGCACCAGCACCTCACCCATGGCCGCCACACGGTCGGGCCCCTTGTCGCCGTCCGCGATATCGTCCGCGAGGCGTGCGAGCGCGGCGCAGTTGAGGAGGAACCGCGCCGCGTCCTCGTCGCCCAGCGTCCACTTCATCATCAGGGCTGGCATCTGGTCACTCGGCAGCGGCATCAGGCCGTCTCCTTGAACCAGGCGAAAATCTTCATGTCCTCGCCGCGCCGGCCATAGCAGCGCAATGTCGCTTCCTCGGAACCGCCGAGCATTTCCAGCCAGCGGTGCGTCTCGGTATGGTGGGCCGGCGACATGCACTGCGCCCGGTGCGCGCCACTCCCCCGCACCGCCGGAACCACCTCGCGCCGGAAGTGCTTCGTCACCTCGCGCAGCACGTTCCCATAGCGGTCGGTCCCGAAGCCATAGAGGCTCCATGTCCCGGGCCAGAGCGGATGCGCGCCGAAGATCGCCGCCGGCTCGGTCCCGTCGTAGGCCACCCACTGGAAGCCCGCGAGGTTGATGAACCGCTGCGCCAGCGCCTCCGGGCTGTCGTGCCACGAGAGCATGAACATCTCCTCGGCCGACTGTTCGCGCAGCCGATGGCAGACGAAGGAAATCTCGGACGGGCGGGGCGCGGCGGCGATCATTTTTCGCCCTCCCCGCCGGCGTAGAGCACCGTCACCTGACCGATCTTCGCCGGGCCTGGCGTCGTGCTCCGCAGCCTCAGCGCGAGATGCGTGCCCTCGAGATCGAAGCCGACCCGGTAAACCCGGTGCGTGCTGCCGTCGATGACCGCGACCGGCTCCCACTCCACGTTGTTGACGTCGAGCGAAACCTCCACCTGCCACTCCCCGTAGCAGGCCATGTCGATCCCGGTGAACCGCTTGACCGTCGAGGGCTTGCCCATGTCCATGTGCGGGGTGACAACCTCAACCTCGCTGCGGTCGTAGGTCGATCCGGTGATGCCGCCATAGATGAACACCTCGTCGGCGTTGTTCCGCATGATCAGGTCGTCGCGGATCGCGCAGATGTCCCCGACCCAGCGCCCTTTCAGAAGCCCGACCGTTGGGTTGAAGTGCGTCGTCACCGGAAGATCGAAGACCGACCAGGCCCGGACCTTCGCCGCCGGGTAGTTGGTCAGCACGTAGACCTTCTCCTTGAGGCAGAGCCAGAACTGGCCACTCTGCTCGTGGATGATCCCCTTCGCGAGCTGCAGGAACCGCGTGACGTTGCGATCGTGGTCCTGAAAGATCGGCTCGACGTCGGCCCCGGCGAAATCAAGCTCGGCGCGCAGGAGTATGTCGATCGGTGACCCGACGTCCGACACCTTGGCGAAATTCGAACTGTCGCGGGCCTGCAGCGAGCGGATGCCCGTGGTCGAGAGATAGAGCACGTCGCCGTCCGCGTAGCCCGTCACCGAGCGGCGCGCGAGGAGCGAGGTCTTCAGCGAGCGCAGATACTGGTTCTTGGTGAAATCCGGATCGACGGACCAGAACTGCGCGCCACGGGTGCCGAACACCACGAGATCGCCGAAATACTCGCCGAGCGCGAGGCCGTTCCCGACGAGCGCGGCCGGATCACCGCTGCGCAGGCGCAGCGCGCGCTCGAACGCATC
>NZ_CALAGI010000009.1 GCF_937891315.1 uncultured Amaricoccus sp. | reverse complement strand
CAGCCGGCCGAGCGGATGCGCCCCGACCAGCGCTACGCGCTCGTCGGCGTCAAGCTCTACGCCGACGGCGCCCTCGGCAGCCGCGGCGCCGCGCTCCTCGAGCCGTATTACGATCGGCCGGGGCACAATATCTTTGAGCAAGCCCGCGTCGATTTCGACTCCAAGAGGGGCCCAACCGCCGACGATGTGATGGATTTCATCACCGGGAAGCAGGCGGACAGCCACCATTGGGACGTGCTGCAATGAGCGGCGGCACTTCATGGACGCCGCACGAGGATGCCATCATCGCATGGCTGGACGGTCCGGTCCGCGATGATGACGAGGCGCTTCAGGCATTACTGCCGGGCCGCTCGCCCACGGCCATCCGCACGCGCCGCCAGCGGCTTGGCCTATCGACATGCGTCTTGGGTCAGGCTCGGCGCCCGGACGGCTCGCTGCCATCGCCAGTCCCGTCTCGCCCGCGCGGCTACTCGGCGCAGTCCATCGCCGATGCCGATGAAGCGCCGGACGACCCGCAATCCCGGCTCATTCTCGCCATGAACAAGGAAGGCGTCCTGAGGGTCGCCCAATGACCGCCGCCCGCCCGCTCGTATGGAGCGCCCGCCGGCAACTTCTTGAAGCGGAGTTTCTGATGGACCCCGCCGCACATTGGGAACGGCTGCGCGCCCGTGTGATCGGCGCACCACAGGGGCAGAGCCCTGAATGGCTGGCGACATGGCGGGCGAACAGCATCGCTGTGCTGACCAGGAACGCCGAGAACGGCAAACGGCTGATCTGGTGCTGACCATGACCGCCGCCACGATCCTGCTCCTCCTGCAATGCCTGTCGAATGCGCCCGAGCTATGCCGCGAGGCCACCCTCGCCGCCAAGGCCGAGCCGGGCGCCGAGCGGTACATCGCCCTCGCTGAAACCGTCATGTCCCGTGAAAGGATCGCCCAATGACAACCGATCTGCAACGCGCCGCTGATACGATCCGCGCCGAGTGCGCACGCATGGGATGGAGCTACGCCGGCATGGCCGAGCATCTGGCCGAGGCGATCCTTGCGCTCGATGTGCGCGGCACCGACGCCCTTGGCCGCAGCGAGCCGTTCCGGCGCGGCCCTTTCACCGACTGGCCCAGCATTGATGGAGGCATAGAATGAGCATCCAATCCCAGATTGACGCGGCGCCGGCCGGCTCGACGGTCACGATCGGCCGGGCGGCTGGCGAATGAGCGCGCGCGACTTACCGCAGGAGCTGATTAATGCGGTACAGAACTACACCGATATGCCGTGGTGGAACGGCGCGGCATATGCCGAATACCACGGCCTCCCGCAGCGGATAAAGGGGTTCGAAGGCGACGTCGGCGCCGCGATAGACGACATCGCAGACGTTATGAACTGGCTCCGCGAGGAAAAGCTGTACGCCCAATCCGACCGACTGCGCACCATCGCGGGTCGATTGGCGCGGCGGCTCAATGACCCCAGCGAAGACACATCACTTGTTCGGGTCTCGGCGCGGGGGTGGAGATGAAGGCGCGCCCAATGACCAAGGCAAGGACCAAGGGCGAGAAACGCCGCGACAAGGCGCACAGGCCCGCGCCAGAATCATCGGCACAGCCAAGCGACCCCATCACTGGCCCGAGCACATACGCCCGCCAGCACGCGGAATACGAGCGGCGGGAACAGCACAAAGGCGACCGGCGGCCATACGTTCGGGTTCATAACACCAGGCTCGACTTGCTTCAAAGCCGGGGGATTATCTCTCGCCAGCAAGCCGAAGCCGGTGTTCGTTTCGAGGCCGATCACGAGGCCGTCTGGGGACACCCATCGGCGGGGACAGACAGTTGCGTGCCGCGCGCCGGCGGCAAGTCGCACGAGACCGGCGAACAGGCCGAACGCATCATTCGCGCCAAGGAGCGGATGCACGCCATCCTGAACAAGGCTGGTCCCGCTGCCTATGCGGCGGTCAGGCGCGTGGCTGTCTATGACGAGAAGCTCGGCGCGGTCCGGGACAACGCGCAAGAATACCTGAACCTAGCGGCGGGCCTCAACGCCGCCGCAGCGGTCTATGGCGTGCCTGTCTATGGCTGAAGCGGGCGCCTAGCTGTCGGTCGCTTGGCTGCCAAAGTTGTCGACCTAGTTATGTATATGAAAATCCTGCTGTTTTTGCGAACAGCGCGCCGAAATTGGCGTTTTGGTCGATACATGATTATTGCTGTTTCGGCCTTCTCTCGCCGTGTGGCATCCTAACCGTCGGCCGGCTTCGGCGGACGCCCGACCGGCCGCGCCGGTTCCGCCTCAAGCGCGGCCACGTCCTCGCGGTGCATTTCGATCTGCGCCTTGATGCGCGCGGCATAGGCGGCGGGAACCCATCCCGGCTTGCCAGCGACGATCACAGAGACATAGCCGGCCCTTTCGAGCCGGCGCCGGATGGTCTTGGGATGGATGGTCATTGGTCACGCGCGCCGAATGATGAAGGCCTCGGCCGCGCCTCCGCCGACGATCCAATCATCGCCGCGAGACAATGCGGCGCGGATGGCGGCTTCGTCGTCATCAAGTTCACCATCGTTGTCGGCGAAAAACTGGTCCATATCGGATGGGGCAAGCGTGATGATGGTGGCGCCAGCGCGGCGAAGTTCCGCGCGGCTTGAACGCATCTTGGTCAGGATCACGCGCGGGTCAATGCTCGGGCAATCCTCGAAGGGATTATGGCCAGTCCAGTCCGAGTAGAGGCGACCGATGCGGGTTATGGTGGAAGGGGTCATGCTGGCGATCCTTTCAGAGCGGGAGGAGATACTGGCCGGTGTGGTAGGTCGCGCCGGGGCGGGAGTAGCGGACGCGCGGGGCGTTGGCATCCTCGATCGCGATGATTTCCTCGGAAGCCTGCGAGCGGGCGGAGCCGTGGAGCCAGACGAGGATTTCCTTGGCGCGCGGCGCGCAGTAGTATTCGCCATCCTTCGTGTAGATGGCGCCCTTGAGCGCGTAGAAGTTGGCGCCCTCGATGAAGCGGCGGCCGTCCGCGCCGGTCTGGGTTTCGAAGCAGGCGAAGTGATCGCCATTGGCAACCGCGTCGGCAATCGAGAGGTAGGTATCGATGGTGATGGTCATTTCGCTTCCCCGTTGTGCCTTGCTTCGATGAACCATATATAATGTCCGCCGAGACAATTAGCAAGCGGAAAATGGGGACTCGGGACAATTAATTTAGGCCAATCGCGAGGCGATCGCGCGCCGCTTGACTTTCCCCCATCGAGGATGCTAGCTTGTTGATACGGTCGAAAAGACCGCCCGAAGCCCGCCGCGCGCGGGCTTTTTGCGTTCGGAGGCCGCTATGGGCTCCATCCCGCCAGTCCGCAGCGTCACCATGCGCCACCATGGCGCACCGATGCGCACATACCGCGCGGTACTGGATGAGGCGCGAGGCGCCCAACGGGATGGCCGCTCCACCGACATAGCCGGCATGGACGCCGCCGCCTCCGCCGCTCTCGAATGGCTGGATAGCGTGGTGCTGGACGTGGCGTTCTCACGAATAAGGCGATGGTGATTATCGATGGCAGGGCGTGGTCGCACGGCTGGTTTCCGCATGTCGGACCAGCACCGGGTTAAAATCCAGAACAGCAACATCCTCAATGCGCTGATTGAGCACGTTGAAGGCAAAAGGGAAATGGGCGCATCACAGGTGACAGCCGGCATTGCGCTGCTGAAAAAGGTGCTGCCCGATCTGTCGTCGATTGAGCATGCCGGCCCCAATGGCGGCGCTATCCCGATCGACGTTATCCGCCGCGTGATCGTTGACCCAAACGCTTGAGATCAGGACGGCCCGTTGCTTCGAGCCGCTCCTCAAGCCAAGCCGCTACAAGGGCATCTTCGGCGGACGCGGATCGGGCAAATCGCATTTCTGCGCCGAACTGCTGATCGAGCATTCGGTCCTGCACCCAGGCACGCGCGCGGTGTGTGTCCGCGAAGTTCAGAAGTCGCTCAAGGAGAGCGCGAAGCGGTTGATCGAGGACAAGATCGACGCGCTTGGCGTCGGCCGGATGTTCGAGGTACAGACCGACCAGATCAAGACGCCCGGCGGCGGCCTGATCATCTTTCAAGGCATGGTGGACCACACGGCCGAGAGCATCAAGTCGCTCGAAGGCATCGACGTGGCATGGATCGAGGAGGCGCAATCAGTCTCCCAGCGCAGCCTTGACTTGCTGCGCCCGACCATCCGCAAGGAAGGGTCGGAGATATGGGCATCGTGGAACCCGCGCTTCCGAACCGACCCGATTGACAGGTTCCTCCGCGCTTCTCCGCCGGAGGGGTCGATTGTCGTCCGCGCGAACTATTACGACAATCCATGGTTCCCGGCGACGCTCGACGCGGAGCGCCGGCACGACGAGGCGGGCGACCCGGACCGCTACCGACACACGTGGCTCGGCGACTACGAGCAGGTCGGCGACGCGCAGTTCATCCCAGCCGGTCTTGTTGAGCGGGCCATGGGCGAGGACGTGCCGTTCTACGTGAATGACGAGATGATCATGGGCGTCGACGTGGCGCGGTTCGGCATGGACGAGACCGTCATAGCGATCAGGCGCGGGCGCAATGCGCGGGCTGAGCCGTGGATGACATATCGCAACCTCGACACGATGGAGGTTGCCGCGCGGGTCGCGATGGAGATGGACAGGCTCGGTCCCGACGCGGTGTTCGTTGACGCCGGCGGCATCGGCGCGGGCGTGGTTGATCGTCTGCGCCAGCTTGGGCGCAACATCATCGCGGTCGACAGCGCGCGGCGCAGCGACGGGACGGCCAGCGTCAAGACGGCCAACAAGCGCGCCGAGATGTGGGCCAGGATGCGCGACTGGCTGGCGCAAGGCTCGGTGTCGATCCCGATCGACATCCAGCTCGAGGCGCAGATGACCGCCGTTCAGTACAAGTTCGACGCGAACAACGCGATCCTCCTCGAGAAGAAGGAGGACATGCGCAAGCGTGGCCTTCCCTCGCCCGACAAGGCCGACGCGCTGGCGCTGACATTCGCCTACCCGGTGGGCAAGCGCGCCGACGACTACGACGAGTGGCGCGACGACAGCCCGCGCGGGCGATCATCTGTGACGGGGTACTGATGGACGATCAGGTGATGACGGATGCGCCCGAGGCGCCGATGGCGGTCCTCACCAGCCTTACGCAGATGCCGAACATCGCGGACCATCTGGACGAGGCGCGCCTCGCGGAGATCGGCGAGGACGTGGCGACGGACTACGACATTGACCGCCGCTCGATGGCCTCATGGCTGGAGCGCATGAAGTGCGGGATGGACCTCGCGAACTTGGTCAAGGCGGAAAAGAGCTACCCGTGGAAGGGCAGCAGCAACGCCCGGTATCCGCTGGTAACGACGGCCTGCCTGCAATTCAACGCGAAGGCATACCCGGCGATCATCCCCGGCGCGGACGTCGTCAAGTGCGAGGTTAAGGGCAAGGATCCTCAAGGCATCAAGGCGGCGCGGGCCGAGCGCGTCGGCTCGCACATGAGCTACATGCTCACCAGCCGGGTTGAGGAGTGGGAGGAGACCACCGACGATCTTCTCGTGCAACTGCCGCTCGTCGGAACGATGTACCGCAAATGGTGGATCGACCATGCGCGCAAGCGTCTGCGCTGCCGGCTGGTCTCGCCGGGCGCGCTGATCGTCAACGAGAAAGTGCGCTCGCTGTTCGACGCCCCGCGTCTGACCGAGGAATTGCCGCTCTACCCGCGCGAGATCATGGAACGCCGCAAGTCGGGCGACTGGCGCGACATCGACTATGTCGAGGCGACGAGCGAGGACAAGGCCGAGGTTCAGGATTTCCTCGAGCAGCACCGGCTGCTTGATCTGGACGGGGACGGCTACGAGGAGCCGTATATCGTCACCATCCACAAGACATCGCACAAGGTCGCGCGCATCGTCGCGGACTTCGGCGAGGACGACATCACGCAGGAGATGCAGGACGTTCCCATCATCGGCCCGCAGGGCATCCAGATGATGCAGGCGCCGACCGGCAAGATTCTCAGCATCAAGCGCGGCACCTATTTCGTGGCGTACAAGTTCATGCCGTCGCTTGATGGCGGATGGCACGGAACCGGCCTCGGGCTGCTGCTGGGGGACATCAGCGAGGCGATCAACACGATCCTGAACCTGATGATCGACAGTTCGCACATGGCGGCGCGCGGCGGCGGGTTCCTCGGGTCCGAGTTCAGGATCAAAGGCGGGTCGCAGCAATTCAAGCCCGGCGAATGGAAGATGCTCAACATGAGCGGCGCGGCCATCAAGGACAGCATCGTTCCGATGACGTTCCCGGCCGCCGACGCGAACATGTTCCAGCTTCTCGGCCTGCTGATCGACGCCGGCAAGGAGGTGTCGTCCATCAAGGACGTGATCACCGGCGAGCTTGGCGCGAAGAACATGCCGGTCGGCACGATGCAGATGCTCGTCGAGCAGGGGATGGCGCAGTTCACGGCGGCGTTCAAGCGCATCTTCCGCGCGCTGCGGCATGAGTACCGGCTGGTCGCGCGGCTGAGCCAGCAGATCGTCACGCCCGAGGAATACGCCACCTATCACGACCTGCAGGGCGTTGACCCGCGCGCCGACTACAACATGGATGATATGGACATCCTGCCGGTGGCCGATCCGACAGCGGTCACGAAGATGCAGCAGATGGGCAAGGCCAGCCTCCTGCGCGAGATGGCCGAGGCTGGCCAGGTCAACCCGCAGGCGGCGAGCAAGCGCATCCTCGAGGCCGCGTCGATCCCGGACGTTGAGGAACTTCTCCCGCAGCCCGACCCGATGCAGCAGCAGATGCAGGCGATGCAGATCGAGATGGCCAAGGCCGACATGGTGGTCAAGGTCGCGGACATTCAGGTCAAGATTGCCCAGGTCGAAAAGACCCGAGCGGACACGATCAAGGCCGTAGCCGAGGCCGAGGCGACCGAGGCCGAAACAGCGATGCTCGGCCTTCAGGACCAGATGGCACAACTTCAGTCCCTGCAGGCAAATCTGATGGTGGTACGCGATGGACTACTCGCAAATCTCGGGCGAGGCGCTTTCGGAATGGCGGGAGCACCCGGTCAGCAAGGCATTCCGGGCGGCCTTGGGCCTGTACCTGGAGCAATGCAAGGCGGCGGCGCTGCAGGCGTGGTGGGAGGGCCACCCGGTTTCTGACGCCGAGAGGATCGCGCTTCATCGCGAGATGGCGCTCTACCGCGACCTTTTCGAGAACGACCTCGAAGCGGGCGTTTTGACCTACCTCAAGAAGGACGATGAATGATGGCGTTGCGAATGATGGAGTACAATATCGCGGTGCGGCAAGAGCCGGTCGAGGAGAAGACCAAGGGCGGTCTGATCCTGACGGACGATGCCCGCGACCGTGGCAAGCACATGGCGACGCGCGGGATCATCACGCACGTCTCGCCGATGGCCTTCGCCTTCGATGACTGGCCGTCCGGGGAGCCCAAGCCCGGGGTCGGGGACCGCGTGATTTTCGCGCAGCACGCTGGCGTGTTCGCGAAGGACGACGCGGGCGAGGAATACCGGATCATCAAGGATCGCGACATCGTGGCGGTGCTTGCATGAGCGACATCGAAGACGACATCCCGGAGATCGAGCCGGAGATCGAGGCGCCTTCCGAGCCTTCGGCGGAGGAGTTGGCGCGGATCGGCGCGGCGGAGACCGAGGCGCGCAAGTACGGCTGGAAGCCCGAGGCGGAGTATACCAAGGCGCCGGCCGGCTGGATGGATGCCGAGCGGTATCTCGAAAGCCCGCGCACACAGGTGAAAATTCTGCGGGACGAGGTGAGGGCGCGCGATCAGCGGTTCGAGGCTCTCGAGCGCGCCAGCGCGGTCGCGCAGCGGGCGGCGCGGGAACAGGAAGCCGCGCGCTGGCAGGTCGAACTTGACCGCGTGCGGGAGGCCAAGCAGGCGGCGGTCGAGGGCATGGACCTCGCAGCCTATGACGCGGCGGCCGAGCGGCAGCGTGAAATCGAGAACCAGCGGCCTTCCACCAACGACGACCTGAACCGCCGCCTGCACGAAAGCCAGGCGCGCGCGGAGGCGGCGCACGGCAAGGAGCGCGTCGAACAGGCGCTGATGGAAGCCGGCACGATCAGCCCGGACTTTCTGCGCAGCTTCTCGACGCGTCCGGAGCCTTATGAGGCGCTGGTCGCGTGGCACAAGGCGCAGGAGATCGCGCGCGACCCGCAGGCATATGTCGCGCGGATCGAGGCCGATGCCCGTGCCAAGGCCGCGCCGCGCCGGTCGATGGTCGATGGCGGCGGGCTGGCCGGCGGCTCCCGCGACGTGGCCCTGTCGGCCGATGAGCGGGCGGCCGCGCTGATGTTCGTAAAAGATGGGACGTTCAAGAGCGTCGAGGAATACGCGGCCTATAGCCGCAAGCTGCATGGAGATGCCCGATGACCGAGAACCGCAACGCGCAGATCAAGACCGAGCGGCGTCGGCGGAACGGGGATCACCTGTCCGGGCGCCGGGTCCGTCTGTTCGTGGACGAGAACCAGCTCGACCGGGAGAAGTACGAGTACCGCTGGATCAACGACACCGGAAACCGGGTCTACGATCTGACCAAGCAGGACGATTGGGAACTGGTGACCGACCGGGATGGTCTCGTGCGGCCTCAGGACGGGACCGCGCAGGGTGCCGAGGTGTCCACGCTTGGCGGCATCGGGCCGAAGGGTGCGGAGCGGATGGTGCTCGTGCGGAAGCCCAAAGCATACCACGACGATGATGCACGGAAAAAGAGTGATGCCATCGATGACGTTGAGGCCAGCATGAGAACCGGACGGGTTCCGGGCGCTGGCGTCGAGGCCGGCTACACCCCGAGCGCGGACGGCAGGACGCCGAGCACGCGCATAGGGCGGGGCGGCTAACCCCCTTCCCCTTTTTCCCAGGAGCGCCATAAAATGGCAAATGCGAACACTCCGCGCGGGCTGGAGCCTGTGCGGTATGTAAGCGGTTCTCCGTACAATGGCGCGTCGAACGTCTATTTCGTGCCGTCGTCGGACAACACCGCGATCTACATCGGCGGACTCGTGAAACTCGCCGGCGGCGGCAGTGCCGAGGGCATCCCCACGGTCACCGGCAACGTTTCGAGCGGCAACCCCGTGGTTGGCGTCGTCACCGGGTTCAAGGCGGTGACGCAGGAAAGCCCCCTGTACCGCCCGGCTTCGACGGACCGTTACGTCTATGTCGCGGATGACCCCGATCTGCTGTTCGAGGCGCAGGAGGATGGCGTGTCGGTGACGACCGTCAACGGCGCCACCGCGCAGCTTTCCGGGTTCACCTCGGGCAGCACGGTCACCGGCAAGTCGTCCGTCGTCATTTCGACGGCGAACATTTCCGAGACCTCGGACACCGACGACGACGTGCGGCTGGTCCAGTTCGTCCAGCGGTCCGACAACGAGTTCGGCCTCTATGGCCGGTGGTTGGTGCGGCTGAACGTCCACCAGTACAAAGACAGCGCGGTAGGAGTGTAAGCCATGCCGATCATGAGTGGTGCGCACCCGAAAGCGCTGTGGCCGGGCGTCCATGCCTTCGCCATGAATTCGTACAAAGAGTGGCCCGCGCTCTATTCCAAGGTCTTCACCGTCGAAAGCTCGGACAAGCACCGGGAAGAAGACGTGGAGACCACCGGCTTCGGCCTTCCCCAGGTCAAGGCCGAGGGCGCGGCGACGACCTACGACACCCATTCCCAGGGTGGCGTCGCGACCTACGTGCATGCTGCCTTCACCTCGGGCTACATCGTCACGAAGGAGGAACTGGCGGATAACCTGTACAAGTCCCGCTCGTTCCGCCGCGCCGAGATGCTGGCCCGGTCCTTCCGGACGGCGAAGGAGATCGTTCACGCGAACGTCCTGAACCGCGCCTTCACTGCCGGTGCCACGGGCGGCACCGATGGCGTTATCCTGTGCTCGGCGTCGCACCCGACGCTCTCGGGCAACCAGTCGAACGTCCTCGCGACGGCGGCGGACCTGTCCGAAGCCTCCCTCGAGGATATGCTGACGCAGATCATGGTGGCGCGCAATTCGCGCGGCTTCCCGATCATGCTGCGTGCCAAGCAGCTCCTCATCGCGCCCGGCGAAGCCTTCAACGCCGAGCGTATCCTGAAATCGACCCTGCAGAACGACACCAGCAACAACGCGGTGAACGCTGTGCAGTCGATGGGGCTGATTCCGCAGGGCGCGATGGTCAACCCGTACCTGACCGACTCCGATGCGTGGTTCCTGACCACCGACGTTCCGAACGGCCTCATGTCGTTCCAGCGTCAGGCTTACGAGTTCAGCCAGGATAACGACTTCGACACCGACAACGCGAAGGCCAAGGGCTACGAGCGCTATTCGGTCGGCTGGACGGAGTGGCGGTCCATCTACGGCACGCCCGGCGCGTGATCGCGGCGGGGCGGTCACGGCCGCCCCGTCATCCTGACAGTTCTCGCGACTGACATTCCCAAGACAGGAGACTTCCATGGGAAATACCCGATTCACCGGGCAGATTCTGCGTTCCGGTTCCGGCGCCAATCAGAAATGGTTTTCCGACTATCCGGTCGGTTTCAGCCCGGACTACGTATGGTTCTGGGACGACTTCACCGGCGCCGCGATCAACGCGACGAACGACTGGGTTGTCGTCAAGGATTCCGGCGCGGCGGTCGCGCTTGTGGCGGACGCCGCCGGGGGCGAGGTGTCCCTGACATCCACCGCGACGACCGACGATGATGGCGCCTCGATCCGCGGCATGGAAATCTTCTTGCCCGCCGCCGGGCGCAGCATCTGGTTCGAGGCGCGCGTCAAGCTGTCGAGCGCGGCCGATCAGGACGCGTTCATCGGCCTTTGCGAGAAGTTCACGACGAACCCCGAGGCCAGCTTGCTCGCCTCGAACCGCATCGGCTTCCAGATCAACGACGGCTCCGCCTCGATCCTCTGCAAGACCGAGGCGTCCGATACCGAGACCTCGACCGCGAGCGGCGTTCTGGCCGTGGATGCGACCTATGTCCGGCTCGGCTTCCAGGTGCTCGGGACGGGGGCGGTCCGGTTCTTCGTGAACCGCCAGCTTGTCGCGACGCACAGCACCAACATTCCGGCGACCGAGCTTGCCCCGGTGCTGTTCTCGCTCTCGGGCAGCGTGACGGGCACCCGCACCTTGATCGCCGACTATATCTCCGCCGTGGCGACCCGGTAATGGCGACGCTCAACGTGGTATTCGCCGAGGTCGGCGCGCAGGGCCGCAATGGCGTGCAGCCGGTCTACCATGGCGACTTCATCGCGGCGGCGAACGTCACCACGAGCGGCGCCAGCGCCCAGTCGGCGGCGGCGGCGCGCAAGTGCGTCGCGCGGCTCACGGCGATCGGCGGCGGAATGTACGTGGTCAGCGGCGGGGCCTCGCCGGTCGCGACCGTTGGCGGCGGGATGTACATTCCGAGCGGCGGCACGCTCGACCTCTTCGTGCAGAGCGGCTGGAAAGTCGCTGTCATCGACGCCTGATGGCCTACGTTTTCGGGGCGTGGAAGGCGGTATGTGACCGCTGCGGGTTCATCTATCTGAACCACCAGCTTGCGCAGGACTGGCAGGGCCTGCGCGTCTGTCGCGGATGCTTCGAGACCCGCCACCCCCAGGATTTCGTTCAGGGCAAGTCCGACCGGCAGAACCCGCCGTGGGTGCGCCCTGAGCCGCCGGACATCGAGCGGACCCCGGATCAAGGCAACGACTGGAGCGCGCTGTGAAAGTCAGGGACGCGGTATCCGACGCGCTGCGCGATCTGGGCGTGGTGGCCTTGGACGAGCCCCTCACCATGGACTCCCTCGCCCATGGCGCGCGGGTGCTGGACCGGATGCTGCGGGACTGGCAGGGCTACGGATATTGCCTCTGGACCAAGTCGGTTCAGAGCGTGCCGTTGGTGGTCGGCGTCGGCAGCTATGCGCTTCCCTCTCGCCCGGTGCAAATCCTCGATGTGCTCTATGTCGATGCGGCCGAGACGCCTATGGAGCGGCTGTCCCGCGAGGAGTATGACCGCCTGCCGAACAAGGCGACGCTCGGCCGTCCGACATGCTGGCACGAGGTCCGAGGCCCCGCGGGATCGACCCTGAAGATATGGCCGACCCCATCGGCCATCGCCTCGGCCTCGGTGGTCTACACCCGCGAAATTCTGGATCAGGAGAGCGCGAACGCCGATCTGGACTGCCCGAAGGAGTGGCGCCGCGCGGTGGTCAAGAACCTCGCCATTGAGTTGGCGCCAGCCTATCCGAGCGACGTGTCGCTTCTGATGCGGCAGGCCGGCGAGGCGCTGAGCCTCGCGCTCGGGGCCGACCGCGAAGATAGCGTGTTCTTCTCGTGAGGCTCGTCCTCGCCGCGAAGTCCGCGCGGGACAGCACCGATCTCGGGTCAACGTCGGAGCGGCTGATCAACCTCTATCCCGTGCCGAACGCGGAGGGCGGCCGCGCGCAGTTCAAGCTTCGCGCGGTGCCGGGCGCGGAGGACTTCACCAGCCTGCCGTTCGGTTTTTCGCGCGCATGGGGCGTTGTCGAGGGTGTGTTGTACATCGTGCAGGGCGGCGCCCTGTGGAAGGTGAGCGAAACCGGCATAACGACGAACGTCGCCGCCGTTTCGGATGACGTCGAAACCACGATCAGCGGCAACCGCGACAATGTGATCGTATCGGCGGCGGGCAGCTATAACGTCTGGGATGGCGCGGCGCTGACGCAGCCGGGCAGCGGGCGCATTGCCTCGATCTCGTCGGCGGCTTTCCTCGACCAGTTCACGCTGATGGCCCAGCGCGGCGGCCGCGAAATCGAATGGACCGAGGTCGGTGTCCCCGGCAATCGGAACGCCCTGTATTTCCGAACCGCCGAGGCCCGAGACGACCGCGTGATGCGGATCATCGACAACGGCGGGTATCTCTACGCCCTGAAAGAGACCAACACCGAGGTGTGGGGGTCAACCGCGCGCGGCGGCGCCGGGGCGTTCAGCCGCGTTCAGGGGCCAGTGATCGAAACCGGCTTGCTCGGGTTCAATCTCGTGACGCGGACCCCGGTGGGGCTGTTCATCGTGGGGCATGATCGCACCGCGAAACTGATCTCCGGTCAGGTCGCGCAACCCCTGTCAACGCCGCCGATTGACCAGGCGCTGAGGGACGGCGATCCGACGCATTGCTTCTACTACGAGGATCGCGGCCAGCGGTTCGCGGTTATCCGGTTTTCGGACCGCCCCGCATGGGTCTGCGACCTGTCTCTCGGCATGTGGCACGAGCGCAGCCTTGGCGTCGATCACGATGCCTGGGACGTCATAGGGGCCGAGTTCGCCTATGGGCGCTGGCACCTGATCGGGCGGACCGGACGGATATTCCGCCTCGGGGAAAAGCCGATTGATGCGTCTGGCCCGATGCGGCGCACAGCGGTGTCGCGCGAGGTTTACTTCGGCGGCCCCCGGCGGCGCATTGACCTGCTGGAGTTGCTGGGCAATTTCGGCGCCTCGGGGCTGACCGAGGTCGCGCCGAACTGGCTGACGGACGAATATGGCGACCCGATCCTGTCCGAGGACGGAAGCCCGATCCTCCTGCCCGACACGCAGGAGACCGAGATGATCGCCCGGCCGGCGCGCATCTGGGTCCGGCTTTCCGGCGACGGCGGCGCAACGTTTGGCCGCGCGAGGATCAAGGACATTCCCAACCGCTACGATGCGACCTGCCGCTGGCGCGCGCTCGGGATGTTCCGGCGGATGGTGGTGGAGATCAACATGACCGATCCGGTCGATTTTCCCCTCCTCTCCGAGGGCAATATGGAGGTGTCCTGATGGAACCCTTTCTTGGCGAGATCGTCGGTGAAGACGGGAAGATGACGCTTGCGTTTCGGCAGTGGCTGGCCGCGCTGGCCGACGCCATCGAAGTCTCGGCGGCGAAGGCCGAGGATCACGAAACCCGCATCGCCGCGCTGGAGGTCTGAGCATGGACCCGATCACTGGCGCGGCGATTTCCGGCGGAGGCTCCTTTCTTACCGGCATTCTTGGCGCTCAGGGCAGCAAGTATGCGACCCGCGTCGCGGAGCAGGTGGCGGTTCGCGAAAGCAAGCGCTATCGGCAGGTTCGGAAGCTGTCGAAGGAGTACCGCGCGGAGCAGAAGACCCGCGCCGGCAAGCTCTACAATCGCTCGCTCGACCGCGCGGACGAGGCACGGGACGACAACGCCATGCTCGCCCGCAAGTTGCGGGACCGGGGCCTCGATGGCTTCAAGACGGCCCGCGACGCCAACCTCAACACCTTGCGCGACGGCCTTTCCCAGGGTCAGGACCGTCTGGACGACACGCTTGGTCGGAACCTCGGCGACCTGAAGCACGCGCGGAACGCCAATATCGGCGACCTGAAGCACGCGCGGGATCGGGCGATCGGCGGGTTTCAGCCGTATGCGGATCAGGGCAAGAACGCCATGCTGGCCTATGCCAGCAACCTCGGCCTCGGAAAGGGACCGGCGGGATATTCCGGGCTGGAACTGTCCCCCGGCGCGAAGTTCCTCCTTGGCGAGGGCACCAAGCAGGTGGAGGGCGGCGCGGCGGGCGCGGGCGGCCTCTACAGCGGGGAAACGCTGGCCGAGCTTGAGCGGCTCCGCTCCGGGACCGTGGCGACAGACCGCGACAACCAGATGGCGCAGTTGTTCGGCCTCGCCGGCATGGGTCAGGGCGCGGCCGGGTCTATCGCCGATCTGGAGCGCGGCTTCGCCGGTGACATCGCCGGCCAGCGCGACCGCTATGCCACGGGCGCGGGCGATGAGCGGCGTTTCGCGACCACGGGCAAGAACGCGCTCGACCTCGCCTATCGGCCGATGATCACCGGCGCCCGCGACCAGTACGCGACGAACGCCTATAACGTGGGGTCGAACTATACGAACCAGATGACCGGGATCAACGACACCCACGCCGACCGGGGCTTGCAGCTCGATCAGCAGGTCTATGGCAATATCGCGGGCGCCGACGCGATGCAGCTCAACGCCATGATTGGCGCGGGGTCGAACATCAACGCGGCCGCGTCAGCGGCCGGAACAGCGGGCGCGGCCCGGATGACGGGCGCGCAGATGCTCGGGCAGAGCATCAACAACGGGGTCAACAACGCGTTCCAGACCTACTATCAGATGGGCGGCCAGTGGGGGCGCCCGACACAGCAGCAGCCGCAGACCGCCGCGCCGATGGCGAGGCCCGCGTGACGACCCCGATCGACTTCGCGGCAAGGATGCTCGGGAAGGGCGAGGCCCCGGACCAGGCCGCCCTGCAGGACTACATGCGGACCGGCGGGGTCAACCTCGACCCCATGACCACCGCGTGGTGCGCCGCCTTCGTCAACGCCACGCTGGCACAGACAGGCCAGCAGGGCACCGGGTCGAACGCGGCGCAGTCGTTCAAGGACTGGGGCGAGGCAGTGGATCAGCCGGAGCGCGGCGACCTCGCGGTGTTCGACCGAGGCGGCGGCAAGGGGCATGTCGGGTTTTTCGACGGGTTCAACGAGGACGGGACGATCCGGGTTCTCGGCGGGAACCAGGGCGACAAGGTCAGCGTGGCGAACTTCGGCACGGACAATCTGATCGGCTACCGGCGCGCGCCGAACGCGATGCTGAAGGGCGCCGACTTCAATCCGAACGCGATGATCGCGGCGCAGGAAGAACCCATGCTGCCGGATTATCAGGGCATTAACATCGGGCTGGCCCAGTTGCGAGGCTTGCAGGCCCAGCGGAGGCTCTACGGATGAATCCGATGATGGACGGCGGGATCAACATCGGCGAGGCGATGCGCCGGGGGATCGAGGGCCGCAACGCAATGCTGGACGCGGATCGGGCGCAGCAGGCGCAGGAGTTCATGCGGGCCAACGGCGCGGCGATCATGCGCGGCGATCATGCTGTCCTGGGGCAACTGGCGGGATACGATCCACAGATGGCGCTCGGCGTTCAGGGCAAGCGGCTCGACATGGATGTCGCGAGGCTTGGCATGGACGCGACGCGGGCCGGCATGGCCAACGACCGCGCGCGGCTTGATCTGGCGCGGCAGGACACCAACGCCCGGCTTGAGATGGCCCGCGAGCAGGGGCGGCGGCAGGCCGAGGAGTTCGCCTCCGGGGCCGACGCGCGCGCGCTGAGTTCGACCAAGGCCAAGCTCGAAACCTCGCTGATGCAAGGCCGGCTCGCGCTGCGGTCACCCGAGGCATGGGACGCGTTCAACGACGGGTATCCCGACCTCGAAAACGTCCCCTTCGAGGGGGCCGAGGAGGCGCTGGCGCATATCGAGGGCGCGCTCGGCGGCATGGGCGCTGTTCCCGCCGGGTTCCAGAACCTGCAGCTTCGGGCGCAGGCCGCTGGCCTCGCCCCCGGCACGCCGGCATATCAGGCGTTCATGGCAGAGGGTGACGCGCCGAAGACCATCGTCAACAACAACATGGGGACGAACGCCTACGGCAACGAGCGCAACAAGAACCTCGCCACGCAGATGGCGGATATCGAGACGCAGGCCGGCTCGGCGCGCGTCGTCGCCGTGGTGCCGAATGCGGCGCAAGGAATGATGCCGGTCCTCGACGCGTATTTCGAGCTCGGCGCGTCGGAGGAAGCCGCGCAAGCGCTCGACTTCGTGGTCGGCGACTTCCACGCTGGACCCTACGTGCGTCTCGAGACGGGCGAGGTGCGACGCACCGAGCTCGGCGCCTTCATCGATCACGCGACACGCTACGTCCCCGAGGCGCGTTACTTCCTCACCGAAAGCTTGATGGGCGTGCGCGCGGGCTTGCGCGCACTCTGCACCTCGGCCGGCGTGCCGCACAAGCTCTATGTCGACCACGGCCCTGGCTATCAAGCAGGGCGCTTCCACTTCGGGTGCACACAGCTCGGAATCGATCTCTGCCAAAGCAAGCCTTATGTCAGCGAGGGGCGCGGCGCCA
>NZ_CALAGI010000008.1 GCF_937891315.1 uncultured Amaricoccus sp. | reverse complement strand
GGGCCAGAAGAACGAGGCCAGAGGAACGAGCGAGCGGAGCGAACGGGAGGGGCGGCGTGGGCGGCGGCGGCGGCGGCGGCGCGGGCGGCGAGCCGGCGCAGCAGGTCGGCGACGCGGCGACCGGCGCCCTGTTCGGGGTGGAAGGTCGGGCTGAGAATACTCACGTCGGTGCTCCAATGTTTGTCGGCGAATTCGCCTTGGCTGAAATCCGGCCGCGCGGGGCGCCACCGGCCCGGCCCTTGTGCCCTGCCGCCCGTAAGGCGCGCGTGACCCGCGCGTGACACAGGCTTCGGTTTTATCGGCGGTCGGGAGCGGCCTACTCGCGGCGGAGCGTCGCGATCCGGACGAGAAGGCGCTCGACCAACGCGAGCCCCGGTGTCGGGCGCGAGGAGCGGAGGCGCAGTTCGGCGTCCATGACGAGGCCGAGCGCCTGGCGGGCGCGATCGGCGCCGAGCGACCGCGCCTGGCCGGCCATCCGCGCCCGGCGCGGACCGAACACCGGAGGACGGGCGCGGCCGAGCGCCGCCTCGGGGCCATCGGTGGCGCAGGCGGCGGCGTAGAGCGCGCGGAAGTGCCGGGCGGCGGCGATGGTCAGGCTGGTCGGCGCCTGACCGGCCAGCCGCCGCATCGCCCCGGCCAGGGCCGCCGGGCGCCCCTCGGCGGCGAGATCGAGCAACTCGTCGATATCCGCGTCCTGCGTCGGGGGGGCGCAGGCGGCGAGATCCTCGGGCGACAGCGGGGCCGGATCACCACGCTTGTAAAGCGCCAGCTTCTCGACCAGCTGGGCGAAATCGCCGGGATCGAGCGCGCGGGCAATCGCCTCGGCATCGGCCAGCGCCTCGCGCGAAACGGCGCCGAGGCCGACCTTGGCGAGATCGGCGGCCACTTCTTCGCGACTCGGCGGATCGTCGTAGATGCCGATCGCGGCGACACCGGGCGCCTTCTCGAAAGTCTTGCGCAGGGCGCTGCCCGTGCCAAGCGCGCCGGCGGTCACCACGAGCCGCGCATCGCCCGGCCGCCAGCCGCCGAGCGCGGTGGCGACGAGCGGCGCCAGCCCGTCGGTCGCCTCCTCGACCAGCACGGCGCGCGGGCCGGGAAAGAAACCGATCGCCTTCAGCGCATCCTCGAGCGCGGCCGGGTCGCGGCGGAGGTCTGCGCCGGTGATCCGGGTCAGCCGCATTTCGGCCGCGCCGTCCGGGCCGATCATCGCGGTGACGAGCGCCGCGCGCTTCAGCGCCACCCGCGTCGCGTCCGCGCCGAAGAGCAACGCCCCGGTCCCGGCCGGATCGGGCGCGGCGAGATAGCGCGCCGCCTCGCGACCGGACAGTTTCACGGTGTCGCCCTCACGGCGCGCGGTCGCCGGCGGTGATGGCGAGTTCCAGCACGATCTGGTCGGCGAGGGTGGCGGCCAGCCGCCGCTCCGCGTCCTGCTCGGCCGAGCGGCTGGCGAAGGCCGACGCGGTCTCGGATTCGGGCGCGCTGTAACCGGTGAAGGATTCGACCTGCCCCGCGCGGACCGGCGGCCCGCCCGTCGCCGGAATCAGGCGATAGTCGGCGGTCCCGGTCAGGTTGTAGCGGGTGGTATAATCCTGCTGGGTCAGGGCGACGCCGCGGCGGTTCAGGCGAAAGGCGACCTCCAGCCGATAGTCGGCGACCTCGGCCTCGCCCAGCCGCTCGGTCAGCCGCTCGCGCATGGCAAAGGCGGGCTCGTCCCCGGCGATCGGCGCCACGGCGATGGTGCCGATCATGTTCGCGGCCGGCGATCCGGGCGCATAGAGCGGCTGGAAGCCGCAGCCGCCGAGCAGGAGCGCGGCGGCGAGGACGAAGGCGCGCGGGTCAGAGCACCACATTCACGATCCGGTTCGGCACCACGATCAGCTTGCGCGGGGTCGCGCCGTTCAGCACGCGCAGCACGGCGGCGTCGGCCAGCACCATCGCCTCGACGGCGGCGGCGTCCGAACCGCTCGGCACCACGATCTCGGCCCGGCGCTTGCCGTTGATCTGCACCGGCAGGGTGACGCGCGCCTCGGTCAGCAGCGACTCGTCCGCCACCGGCCAGGGCGCCTCGGCCACGAGGCCGGTGCCACCGGCGGCGATCCAGATGTCTTCGGCGAGATGCGGGGTCATCGGCGCCGTCAGTTGGGCGAGGATGCGCAACGCGGCGCGACGCTCGTCCGCGGGCGCGGCCGAGGCCTTGCCGATCGCGCCGGTCAGCTCGTAAAGGCGGGCTATCGCCTTGTTGAAGGCGAAACCCTCGATATCGGCGGTCACGTCGCGGATCGCCCGGTGGGCGGCGCGGGTCAGCGCCGCTCCGGCCTCCGCCTCGCCGGGTCCGTCGGCGCCGCTCTCGTGCGCCAGCCGCCAGACGCGGCCGAGGTGGCGATGCGCCGCCTCGGCGCCGGCGGCGGTCCATTCCACGTCGCGCTCCGGCGGGCTGTCGGAGAGCACGAACCAGCGCGCGGTGTCGGCGCCATACCGCGCGATGATCTCGTCGGGATCGACGACGTTCTTCTTCGACTTCGACATCTTGGTCGAAGGCCCGATCTCGACCGCCGTGCCATCGGCGAGCCGCGCACCGGCGGCGTCGCGGACGACCTCGCCGGGTTCGCGCCACAGCGGCCGACCATCGGCGCCGGGGGTCGAGTAGGTCTCGTGCGTGACCATGCCTTGCGTGAAAAGCGCGTCGAAGGGTTCGATCGCCTTGGCCGGCAAGTGTCCGGTCGCCTTCATCGCCCGGGCGAAGAAGCGCGAATAGAGCAGGTGCAGGATCGCATGCTCGATGCCGCCGACATACTGGTCGACATTCATCCAGTAGTCGGCCTCGGCCGCGTCGGTCGGCGTCGCCGCGCCCGGCGCCGTGAAGCGGGCGAAATACCAGGAAGAATCGACGAAGGTATCCATCGTGTCCGTCTCGCGCCGCGCCGCGCCGCCACAGGCCGGGCAGGTGGTCCGCGTCCAGGTCGGATGATGGTCGAGCGCGTTGCCCGGCTTGTCGAAGGTCGCGTCGTCGGGCAGGCGGACCGGCAGGTTCTCGCGCTTCTCAGGCACCACGCCGCAGGCGGAGCAATGCACGACCGGAATCGGACAGCCCCAGAAACGTTGTCGGCTGAGGCCCCAGTCGCGCAGTCGGTACTTGACGACGCCCGCGCCGAGACCGCGCTCCTCGCAGAACCCGATCGCCCCGTCGAGCGCCTGTTCGCCGGTCATCCGGCTCGAATTGTCCGGGCCGAGTGCCACGGGGCGCAGGTAGTCGACGGGCTCGGTCTTCGTGGGCACGAAGGCCTCCGCCTCGACGCGGGCCTCCGAGTCAGGCGCGGCGAAGACATCGATCACCGGCAGCCCGTATTTCCGCGCGAAATCAAGGTCGCGCTGGTCATGCGCCGGACAGCCGAAGATGGCGCCCGTCCCGTAGTCCATGAGAATGAAGTTCGCGATATAGACCGGCAATTCCCAGGCGGGATCGAAGGGATGCCGCACCTTGATGCCGGTGTCGAAGCCCTTCTTCTCGGCGGTCTCGATCTCCTCCTCGCTGGTGCCGAGCGCGCGGCATTCGGCGAGGAAGGCGGCGACGGCCGGATCGCCCTCCAGCGCTCTCGCCAGCGGATGCTCCGGCGAGACGGCGGCGAAGCTCGCGCCCCAGAGCGTGTCGGGCCGGGTGGTGTAGACCTCGAGCGCCTCGAAGCCCGAGGGCGCGCCCTCGGTCTCGAAGGCGAACTGCAGGCCGCGGCTGCGGCCGATCCAGTTGCGCTGCATCAGGCGCACCTTCTCCGGCCAGGCTTCGAGCCCGTCGAGCGCCTCGAGCAGTTCCCCGGCCATGTCCGAGATCTTGAAGAACCATTGCGTGAGCTCGCGGCGCTCCACCGGCGCGCCGGAGCGCCAGCCTTTGCCGTCGATCACCTGCTCGTTGGCGAGCACCGTCATGTCGACGGGGTCCCAGTTCACCACCGCGGCCTTGCGGGTGACAAAGCCGGCGTCGAGCATGTCGAGAAACAGCGCCTGCTGCTGGCCGTAATACTCGGGATCGCAGGTGGCGAACTCCCGGCTCCAGTCGATCGAGAAACCGAGCGGCAGCATCTGCGCCCGCATCGCCTCGATGTTGCGATAGGTCCATTCGGCCGGGGGCACGCCCTTCTCGATCGCCGCGTTCTCCGCCGGAAGGCCGAAGGCGTCCCAGCCGCGCGGATGCAGGACGTTGAAGCCCCGCGCCCGCTTGAAGCGGGCGATGACGTCGCCGAGGGCGTAGTTGCGCACATGGCCCATGTGGATGCGCCCGGAAGGATAGGGGAACATCTCGAGCACATAGTATTTCGGCCGCGAGGGATCGTGGCGTGCCCTGAAGACCTCGGCGGCCTCCCAGGCGTCCTGCCATTTCCGCTCGATCTCCCGCGCGTCGTACCGCGACATCAGGCCATCCTTCCTATCGGGTCGCGCCGGGCCGGTCGTGCCGGATCAGCGCCCGGCGTCGGCGATCCGCAGCTGCCTGGCCCGCGTCAGGATCGCGTTCTCCAGCGCGCGGTTGTCAGCCTCCGTCACGCCGACCGCCCGGCCGCCCTGCTGGCGGAAGGCGGCGACCTTGAGCGAGCGGGCATCGAGCGCGGCCGAGCTCACGTAGACGGTCACGCGGAACGGCGTCGGATCGCCGGCCACCCGTCCCCAGCCGGTGATGAGGACGCCGGAGAACGGGTCCGCGCTCTCCAGCGGCAGGAAGGAAAGGATGTCGAGCGAGGCCCTCCAGATATCCTTGTTGACCGCGACCCCGAGGTCGGGCTGGTTGCGCTGGCGAAACAGATCGAAGATGGACTCCTCGCTGACCTCGTTCGCGATGTTGCGCTTCTCGATGGCGGACTGGGTCTGGGTTTCCGCGTCGCCGCAAGCGGATAGCGCCGCGCAGGCGGAGAAGACGAACCATATCGCGGGCGTGCGTATCACGGCGGCTTCCGAGCGATGAATACCTCGGCGGTGTGTAAAGGCTCGGCAATCCGCGGGCAAGCGCTAACCCGAAATCGGGCACCCGGCATCACTGTGGCAAAGCTGCATCAACATCTGAAGCAAACGTTCATGGCCTCCGTGCCGTGCTTGACCCGTGACAGGGCGATGAGCGAATACATCCTCACTTGGTCCGGATGTCCCGGATTTGAGATAGGTTTCGAACGAAGAAACACGAGGAAAAGCGATGAAGAACGTACTCTTCGCAACCACCGCCCTGGCCGCTCTCGCGGTTGGCGGCATGGCCTCGGCTCAGGGGATCTCGCTGTTCGGCAGCGCCCGCATGGGTCTTGGTTATGGCATCAACAACGACGGTACCGTCAATCTCGACGACGATGGCAAGCCGTCCGACGACCTGCGTGCCGTCTCCCGTGTCCGCTTCGGCGTGAACATGACGGGTGAGACCAACTCCGGGATCACCTTCGGTGCGACGATCCGCGCCGACAATGCCATCGCCGGCTCCGGCGGCTCGCTGGGTCAGAACGCTGGCGACGTCTTCGTTTCGGGCGCCTTCGGCACCCTGACCATGGGCGACACCAACGGCGCCGACGAGCAGTGGGTTGGCGACCTGGTTGGCGACTACTCGCTGACCGGCCTCGGCGATCTGGACGAGACCGCGTTCATCTCGAACGGCGGTTCGTTCGGTGGCGACGACACCAACAACTTCTTCTCGAACCCGGACGCTCGTCCGACCATCCGCTACGACTTCGAGATCGCCGGCTTCGGCCTGTCGCTGTCGTCGAACAAGGAGCTCGACGCGGTTGGCGTCGGTGGTGGTTACGCGGGTGAATTCGCCGGCGGCACCTTCAACATCGGCCTCGGCTACTACGACTACCAGGAGTTCACCGACATCGGCGCCCCCGGGCCGGCGGACAACGTGACCATTCCTGGCGGCAAGCAGTACTCGGCTGTCATCGGTGGCACCTTCGGCGACTTCGGCGGCAACATCATCTACGACAACGCGGACTCCGACGGCGACTCGTTCGAGACCCTCGGCGTTGGCTTGACCGCTGGCTTCGGCGACTTCGACATCGGCGCCTGGTATCGCAACGTGATCAGCGCCGACGGCGGCCTTTCGGAGATCGACGGCGAGCAGGCCTATGCCCTGACCGGTCAGTACGACCTCGGTGGCGGCGCGACCGTCAACGGCGGCATCCAGAAGAACTACAAGTTCCTCTCGGGTGGCGACGCGGCGACGACGGCCGACTTCGGTATCTCGATGGCGTTCTGATCCTTCACGGGACAGTGAGACCTGGAAAGGCGGGCGGAAAGCCCGCCTTTCTTATTTCGACCGGCTGATTTCTCGCCCGGTGGTTTTTCAACGGCCGTCACGCGCGGAGTGCCCGTTCCATGTCGCTTCAGGACATTCGCGCCCGCGTCGATCGCGCCACCGCCGCCGCTGGCCGGCCGCCGGCCTCGGTAACCCTCGTCGCCGTTTCGAAGGTCCAGCCGGCGGATCGCGTGCGGGCCGTCCTCGAAGCGGGTCATCGGACCTTCGGCGAGAACCGCGTGCAGGAGGCGGACGGCAAATGGCCCGCGTTCCGCGCGGAATTCGGTCCGGTCGAGTTGCATCTCCTCGGGCCGCTGCAGAGCAACAAGCTCGGCCGCGCGCTCGAACTCTTCGACGTCATCCACAGCCTCGATCGCGACAAGCTGGCCCAGCGCCTGGCCGACGCCGTTCAGGCCCGCGGCCACTGCCCTACCCTCTTCGCGCAGGTGAACACGGGGCGCGAACCGCAGAAGGCCGGGCTCGATCCCGAGGCGATCGACGCCTTCGTCGCCGCCTGCCGGACGCGCTATCATCTGCCGCTGTTCGGCCTGATGGCGATCCCGCCGGCCGACGAGGATCCCGCGCCGCATTTCGAAGCACTCCGGGCGATGGCCGAGCGCAACGGCCTCCCTGGTCTTTCCATGGGCATGAGCGCCGATTTCGAAACCGCCATCGCCCATGGCGCGACGCATGTGCGCGTCGGCTCCGCCCTCTTCGGCACCCGCGACTGACCGCTTCGGCGCGCCCTCCCGGTGACTTGGGACAGCCGGGCGAAACACGCCCGACGCAATGCCTTGGCCGCGCCGTCCAACCCGGCTTGCCCCCTCCGGCGCGCCTGCTATAGATGCGCCGTCCGCGCCCCCGGGAGGTTCCCCTGTTCACGCACCGCCACCTCCTGGGCATCGAGGGTCTGAACCGCGCCGACATCGAAACCATCCTCGATCTCGCCGACGGCTACGTGACCCTGAACCGCGGCTCGGACAAGCGCGGCGACGCGCTGCGCGGGCTCACCCAGATCAACATGTTCTTCGAGAACTCGACCCGCACCCAGGCAAGCTTCGAGCTCGCCGGCAAGCGGATGGGCGCGGACGTGATGAACATGTCGGTGTCGCAGAGTTCGGTGAAGAAGGGCGAGACGCTGATCGACACGGCGATGACGCTGAACGCGATGCATCCCGACCTGCTCGTCGTGCGGCATCCGTCGTCGGGCGCCGTGGCGCTGCTGGCCGAGAAGGTCAATTGCGCCGTCCTGAACGCCGGCGACGGCCGGCACGAGCATCCGACCCAGGCGCTGCTCGACGCGCTGACCATCCGCCGGCGCAAGGGCCGGCTGTCGCGGCTGACCGTTGCGATCTGCGGCGACATCGCCCATAGCCGGGTGGCGCGGTCGAACATCCTGCTGCTCGGCCGGATGGAGAACCGCCTGCGGCTGATTGGCCCGCCGACGCTGATGCCGCCCGGGATCGAGAGCTTCGGGGTCGAGACCTTCCAGGACATGCGGCGAGGGCTCGAGGGCGCCGACGTGGTGATGATGCTGCGCCTGCAGAAGGAGCGGATGGACGGCGCGCTCATCCCCTCGATGCGCGAATATTATCACCGCTTCGGGCTCGACGCGGAGAAGCTCTCCCATGCGAGACCCGACGCCATCGTCATGCATCCGGGCCCGATGAACCGCGGCGTCGAGATCGACGGCACACTCGCCGACGACATCAATGTCAGCGTGATCCAGGAGCAGGTCGAGATGGGCGTCGCCGTCCGCATGGCGGCGATGGACCTGCTCGCCCGCAACCTGCGGGCGCGAAACACGCCGGTTGGACCGCCATGCTGACCCTCGTCAACGCCCGCCTGATCGACCCCGAGACGGACGAGGCGCGGCCCGGCGGCATGGTGATCGCCGAGGGGCGGATTCAGGAATTGCTAACCGACTCAACCCAAGGTCGCGGCACAGGGAGGATCGTTGACTGCGACGGTAAGTGGCTCGCCCCCGGCATCATCGACATCGGCGTAAAGATCGGTGAGCCGGGGGAGCGGCACAAGGAGAGCTTCCGCACGGCGGGCGCGGCGGCGGCGGCCGGCGGCGTCACCACCATGGTGACGCGGCCCGACACCAGCCCGGCGATCGACACGCCCGAGGGGCTCGAATTCCTGCTGCGCCGCTCGGTCGAGGCTGGCCCGGTCAGGGTGATGCCGATGGCCGCCCTGACCAAGGGCCGCGGGGGCGCCGAGATGACCGAGATCGGCTTTCTCATGGACGCCGGCGCGGTCGCCTTCACCGATGCGCGGGCGGTGGCGAATGTCCGCGTATTCCAGCGCTGCCTCACCTACGCCGCGGGGCTCGGCGCGCTCATCATCGGCCATCCGCAGGATCCGGTGCTGTCGGCCGGCGCCTGTGCCACCTCGGGCCCCTTCGCCTCGCAACTCGGCCTGCCGTCGGTCTCGCCGATGGCGGAGCGGATCGGGCTGGAGCGTGATCTCGCCATCGTCGAGATGACCGGCGCGCGCTATCACGCCGACCAGATCTCGACCGCCCGCGCCCTGCCCGCGCTCGCCCGGGCGAAGGCGGCCGGGCTCGCCGTGACCGCCGGCTGCTCGATCCATCACCTGACGTTGAACGAGTTCGACATCGGCGACTATCGCACCTTCTTCAAGCTGACCCCGCCGCTGCGGTCCGAGGACGACCGGATCGCCATGGTCGAGGCGGTGATGGCGGGCGCGATCGACGTCATCGGCTCGTTCCACACGCCGCAGGACGAGGAGGACAAGCGCCTGCCGTTCGAGGAAGCCGCCTCGGGCGCGGTCGGGCTCGAGACCCTGCTGCCGGCGGCGACCCAGCTCTATCACGCCGGCCATCTCGACCCGACGGCGCTCTGGCGGGCGCTGTCGCTCAATCCCGCGCGCCTGCTCGGGCTCGAAGCCGGGCGGCTCCGCCCCGGTGCGCCGGCCGACCTCGTGCTCTTCGATCCCGACGCGCCCTTCGTGCTGGACCGCGCGACGCTGCGCTCGAAATCGAAGAACACGCCCTACGATCTTCGCCGCATGCAGGGCCGCGTCCTCGCCACCTGGGTCGGGGGCCGCGAGATCTTCACCCGGGAGACCCGATGATCAGTGGCCTGATGCTCCTCGTCGCCTTCGCGGTGAAGTCGGCGCCCTATGTCTTTCTGCCGGCCTATCTCGTCGGCTCGATCCCCTTCGGTCTGCTGATCACCCGGGCGCTCGGCCTTGGCGACCTGCGCGCGATCGGGTCGGGCAATATCGGCGCGACCAACGTGCTGCGCACCGGCAACAAGGGCGCCGCGGCCGCGACACTGCTGCTCGACGCGGCGAAGGGCGCCGTCGCGGTGCTGGTGGCGCGGTACTTCCTGGGCGATACGGCGGCGATCGTCGCCGGCTTCGGCGCCTTCATCGGCCATCTCTTCCCCGTCTGGCTACGGTTTCGCGGCGGCAAGGGCGTGGCGACGTTCCTCGGCGTGACGCTGGCGCTGGCGCCGCTCGCCGGCCTGCTCTGCTGCGCGGTCTGGGCGGCGACGGCGGCGATCTTCCGCTATTCCTCGCTGGCCGCGCTGATCTCCGCCGCGACGGCGCCGATCTGGCTCGCCCTCTTCGGGCCGCCGCAATCGGTCTGGCTCGGCCTCGTGCTGGCGGCCCTGATCTGGCTGCGGCACCATGCCAATATCGGCCGCCTGTTCTCCGGCGCCGAGCCGCGGATCGGCGCCAAGGGCCGCGCTCAGTAGCTGAACTCGGCGAAGACGCGGGCCAGCGTGTCACGCATATTGTCGCGCGGCGCTCCGATGCCGTGGAAACCGGCGCGGCCGGTCTGGGCGACGATCGCCTGCAGCGCCTCGATCAGGTCGCATTCCTCGGCGAAGAGCCCGCCCGCGCCCCGACCCGCCTGCTCGCGGGAGACGAGGTCGATCATGGCGGCGCGGGTCGGGGCGGCTGGGTGGGCGGACGAAGTCATCGGCTGGTGCGACATGGCGGCGATCCTCTTGCTGATGTCCCTGCCTAGCCCCCCGGGCGTGACACGAGCGTGAGCAGCGCGTAAATCGCGTGCGCCGCGAGCAATGCTCCAACGGCATGACGGGTTTCTCGCAACGGCCATTGTGCAGCGCAGCATTCCGCCTAAGTTCAATGCCATGCCGGTCGGGATCTTGATCGCGGTATGATCCGCGACCCGCGCCACGGGGCGCGCCGGGCCGATGCACGTGAGAGGAACAAGTCATGGCACATGCCATTTATCCCCAGAGCTACCAGGTCGCGAACGAGCCCGGCCTTTTCGCGCGCGTCAGCAAGGCGTTCGCCGATCGTCGCGCCTATCTGGAAATATATCGCGAGCTCGCCGCCCATTCGGACCGTGACCTCTGCGACCTCGGGATCTCGCGCCACAATATTCGCGACATCGCCCGGCAGGCCGTCCACGGCGCCTGACGGCGACCGGGTCTGGAGCGGAGTCCGATCCGGCAGAGCCGGCTCGTCCGCTCTAGAGTCTTGATTT
>NZ_CALAGI010000007.1 GCF_937891315.1 uncultured Amaricoccus sp. | reverse complement strand
CGATGGTGCCGAGAATGCGGAAGCCATCCTTGATGGTGGAGAGTTTGGACTCTGACCCCAGGCGGCGCGCGCCATAGGGCGTCTGCACTTCCGCGGTGATCATGTCGAGCTCGAGCGCGTGGACGGTGAGTTCGGTTTCCGTCTCGAAGCCGGACGCGAGAGCCGGGAAGGATTTCACGAAGCGGCGCGAGAATGCGCGATAGCCCGAAAGCATATCGGTGAAGCGGTCGCCGAAGATCATCGAGACGAGACCGGTGAGCAGCCGGTTGCCGAAGCGATGGCCTGCGCGATAGGCCGCTTTCTCTTCCGTGATGCGCGCGCCGACCACCATGTCGGCCTGCGTTTCGAGCAGGCGCGAGACCAGGCGAGGGGCGGAGGCCGCATCATAGGTCGCGTCGCCGTCGACCATCACATAGACGTCGGCTTCGATGTCCGCGAACATGCGGCGCACGACGTGACCCTTGCCCTGCAGCGGTTCGCGGCGGACGATCGCGCCAGCATCGCGGGCGACGGCGGCGGTGTTGTCGTGGGAGTTGTTGTCGTAAACGAAAATGCGGGCGTGGGGCAGCGCGATGCGGAAGGATTTCACGACATCGCCGATGGCGGCGGCCTCGTTGTAGCAGGGGATCAGCACCGCGATATCGAGGTGGCGGATCGCCGGCGAGATCTGCTGGCCGACGGCATGGAGCGCGGCTTCAGCGGCGGCGAGGCGCTCGTGAATATCGGCGTTGAAATCTACTGGAGGCATAACCCACCCGTGTCTCAGTTTGAGCCACGCTGCCACGAGGGGGTAAAAAAATTGGGTGGCGAACCGATCAAAAGATGATCGGATTTCGGTAGGAATTCCTTCGGAAAGGTTACGACGCTTTCCGCTCGCCCATCATCTTTGCGAAGCGCTCGAAGAGATAGAAGCTGTCCTGCGGGCCGGGGCTTGCTTCAGGATGGTGCTGGACCGAGATGATCGGCTTGCCGGCCACCGACAGGCCGCAGTTCGTTCCATCAAAAAGCGACTTGTGGCTCTCGGTGACGCCCGACGGCAGCGTGTCCACGTCGACCGTGAAGCCGTGGTTCATCGAGACGATCTCGACCTTGCCGGTGGTGAAGTCTTTCACCGGATGGTTCGCGCCGTGATGGCCTTGCGGCATCTTCTTGGTCTTCGCGCCGAGCGCGAGGGCGAGCATCTGGTGGCCGAGGCAGATGCCGAGGATCGGCACGCCATTGGCGATCAGCTTCTTGATCTCGGGGCCGGCATAGACGGCGGTCGCAGCCGGATCGCCCGGACCGTTGGAGAGCACGACGCCATCCGGCTTGAGCGCGAGAATATCTTCGGCCTTCGTCTTGGCGGGAACGATCGTGACCTTCGCGCCGACAGCGGAGAGGTTGCGCAGGATGTTCTTCTTCACGCCGAAGTCCATGAGGACGACGTGGAACTTCGCCTTGTCGAGATGATGGAAGCCCTTGTCGAGCGACCAGAGGCCGTCGGTGGAGTCGAAGCGCTGGCCCGACGTGACATTGATCGCGAGGTCGGCGTTCTCGACGCCTTTCCAGTCGCGCGCGGCTTTCACCAGGGCTGCGCCGTCGAGCTTGCCTGCCGGGTCGAAGGCGATGGCGGATTTCGGCATGCCGAGTTCACGGATGCGGCGGGTGAGGGCGCGGGTGTCGATGCCCGAGAGGCCGATGACGCCGCGCTTCTTCAGCCAGGCGTCGAGCGTGTCGGCGGCGCGCCAGGAGGCGGGCAGGGTCGGCGGGGCCTTGAAAACGGCGCCGCGTGCGCCGGCCGCGCCCTGGGCCGAGGATTCTTCCTGGTCGTCGGCGTTCGCGCCGACATTGCCGATGTGCGGGAAGGTGAAGAGGACGATCTGTTCAGCGTAGGACGGGTCGGTCAGGATTTCCTGATAGCCGGTCATCGCCGTGTTGAAGCAGAGTTCGCCGGCGGCGACGCCCGTGGCGCCGTGGCCGTGGCCCCAGAAGATCGTGCCGTCCTCGAGGGCGATGGCGCCGGTCGGTTTCGTGGTCATGGGAGGCCTCCTGGCTGCCGGCGCGACTCGGCGGGGGCGCAAACAAACGGACGCTAGGTAGGGGGGTGGGGGTGGTGCGTCAAGGACAAGACATGCGGGTGCGACCTCGCTGATCGACGATCGGCAAGGCGTTGGGGTTTGATTGGGAAAAATGCGGGGAACGGAGGTCCGCGAGCGTGCGCGCGGCCCTCTCCGTCTTGCGCGCAAGCGCGCGCAATCCACCTCCCCCACTCCTGCGGAGTGGTGGAGGCAAGAGACCGGTGTGTTGCCTCCACCAGGCGAAGACTGGGGGAGGTGGATTGATGCGAAGCATCAAGACGGAGCAACTGTCTTGTTTCAGGCGTAGTTGCGTTGGTCGCGGCTCATGGCGTTGAGGATGGTGAGGAGTTTGCGGGCGGTGGCCAGTATGGCGACCTTTGCGGGCTTGCCGGCGGCCTCGAGGCGGTCGCGGGCGGCCTTGAGCGCGGGATCGCGCCGGCTTGCGATGAAGGCGGCGAGGTAGAGAGCGCGGCGCACATCTGCGCGCCCGCCCCAGACATGGCGGCGCCCGCGCCTGTGGCCTGAGTCGCAGGCATGCGGAGCAAGGCCTGCAAGGCTGGCGATGCCGCGGCGATCCAGCTGGCCGAGTTCGGGAAGCCTGGCCAGGATGATGGCGGAGATCGCAGGCCCGATCCCCGGCGCGGTGCGCAGGCGGGCGGCCTCGTCGGCCAGCGCCTGTTGCGAGTTGATATGGCCGGCGATCTCCTTCTCGAGACTGGCGCGCCGGCCGCGCAGCACGGCGAGCATCCGGCCGATGTCGCAACGCACGAAGGGATCGTGGGCCTGGCGGAGGCGATGCGTCTCGGCCGTGATGGCGGCGACGATGTCGTCGCGCCGGGCGACCAGTTCGCCAAGACGGCGGCGGGCCGCATCGACCGGCTGGCAGGGCCTGAGGTCGAGCGCGCAGCCCATCTCCGCGAGGACGCGGGCGTCCACCCTGTCAGTCTTGGCGAGCTTGCCCGTGGCGCGAGCGAACTCGCGCGCCTGACGCGGGTTCACCCGGGCATGGCGAATGCCGGCTGCGGCCAGCCTGTCCATCAGCAGGCGTTCACATCCCCCTGTCGCCTCGAAGACGACGAAGGCGCCTGCCGGCAGCCCCCTCACGAAAGATCCGATGCCGTCGTTGAAGATACGGACCGAACTGTCGTTCGCTGCGTCGAACACGTCGATCCAGTCCCCGGCGACATCGACGCCGAGGACGTTCCGGTGCAAGTTCATGGAGCCTATCCTTGTCTGGGGGCTCGCCGCGTCAACGGCGTCCCGGGCAACTGTTCAGGAAACAAAGGCACGCGGGCGAGCCCCATGCTTCGTACGGCCCTCAAAAGCCCAGGGGGCAGCCGGGGTCTCGCCCGCAACCACTTTCGCACAGTCCAAAGAGACAAGGGGGCATGACGCGAAGGGATTGGACGCCATCTCGCGCGCGATGCGGTTGGCGCGGCGCTGGGCGGTGCGCTCGATGCGCGCGAGGCTGCCGCGCAGGCGCTGGTAGCGCTGCAGGAGTTCGCGCCAGGAGAGCGGCTTGGCGGGAGCGGGCGGGCTGACATAGCGGCCGGGGAGTTTGAGGGAGAGGCCCAGGAGCTCGCGGGTGCGCAGCGCGACAAGGATTGCGACCATGCCTTCGGCGACACGCAGGCCGCGCTGGAACCCGGCGCGGCCCTCGGGCGTGTCGCGGAGCTCGGGAACCGGCAGCGGATCGTCGAGATGGCGGTCGATGTGGGTGAGGAGCTGAACAAGGCTGCGCCACACCTTCAGCAGGGCCTGAAGGGGCGATGGTATCCACATGAGGATCAGCGCCAGGGTCATCGGCGGAGTATGAGTCCGGCCCGGACCCCGGCTGAATTGAGCGCGGTGTTCACACGTCCGGCGGGGCTAGAGCGCTGGATTCAGGGCGGAAGGTTTTTTCGCTGTCCCACAAAGTGGAGACGCCCAACCCAGCACATTCTCGAGGTCGTAGGGTGCATCTTGATGCACCACGCCACACGCCCGGTGCATCAAGATGCACCCTACGGAGCGTGAGCACCACCTTGTCCTGGGGAAGGAAGAGGACCGCGGCTAGAACTCGATGTCGAGTTCTTCGATTTCGATCGGTTCGGCTCGAGAGTCCTCCAGCCATTGCTGCATCGGAGGCCAGGCGATGATGCGGTCGCGGTATTCGGCGGCCTTGCCCTCGAGGGCGACGTCGTAGGTGAGGAACCTAGTGCATACCGGGGCGTACATCGCATCGGCGAGTGTGGGCTGGTCGCCGAACAGGAAACGGCCGCGGTATTGTTCGAAGCACTCGTTCCAGATCGTCAGCACACGGCGGATGTCGGCCTTGGCGCCGGTGAAGACGCGGAAGCCGGGATAGCGGGCGCGCAGGTTCATCGGCAGGGCCGAGCGCAGGTTGTAGAAACCGCCATGCATCTCGCCGATGATCGACCGGGCATGGCTGCGAGGGCCTGTTTCCAGCGGTAAAAGGCCCTTTTTCGGGAAAGCTTCCTCGAGATACTCGGCGATTGCGAACGTATCCCAGATGCTTGCGCCGTTGTGGTCGAGGCGGGGCGTGAGGACGGTGGGGCTGAGCAGCAAAAGCTCCGCACGCGCGTTCGGATCATCGATCGAAACGCTCTCTACCTCCACGTCGAGCTCCCCGAGGCCCTGGCCCGGGTCGGCGGGAGATCGGAAGAGCGTCGTGTAGGGAAAGAGTGTCTTCGCCTGTGTAGA
>NZ_CALAGI010000006.1 GCF_937891315.1 uncultured Amaricoccus sp. | reverse complement strand
CCCCGGCAGGGCACGCCCGTCACGATTTCGCGTAACCTCGAAATCGCGCAGTGGACGCTTGGACGTCGCGCATCGCCCGGATGGTGCTGGCGTGCGGAAGGGACATCGACAGGGGCGCCGCCTTGGGAGGCCATGCGATTTCCGGGCCGTGCAAGGCGCAGGCGAAGGCGAGGCAATCAAACAGGATTTGGCATCAGGCGGGGTTAGCCGCGGAGGCGCTCGAACTCGATCTTCGGGCAGCGGTCCATGACCACCTTGATTCCGCGCGCCTCGGCCCGCGCCGCCGCCGCCGTGTCGATGACGCCGATCTGCATCCAGATCACCCGGAGACCGCGCCCTGTCAGATGCGCGAGCGCCGCGTCCACCACCGCGCCCGCCTGTTCGGACCGGCGAAAGATATCGACCATATGGATCGGCCCAAGCTCCGGCGGCAGGCTCGCGAGATCGGGATAGGTCATCTCGCCGAGCAGCGTCTCGCCGGCATGGAGTGGATTGACCGGGATCACCCGGAAGCCCTTCAATCCGAGATAGCGCGCGACATTATGGGCGGGGCGGGCCGGGTCGTTCGAGAGACCGACGCAGGCGATCGTGCGCACCTCGGCGAAGATCGAGAGCAACTCGGCATCCGTCGTCATCGCGGGGCCGGGCTTGCCAAAAAACGCGCCCGGAAACATGCCGGGCGCGAGGTTGGAACGAGGGACAGTGAGACGAGGCAGGGCAGTTCCAGGCGCGCTACCTCACGACTCCAGATAGGACGGCGCCGAGCGATTTCAAATCCCGATGAAGCGAACGTGATTGCCATGCGCCTATCCGCGGCCCCGGGCGGCGGCGTAGAGCGCCACGGCCGCCGCGTTCGAGACATTGAGCGAGCCGAAGCCGCCATGCGCCGGAATGCGCGCGACCCGATGGCAGAGCTTGGTGGTCAGTTCGCGCATCCCCGGCCCCTCGGCGCCGAGCACGAGGCCGAGCGGCTGGCGCGTCAGCCCGTCGAGCGCCGGTTCGAGGTCGGTCTCCGCCGCGCCATCGAGGCCGATCAGCGCATAGCCCATCTCGCGCAGCGCGCCCATCGCATTGGCGAGGTTCGGCACCCGGACATAGGGCTGGCGTTCGAGCGCGCCCGAGGCGCTCTTCGCCAGCGCGCCGGTCTCGGGCGCGGAATGGCGATGCGGGGCGATCACCGCGCGGGCGCCGAACACCTCGGCCGAGCGCAGCACCGCGCCGACATTGTGCGGATCGGTCACCCGGTCGAGCAGCAGAACCAGCGGCGCGTCCTCGCGCGGGGCGCAGAGCTCCGAAACCGAGCCCCAGTCGAGCGGCGCCGCCTCCAGCGCCGCGCCCTGATGCACCGATTGCGGATCGAGCGGCGCGTCGAACCGGCGGCTGTCGACGATGCGCGGCGTCAGGCCGCTGGTCTCGATCTCGGGCGCCAGCCGGTCGGCGGCGTTGCGGGTGAGGATCAGCGTCCGCTTGTCGCGCCGGGGATTGGCCAAAGCGTCGCGGACCGCGTGCAGCCCGAAGAGCCAGACGGTTTCGGCCGCGTCGCCGCGGCGCGCCCGTTCCTTCTCGATCGCCCAGGCCGGCTTCTTGGCCACCATCGCCCCCACACAGACCACCCGACATAGGCACGCTCGGCCGCCCTGTGCAAGGCCGCTCATTGTGGCGTCAAATCAAGGAGATGCCGAAGCCCCGGTTGATGCCCCGGTCACGCGCCCGGCCCCGCGCATTGTCGCGGCGCGCAGTTCCTCGGCCAGCCGTCGCTCCTCGAAGACCCTGGGCTTGCCGAAGCCGGCGAGCAAGAGATAGGCGACCGGCGTCAGATAGAGCGTCCCCAGAGTCGCGAGGCCGAGGCCGCCGACGATGACCCAGCCGAGCGCCTCCCGCGCCTCGGCCCCCGCGCCATGGGCGAAGAGCAGCGGCACGCCGCCGAGGATGGTCGCCGTCATAGTCATCATCACCGGACGCAGGCGGATCACCGAAGCCTCGGCGACCGCGTCGCGCACGCTCCAGCCGTCATCGCGCAGCTGGTTGGCGAATTCCACGATCAGGATGCCGTTCTTGGCCATCACTCCGATCAGCAGCACCAGCCCGATCTGGCTGTAGACATTGAGGCTGCCGCCGGTCAGCACCAGCGCGAAGACGGCGCAGGCGAGCCCGAGCGGCACGGTCGCCATCACGATCAGCGCGCTGACCATGCTCTCGAACTGCGCGGCCAGTACCAGAAAGACGATGACGATGGCGAAGCCGAAGGTGAGATAGAGCCCGGACGAGGTCTCGTCGAGCGTCGCGGCCTCGGCCAGCGGCAGCACCCTCTCGCCGTCGCGTAGCAATGGCGCGGCCAGCGCCTCGGCTCGGGCGAGCGCCGGCCCGAGCGCCAGCTCCGGCGTCAGGGTGGCGGTGATCGCAACGCTGCGCATCTGCCCCTCGCGGGTCAGTTGCGGCGCCACTGCCCGTTCTTCCAGCGTCACGATGCTCGAAATCGGCACCATCTGGCCGCCGGCGGTCTTGATGAAGACATTCTCCAGATCGCCGGGATCGTTCACCGGCTGTGTGGTCGCGACCATCTTCACGTCATAGGCCCGGTCGCCGCGGAACACCTGTCCCACCGTCCGCCCGTCGAGCACCGCGCGCAAAGCCTCGCCAAGGCCGTTGATCGCGATGCCGAGGTCGGAGGCCCGCTCGCGATCGACCGCGACGAAGAGCTGCGGCTGGGTAGTCTCGTAGTTGAGCGAGACCTGACCGAAGGCTGGATCGGCCTCCATCTCGCGCACCAGCGCCTCGGCGGCTTCAGACAGCCGGCCGTAATCACCGCCGAGCAGGGCGAACTGCAGGCCGCGGCCGGCGTTGCGGATGCCGAGGCTGTTCGGTCGCAGCGCCTGCGCCCGCACACCGATCACTCCCGCGAGCCGTTCGTCGATCTCCGCCACGATATCGTCCTGCGACCGCGTCCGCTCGCCCCAGGGCGCCAGCGTCAGGGCGACGAAGCCGCGGTTGATCTCACCGCCCTGGCCGGCGGTCAGGAACACGTGCCGCACCTCGCCCGAGGCGCGCAGCGGCGCCAGCAGATCCTCGATCTCGCGCATCTTCGCCGTCAGATAGTCGAGCGACACCGTCGGCGGGGCCGTGACGCTGAGGATCGCGACCGAGCGATCCTCGGGCGGCGTGATCTCGGTCCGGATCGTGGCGAAGAGCATGGCCGCGCTCGCCGCCGCCAGCGCGGCGGCCGCGAGCACGACGACCGGCGCGGCCAGCGCCCAGGCGAGCGATCGGCGATAGAGGCGGAGGAGCCAGCCGCCGAAGGCGGCGAGCGGCCCCGCGCGTTCCTCCTCCGGCGCGGTGCGCAGCAGCTTCGCCGCCATCACCGGGCAGAGCGTCAGCGCCACCACCGCCGAGAGCAACACCGAGATCGCCATTGTGAAGCCGAACTCGCGGAACAGCGCGCCGGTCTGGCCGGGCAGGAAGGATAGCGGCACGAAGACCGCGACCAGCGTCAGGGTCGTCGCCACCACCGCGAAGAACACCTGCTCGGTGCCGAGCACGGCGGCCGCGCGGGGACCCATCCCCTCCGCCCGCCGCCGCACGATGTTCTCCAGCACGACGATGGCGTCGTCGACGACGAGCCCGGTGGCCAGCACGAGCGCCAGCAGCGTCAGGATATTGATCGAGAACCCGGCGAGATAGATCGCCGCCACCGCCCCGGTCAGCGCGACGGGAATGGTGACCCCGGGGATCAGCGTCGCCCGCCAGTCGCGCAGGAAGAGATAGATGATGGCGATCACCAGCGCGATGGCGATCACCAGCGTCAGGATCACCTCATGGATCGCGCCCTTGACGAAGGTCGCCTCGTCGCCGCTGACAAAGATCGCGACATCCGGCGGCAGCGCGCGGCGCAGCTCCTCGACCGCCGCCGCGATGCCTTTGGAGATTTCGAGCGAGTTCGACCGCGCCTGCCGGATCACGCCAATGCCGATCCCGGTTTCGCCATCGGCCCGCAGCGTGCTCTCGCGCAGATCCGGCCCGAGCGTCACCCGCGCGACATCGCCGAGCCGCGTGCTCGACGTCAGCATCAGCGCCTCGAAGGCGGCGCCCGATTCGACCGCCGCGGTTGTGCGCACCACCATGCTCTGGTCGCCGCTGGAAAGGGTGCCGGCCGGCGCGTCGAAGGCGGCGTCGGCCAGCACGTCGCGCACGTCGGCGAGGGTGAGGCCCCGGCTCGCCAGCGCCACGGGATCGATATCGACGCGGTATATCTCCTCGCGCCCGCCGGTGATCTGCAGGTCGGCGACGCCCGGCACCGAGATCAGCCGGTCCTCGACCTCGTTCTTCACCAGCTCGGTCAGCTCCTGCACGCTCCGGCTGTGCGAGGTGACACCGATGCGGATGACCGGGGACGCGTTGGCGTCGGCCTTGACGGTGACGGGCTCCTTCGCCTCGTCGGGCAGCGCGTTCGCCACCCGCGCCACGGCGTCGCGGATGTCGGTCGCGGCCATGTCGAGATCGGCTTGGTCGCCGAATTCGATGGTGACCCGGCTGCGTCCGAAGCGCGATTCCGACGAGATGTCCTGAACGCCGGCGACCCGGCTCGCCGCGCCCTCGATGACCGAGGTCACTTCCCGATCCACCGTCTCCGGCGCGCCGCCCTCGAAGGTGGTGTTCACCGTCACCACCGGTCGATCGACCTCGGGCAGCTCGCGCACATCGACGCCGAGGAACGCCGCGAGCCCGGCGATCACGATCAGCGCGTTGAGCACGAAGGCGAGGATCGGCCGCCGGATGAAGATCGCGACCCGCCCGCCGGGCGGATCGCCGCCGCCGGACGGTGCCCCCGGGTCAGCCATTCTCGTCCTCGAACACCAGCGGGGCGCCTTCGCGCAGGCGCTGAAGGCCTTCGGTCACCACGCGCTCGCCGGGGTTGAGCCGCCCGCTGACCATCACCCGGTCGCTGTCGCGCTGGACGATGCGGACCGGCACCCGAACCGCGTGCCCGTCCCGCGCGACCCAGACGTAAGGTCCGTCGCCGCTCCACTGGATCGCCAGCGGATCGACCGCCGGATAGGTGTCGCCGCTGAAGCCGAGGCGGATCGAGAAGGCCATGCCGCCGCGCAGCAGGTCCGCGCCGTTGTCGAGCGCCGCCTGCGCCCTGAGCGTGCGGCTGGCGGAATCGACGCGGCTGTCGATCGCCACGATTTCGCCGCGAAGCGCCAGCTCGGGGCGGGCGAGGGCCGTGGCATCGACGGGATCGCCGATGGCGAGGCGGCCGGCGAAACGTTCGGGCACGCGGAAATCGACGAGGATGCGCGAGCGGTCGTCGATGGTGGCGATCTCGGTCGCCGTGCCGACCTGGCTACCGGGATCGACGGGCAGCAGACCGACGACACCGCTGATCGGCGCGGTGATCGCGCGCCGCGTCAGTGCGAGATCCGCGTCACGCACCTCCAGCCGGGCGTTCTCCAGTGCGAGGTTGGCCTCGCGCAACTGGACCTCGGTCGCGGCGCCGCCGCTCCGCAGCCGCTCGGTGCGCGCGACCGTCGCCTCGGCGTCCATCACCGCGAGCCGCGCGCGGTCGAGCGCGATCGCCTCGGCGTCGCTGTCGAGTCGCGCGATGGTCTCGCCCGCGGTCACCTCGTCGCCCGAGGCGACCTCGATCGAGATCAGGCGCCCCGGTGCCATCGGCAGTACCGAGACGGAATGCAGCGCCTTGCCGTCGCCGATCGCCGAAACCCGGCCGTTCGCCTCCGCCGCCTGCACGACCGTGCCGATCACCCGCGTCGGCCCGCCGCTTCCGGCTCTCCCCGGCGCGCGCGTCCCGTCCGGAGCCGGAGCCGGAGCCGCGCCCTCGGCCGCGGTCAGGCCCAGCCGCGCGAGCAGAGGCGCCGCGCCGGGCATGTAGAGCGCCCAGAGCACGGTCGTCGCGACGAGCAGCGCGAGCGCGAGAAGCGTCTGTTTCCACCAGGCCAAGCCGGCCGTCCTCCTTCGCCCGCCGAGCGTACCAACGCTTGTTAGCATACTCCGAAACGCGAATGTCCCATCCAGGAGCGGATCACGCTTTCGTTGGCGGTGGGACGGCCTCCGACCTTCGGCCTCGCGGCGTGCGTCAGTGCATCAAGAGCGGCGCGAGGGCGTCCTGGTTGAGCCAGAGCGCGAGCGCGCCGAAGGCGCCGCCGACCAAGGCGAAGGTGACGTCGTGGATCGGGTCCCAGGCGCGATAGCGCCGCGCGATCCAGATCACCACCGGATAGACGAGCGCGGTGGCGAGCCCCTGTCCGACCAGCGCGCCGATCAGTCCCCAATTGTGGGCGCCGATCAGCATGAAGCTCGTCATCAGCGCCGCGCGGGACGAGAGCAGGACGAAGAACCGGCGCGAATCGCCGGCGGCGAGCGCGGCTTGGTCGTAGGTCAGCCCGATCACCTGCGGCAGCTGCAGGCTCGCGATCAGCACCACGATCGGCCCGGCGAGATGATAGCGCGAATCATAGAGCATCCCGACCACCTTGACCCCGAAAAAGGCGAGCACCATCAGCAGTGCGAGCAGCAAGCTGGTCAGCGGCATCCGCATCAGATGCAGTTTGCGGTAATTCCCGGCCGAGGCGGCGGGCGGACATTCGCGATAGAGCGGGATCATCACCCGCCCGACCACCGCGCCGCCGAGCAGCAGCGGAAAGCTCGCGAGGAAATAGCCGATATTGTAGATGCCGAGCATCTCGAGCGAGAGATATTTGCCGAGGATCACCCGGTCGCCCTGGGCGATCATGAAACCGCACATCGTGCTGAGGAAGATCCATTTGCCGAAATGGATGAGATCGTGCGCGGCCGCCGGCTCCCAATGGAAACGGTTGGACTGCCCGGGCAGAAAGACCTTGCAGAGAACGAGCTTGGCGATCGAGGCCGCGATGCCGCCGATCACCAGCGCCCAGACCGACCGGATGGCGATCGCGAGCCCGATGGTCGCGGCCAGCCCGACGATCTGGCTGCCGAGATCGAGCAAGGTCACGCGCCCGATCATCAGGTGGCGGTGGGCGGTCTCGATCCGCGTCGGATTGAAACCCGAGATGACGAGGGTGAGGCCGGTCGCCGGCAGAAGATGGAGCAGCTGCGGTTCGCCGTAGAATTGCGAGACCGGCCAGGCCAGCGCGCAGGTCGCCCCCCACAGCATCAAGCCGCGGACCACCTGGATCGTCCAGGCGGTATCGAGGAAGTCGGGATCGTCGCCGCGCCTGTTCTGGTTGATCGAGGGACCGATGCCGACATCCGAGAATTGCTGCAACCCGACCATGGCGATGGTCACCAGAGCCATCATGCCGAAGGTCTCGGGAAACAGGATTCGGGTCAGGATCAGGTTCGAGGCGAGGCGGATCGCCTGCGCGGCCCCGTAGCCCCCGAGTGTCCAGGCCGAACTGCGCATCGCCCGTGCGATCAGGCCATCGCCCCGCAGGGTGTTGGTGAGCATGGCCACGTGACAAACTCCAAGCTGGCGCCGGAATCGGCGGCGCGGAACCGGCGACGGCGTTCGACCGTCGCGGCCGGTCTACAGGCCAAGCGTTTATACTTTGTTTGTCACCGCGCCCTAGGAAGGAGGGGATCGCCGGCCGCCCGGGACGCGCCATGAACATCGCCTATCTGGTCAATACCTATCCCCAACCCTCGCACAGCTTCATCCGCCGTGAGATCCAGGCGCTGGAGCGGCGCGGGATCGCGGTGCATCGTTTCGCGATGCGCGGCGCGCGCGCGCGCCTCGTCGATCCGGGCGATCTCGCCGAGGACGACCGCACCGAGCATGTGCTGTCCGCCGGCGCCCCGCGTCTCGCCTTTGACACGCTGGCACAGATCGCGCGCGCGCCGGGGCGGAGCCTCGCGGCGCTGCGTCTCGCCATCGCCACCGGCCGGCGGGCCGAACGGGGCGTGTCGCGGCATCTTGTCTATTTCGTCGAGGCCTGCCATGTCGTCGCGCGCTGCCGGGCGCTCGGGATCGACCATCTGCACGCGCATTTCGGCACCAATTCCGCCAGCGTGGCGATGCTGGCGCGGCTGCTCGGCGGTCCGGCCTACAGCTTCACCGTGCACGGGCCTGAAGAGTTCGACGCGCCGGTCGCCCTCAGCCTCGGCGACAAGATGCGCCATGCCGCCTTCACCGTCGCGATCAGCAGCTTCGGCCGCAGCCAGCTCTGCCGCTGGTCCGACCTCGACGGCTGGGCCCGGATCAAGGTCGTGCATTGCGGCGTCGAACCCGCCCGCTTCGCCACTCCCGCGCCGATCCCCGCCGGCCCCGAGACGCGGCTGGTCGCCATCGGCCGGCTCGTCGAGCAGAAAGGCCAGCTCCTGCTGGTCGAGGCGATGGCTCACGCCCTTCGCGAGCATCCCGCCCTGCGTCTCACCCTCGTCGGCGACGGCGAACTGCGTGGCCCTATCGAGGCCGCGATCACGGCGCGTGGGTTGACGGGTCGCGTGACGATCACCGGCTGGGTTGACGAGGCCCGGGTCCGCGACGAGCTCGCCGCCGCCCACGCGCTCGTCATGCCAAGCTTCGCCGAAGGCCTGCCGATGGTGGTGATGGAAGCGATGGCGGCCGGCCGTCCGGTCATCGCCACCGCCATCGCCGGGGTCCCCGAACTGGTGGTTCCCGGCGAGACCGGGTGGCTCGTGCCCGCTGGAGATCCCGAGGCGCTGGCGCGGGCGATGGTCGCCCTGGCCGGCACGCCGCGCGACCGGCTCGCGGCGATGGGCGCGGCCGGCCGCGCCCGCGCGCTCGACCGTCACGACATAGATCGCGAAGCGGGCCGGCTCGCCGAACTGATGGGTGCCGTTCCCGCCGTGGGGCACATGCCGGAGGTTGCATCGCCCCCGACGATCGGCGCTGTGGCCTGATCAGAGGCCTTAACCAATCAACACCATACCGCTGGTTTTTTATGCGTACTTTCGCGATTATCAGCCTCGTTAAATGGTAGCAGAGGTGCCCAATGAAGACCAAATCCATTCTTGCCAGCGCGTTCGCCCTGGGTCTTTCGGTCTCGCCGGCTTTCGCCGTCGGCGACGAGCCGAGCCCGATCCAGGGTCATGGCCCGGTCGCCCGGGTTCCGGAGATCGACGCCGCCGCCGGTTTCGCGGCGCTCGCCGCGGTCGCGGGTGGCCTCGCCTTCGCCTGGGAGCGTCGCCGTTCCAGCCGCTGAGGCTCGGTCCCGTCGCCAGAATGGCGGCGGCATTTCCTCGGACTTGCCGGCCGTCCCATCGGCGCCTCGGCAAGTCGCTTTCATCGCTCGTTGACGTCCTCCGGACCGCGGTCTTTCAGATCGCGCTCCAGTCGCCATTCGCCACGGCCCAGCCGGCGACGACGAAATTCGCGACCACATGCGCGACGATCGCATCCGATAGTCGTCCCCGCCGCAGAAATACGCAGGCGAAGACGAGGCCGGCGGCGCCCGCCGCCAGCCAGCGCCCATGCAGCGCGGCGAAAAGCGCGGACGAAACCGCGATCGCCACGAAGCGCCAGGCGAGCCCGCCGCGGTCGAGCCGCGCCAGCACATAGCCGCGAAAGAACAGCTCCTCGATCATCGGCACCAGCAGCACGGTACCGAGAATCCGCGTGGTCGCCCAGAGCGCGAACGCCGCGCCGCCGAACCCGGCGAGCCCCGCCGCCAGTCGGGCATCCTCGGCGCTCGCCGGCGCCCGCAGCAGGATCCACCCGAAGCCGACACCGACGCCCGCCACCAGCGCGACCGGATCGATGCCCCGGTCCAGCCGCGCGTAGCAGCGCCGGAAGAACCAGAGCGCCGCCGCCATCGCCGTGGCCTTGAGCGGATAGGCGAGGTCGGGATGGCTCGACAGCGCCGAGGCGGCGACGCTTCCCAGCATGAAGACCACGAACGGCAGGATCCGCGCCGCCGTCCAGTCCTCGCCCAGAGGGCGCGCGCCAAGGTCGCGCGGCCCCTTGCGCAACCAGGGCGTTACCTGCGCGACATAGAGCAGCGCGAGCGCCAGCAGTGTGAAGAACATCCAGCCGGCGTAGCTGTGAAAGCCGTTGACCGCGAGGTCCGGCGAGATCCGCGCGCCGATCAGGATGAGGCCCGCGATCCGCGCGACATTGAGCAGCCAGCTGAGCGCCAGTCCGAGCGGGACCACGACCAGCCAGAATCGCCACAGGCGCAGCGTGTCGCGGAACAGCGCCGAATAGAGCAGGGCGAAGGCGGTCATCATCGCCAGCCCCTCGATGCCCGAACATTGCTGCGCGATATGAACGAGGAACCCGTCGATCCCGATGATATAGGCCGGCGGATCGGCCACCGGCCCGGCGCCGATCCCCCGCAGCGCCAGATAGACCGCGTCGAAGGTGGCGCGCGCCAGCGCCGGCCAGTACCAGAGCGGCTGGGCCAGTTCGGCGAGATCGGGGATGGCGAAGCCGGCCGCCAGCACGGCGAGCGGCGCGAACCGCTCCTCGCGCAGCCAGTCGAACCAGTCGCGCGGCGGCGCGAGCCAGAGCAGCGCGCCGACGCCCGCCGCCGTCGCCCCGATCAGCCAGGGCCCGACGGCGCGCAGGAAGAGATCGCCCGGCGAGGAGGCCGGCAGCAGCAGCGGCGCGAACATCAGTGCCACGCCTGCGAAATGCAGCGAGGACCAGGCCGACCCGCCGGCGTTCGCCTCGATACGGCGGACAAGACGCCCCATCGCCGCGGGCCGGGCCCAGGCGAAGACCGCGAGCGCGGCGAGGATCGAGATCGCCCGCGCCACGAAACTGCGCAGGAAGCGGCAGGCGCCCATCGCCTCGGTCGCCTGGCATTCGAACGAGGTCAGCACCTGGTAGGCGAGCGCCAGCCCGACGAGCTCGAGGCAAAGCAGACCCGCGATCAGAATCAGGCGGTTGCGCGCGAAGCTCATGCGCGCCTAACGCCCCCGGCTCCAGCCGCCGGCGCCGCCCAGCGGCAGCCGGACGGCCAGCGCGACGGCGGCGTAGACGGCGAAGCCGATCGGATCGCTCAGGGCCAGCCGCAGGCCGCCGCTCGCGCCGACCGGCGCCTTGCCCTCGTTCTCCAGCAGCGCGGGATAGCGCCGCGCGATCTCCGCGACGCCCGCGTCCTGCCGCCGCCGCACCCGGACCAGTCGCGAGAAACCCTCGACGATCGGCCAGTCATAGGGCGCGGCGACCGCGATCCGCTCCTCGGGCGTGAATTGCAGCCGGGCGAAAGTATCGTCCGAGATGATGTCGGGAAAGGCGCCCCAGCGCGCGCGGCCCGCGGCGTTCACGGCGAAGACGCCGCAGCCCGGCACGCCTTCGGCCATGAACGGCACCCGGGCCCAGAGCCGCCCATAGGCCCGGCTGACCCGGCTGCGCGAAGGCGCGATGCGCATCGCGCCGCTGGCATAGGCCGGCCCCCGCCGGTCGAGCGCCGCGCGCAGCTCGGCGAGGAGAGCCGGGCTGACGATCACGTCGGCGTCGAGATAGACCCGGATCGCCCCCCGCGCCGCCTGGTCCCCGGCGTTGAGCGCATTGAGCTTGCCGCCCTCGGCGAGATCGAGCACGACCAGTCGCCAACCGCGCGCCGCCGCCACGGGCGCGAAGCCCCGCGCGATCGAAACGGTCTCGTCCCGGCAGGCATTGGCGACGACGATGATCTCCATGGGATGCGCGTCGCCGATCCCGGTCGAGGCGAGCAGCGCCTCGAGGCAAGGGCCGATATATCGCGCCTCGTTGCTCGCCGGAAGAATGATGCTCGTCGTCCCGGGTTCGGCCCGATGGAAGAAATCGCGGCCGCTACCGGTTTTCGCGAGCGGCCGGCGCGCCGCCGAATTGTCGAGCATCGCACCCTCCGTCGCCCCAATGCCTGTCGCGCCGTTCGCGAGCGGCCGGCCGGATGACGCGAAAATGGAGCAACGACCTTAACGAAACCCTACCGCCCCGCCGCCGTGACCCGCGCTGTCCCCTCCTCCCAGGCGCCCCTCGCTGACCCGGGGCTCAGCCCTCCAGTGCGCCGGAAGCCCCGCGGGACCACGCCGCCCCCTCGGCTTCTTCCAGTTTCATATTGGCAGAATTCCTATCGGGCAGGACGAGGGGCCCCCGCCAACAGGCGGGGAGAAAAAAGGACTCGCGGCCAACGGGCCGCTCGGGCGCTCCGGCGTCGGCCGGAGCGGGAACCAAGGGCTACGCGCGCCTCGCGGGAGAGCCCTAGCGTCCCCGGAAACGCGGCGCGCGTTTCTCGACGAAGGCCGCCATCCCTTCCGTCCGATCGTCCGAGGCGAAGAGCGCGTAGAACTGCCGTCGCTCGAAGAGAACGCCCTCGCGCAGGGTCGTCTCGAAGCTCCGGTTCACCGCCTCCTTGGCGGCGCGGACGGCCAGCGGCGGCTTTTCGGCGATCTTCGCCGCCGTCTCGCGGGCCTCGCGGGCGAGATCCTTCGCGGGAACCACGCGGCTGACAAGGCCGGCGGCCTCCGCCTCGGCGGCGTCCATGAAGCGGCCGGTCAGGCACATCTCCATCGCCTTGGCCTTGCCGACCGCGCGGGTCAGGCGCTGGGTGCCGCCGATGCCGGGAATGATGCCGAGATTGATCTCCGGCTGGCCGAATTTCGCGTTGTCCGCCGCGATGATGAAATCGCAGAGCATGGCGAGCTCGCAGCCGCCGCCGAGGCAATAGCCCGCGACCGCCGCGATGATCGGCTTGCGGCAACGCGCGATCGCATCCGAGGAAGCGGCGTAGATCTCCTCGTTGCTGACGTCGGCGAAACTCTTCGCCGCCATCTCCTTCACGTCCGCGCCGGCGGCGAAGGCCTTGTCCGACCCCGTGACGATGATCGCCCGGACCTTCGGCGAAGCGTCCATCTCGCCGAGCGCCGCCGCGATCTCGTCCACCATCCGCCCGTTCAGCGCATTGAGCGCTTCGGGGCGGTTGAGCCGGATGATGCCGATATGGTCGTCGATCTCCACCAGCAAGGTTTGATAGGCCAACGCACGCTCCTCTCGAACTGTCCCGCGATCCGGTTTAGCACCGCGCCGACCCGGTTCAAGACTTCGTGTTCGCGCCGGCGCGCGCGCCGGACGCGCCCTGGCAGGCGGGGCAATGGAAGCTCGACCGTCCCGACTGGACCAGCCGCGCGACCGCCCCGCCGCAACGCGGGCACGGCGCCCCCTCGCGGCCATAGACGGCGAAGGCGTGCTGGAAATAGCCGAGCTCGCCATCCGCCCGGCGATAGTCGCGGAGCGAGGAGCCGCCGGCCGTGATCGCCTCCTCGAGCACCGCGCGGATCGCCGCGACCAGCGCCTCGAGCTCCGTCCCCGTCACGTCCCGCCCCGGCCGCTCCGGCGACAGGCGAGCCCGCCACAGCGCCTCGCAGACATAGATATTGCCGAGCCCCGCCACCAGTCGCTGGTCAAGCAGCAGCGCCTTCACCGGACCCGGGCGCCCCCGCAGTCGCGCCGCGAGATAGTCGGCGTGAAAGCCGTTGCCGAGCGGCTCCGGCCCCAGTCCCGCCAGCAGGCGATGCGCGCCGAGCTCCGCCGTCGGCCAGAGGTCCATCGCCCCGAACCGCCGCGCGTCGTTGAAGGTGATCCGCGCCCCGCCCTCGATATCGAGGATCACATGATCATGCGGCAGCGCCGCCGCGAGCGGATGGTGAAATGCGCCGACCGTCCCGCCGGAGACGAGCATCCGCCCCGACATGCCGAGATGGGCGATCAAGGTCTCGCCGGTATCGAGATCGGCCAGGAGATATTTCGACCGCCGGCGCAGCGCATCGACCCGCGCCCCCTCCAGCCGCGCGCCCATGCGCGGCGGAAACGGCCAGCGCAGATCGGGCCGCCGGATCTCGGCCCGGAGGATCCGCCGCCCGATCAGCACCGGCTCCAGTCCCCGGCGCACCGTCTCGACCTCCGGCAGCTCCGGCATCGCCCCTCCCCGCTTCGGGTCGCGGTTGCAGCGGCCCCGCCGTCCCCTATAAGCAGGAGCGCGATCGACGGAAAGAACGAGCGGCATGACCGAAACTCCCGAGCCCGGCACCCATTTCGGCTTCGAGACCGTGCCCGAGCACGAGAAGGCCGGCCGCGTTCGCGGCGTCTTCACCTCGGTCGCCGCGAAATACGACCTGATGAACGATGCGATGAGCCTCGGCATCCACCGGCTGTGGAAGGACGCGCTGCTCGACTGGCTGGCGCCCCGACCGGGCACGCGGCTGCTCGACGTCGCCGGCGGCACCGGCGATGTCGCCTTCCGCTTCCTCGACCGCGTCAAGGGCGAAGGCCATGTCACCGTGCTCGACATGACCGAGCATATGCTGGTCGAGGGCCGCGCCCGGGCCGAGGCGCGGGCGCATGGCGCTGCCATCGACTGGGTGACCGGCGACGCCATGGCGCTGCCCTTCGCCGACGCTACCTTCGACGCCTATACCATTTCTTTCGGCATCCGGAACGTGACCCGGATCGAGGAGGCGCTCGCCGAGGCGTTCCGCGTCCTGAAACCCGGCGGCCGGCTCCTCGTGCTCGAATTCAGCCGGGTGCCGAACGACGGGCTCCGTCGGCTCTATGATCTCTATTCCTTCAATGTGATCCCGCCGCTCGGTCAGGCGCTCGCCGGCGACCGGGCGAGCTACCAGTATCTCGTCGAATCGATCCGCCGCTTCCCCGATCAGGAGCGTTTCGCGGCGATGATCCGCGCGGCCGGCTTCGATCTCGTGAAGTACCGGAACCTTTCCATGGGCATCGCCGCGCTGCATTCCGCCTGGAAGATCTGATGCGCGGCCCGCACAATCTCTGGCGGCTGATCCGCACCGGCGCCACTTTCGAGCGCACCGGCGCGATGGAGATCGCGCTCGGCGCGCTCGACGCGCCGCCATCGCTGCGCCTCGCCGCCCGTGTCCTCGGCTGGCCATTCCAGTGGCTCGGCCTCGCCGGCGACCCCGCCCAGCCGCCCGTGCCCCGCGCGCTGACCGCGCTCGGCCCGGCCTACATCAAGTTCGGCCAGCTCATGTCCACCCGCCCCGACATCGTGGGGCCCGAGCTCGCGAGCCAGCTGACCGTCCTGCAGGACAAGCTGCCGCCCTTCTCCGAGGCCGAGGCGCGGGCGGAGGTCGCGCGCGAGCTCGGCGCGCCGGTCGAGACGCTCTTCGCCGAGTTCGGCGCGCCGGTCGCCGCCGCCTCGCTCGCCCAGGTGCATCGCGCGACCCTCGCGGCCAGCGGTCGCCCGGTGGCGGTCAAGGTGCTGCGTCCGGGCATCGAGCGCGCCTTCCTGCGCGACGTCGACGCCTTCTACCTCGCCGCCTGGCTGATCGAGGCGCTGGCGCCCTTTGCCCGCCGCCTGCGCCCTCGCGCGGTGATCCGGCATTTCGAGGGCGTGGTGCAGGGCGAACTCGACCTCAGGATGGAGGCGGCCGCCGCCGCGGAGTTCCGCGCCAGTACCGAGGACGATCCCCGCTTCCGCGTTCCGGCGGTGATCTGGCCGGCCTCGGCCCGCCGGGTCATGACACTCGAATGGGCGGAGGGCATCAATTTCGGCGACGTGGCCGCGCTCCGTGACAGCGGCGCCGATCTCACCGATGTCTCCGAGCGGATCATCCAGACCTTCCTCACCCACGCGCTGCGCGACGGGTTCTTCCATGCCGACATGCATCAGGGTAATCTGAAGCTCGGCCCGGATGGCGCCATCGTGGCCCTCGATTTCGGCATCATGGGCCGGATCGACCCCTATACCCGCCGGGTCTATGCCGAGATCCTGATGGGCTTTCTCCGCCGCGACTATGCCCGGGTCGCCGCCGTGCATTTCGAGGCGGGCTACGTGCCGCGCGACCGCGACATGGCGGCCTTCGCCCAGGCACTGCGCGCGGTCGGCGAGCCGATCTTCGGCCAGGACGCGACGCGCATCTCGATGGCCCGCCTGCTCGCCCATCTCTTCGAAGTGACCGAACGCTTCGGCATGGAAACCCGCACCGAGCTCATCCTGCTGCAGCGGACCATGGTGGTGGTCGAAGGTGTCGCGCGCAGCCTCGATCCGGCGATGAACATGTGGGAGACCGCGCGCCCGGTGGTGACCGACTATATCGGCGCGAATCTCGGCCCCCGGGCGATGGCGCGCGACCTCGGCGACACGCTGCGCGTGCTGTCGCGCTTCGGCCCGCGCCTGCCCGAACTCGCCGAAGCGGCGCTGCTTCGCGCCGTCGCCCAGCCGCCCGAACCGCCGCGCCGCCGCCCTCCCGGCTGGCTCTACGGCCTCGCCGGCGCGCTCCTCGGCGCCGCCCTCGTCGCCCTCGGCACCCAGCTCTGAACCGAACCGAAGCGTCGCGGGGTCAGTCGAGATCGAGGCCGAAGACGGCGGCGCAGTGCCAGAGGAAGGCCCGGGTCGCGGCGTTCATCGCGCCGTCGCGGCGACGGGCGAGGACGAGGCGGCTCGGCGGCACATCGTCGGCCAGCGGCCGGGTGACGAGGGCGTGGCCGTCGTAGCTCATCGCACTGGCGGGCCTGGTCGCCAGCAGCGAATAGCCGAGACCCTGCGCGACGAGCCCGCGCACCATCTCGAAGGTCTGGGCGCGGAAGCCGATGGTCGGCGCGCCGACGCCGGCGAAGAGAGACAGGAAATAGTCGCGGCTGGGGCTCGCATCGAGCAGGACCAGGCGCTCGGTCAGCAGCTCGGCGAGCGGGACCGAATCGCGCGACGCGAGCGGGTGGTTCCCGGGCAGCAGCGCATGGGGCGCGATGTCGGCCACGGTCTGGGCGACGACATCCTCGCCGAGGTCGAAATCATGGAGAAAGGCGAGATCGACCGCGCCAGTCCGCAGCAGCCCGAGCAGGTGGCGCTGGTCGCCCTCGTGCAGGTCGAGCGAAACGGGGCCCTGGGCGGCCTCGAGGTCGGCGATCACCGACGGCAGCAGGTGCGGCCCGAAGGTATGGAGCGCGGCGACGCGGATACGCTCGCGGGCCCGGGTCTCGCCGCCGACGCGGGCGGGAAGAACGCGGGCCGGGGCGCCATAGGCGCGGTTGGCGAAGATCAGCGGATTGCCGGCGCCGGCGACGAAGACCGCGCCGACCTCGCCGATGAAGACGTGATGCGTGCCGATGCGCTCGGCACTGCGCACGCGGCAGTCAAAGGCGGCGAGCGGGTCGCGGACCCGGGGAGCGCCGCTCTCCATCGCCGTCCAGGGGGCGCAGGAGAACTTGTCGCCGTCGGCGGTTCCGAGGCGGCCGGCGAAGGTATCGGAGATGTAGGACTGGTCGTCGCGCAGGATGTTCACGCAAAAGACGCCGTTGTCGATGATCGTCCGGGCGGCGGGCGAGAGATGGTGGACGCAGACCAGCAGGGTCGGCGCCTCGCCATCGGCCGAGACCGAGGACATGGCCGAGACGGTGACGCCCGCGCGCCCCGCCGGGCCGTCGGTGGCGACCACGTTCACGGTGGCGGCGGCGCGGCTCATGCCGTCGAGGAAGCTCTGGCGCAGGGGAGGTGGGGGAAGGGCGTTCATGGCGAGATCCCCTATGCCGTCACGCGCCGAGCCGCGCGGCGAGGTAGCGGGAGAAGTCGTAGAGCGGCCGCTCCAGATGGCTGAGCGGTCCGGGCGCGGCCAGCGGCGCGGAGACGCCGCGATAGACACGCTCGGTGCAGCCCTTGTCCTCGGCATTGACCGCGTCGAGCAACGCCTTGGTCGCCGCCATGTGCGCCTCGTGCTCGGGGTCGGCGAGGAAATCCGGCGAGAGGCCGCCGCCGAAGATGATATGCACCCGGCCGGCGCTGATCGGCTGGAGCGAGAGATACCAGAAATAGCCCGGCGTCAGCGTGATCATCAGCGAGGGATAGATCGCGAAGACCGCGGTGCGCAGGCGCCAGTCGCCGGTCAGCGTGATGTTGGTCGGATGGGCGACGGACAGGGTGAAGGACGGGTCCTTGGTGATGAAATGGATGTTGTAGGCCGGGGCGCCCGCCGGCATCTCGGCATCGGCGATCGAGGAGAGCCGGCCGATGGTTCCGGCGTGGCAGGCGGGCAGGTGGTAGCTCTCCATGAAATTCTCGGCGAGCACCTTCCAGTTGGTATCCCAGACATGGGTCTCGCGGAAAAGCTCGGTATAGCTTGCCATGTCGTAGGGCGCGATCTCGGCGGCGAGATCGCGCAGCGTCTCGGCCACCGGCGTGGCCTCCGGATCGAGCGTGACGAGCACGAAGCCGAGCCAGACCTCGCAGCGGATCGCGGGCAGCCGCAGATCCTCGCGCTGGAAGCAATCGTTGCGGGTCATGTAGGGCGCGCCGCGCAGGCGGCCGTCGAGCTCGTAGGTCCAGGCATGGTAGGGGCAGGTGATGCGTTTCGCATTGCCCGAACCGGTCAGCAGGGTCGACATCCGGTGCCGGCAGACATTCGACAGCGCGCGGATCTCGCCGTCCGCGTCGCGCAGGACGATGATCGGCTGGCCGGCGAGGTCGTAGGTGAGATAGTCGCCCGGTTCTCTCAATGCTTCGGCCCGGCCGACGCAGATCCAGTCGCGCGCGAAGACGCGGTCACGCTCGGCCGCGACCACCGCCTCGGAGGTGTAGATCGCGGCCGGCATCGCCGTCGCTTGGGTGAAGGGCCGGGCGGCGGTCGCCCGGAGGGCGGCGATCGGGTCCGCCCGCAGGGCGGCGTCGGAGTGGGGGCTGTCCATTCTGGTCATGGCGTCATACCGCGGTCTTGAGCGTGGCGGGACCGCCCATTTCCCGGTCCGGCAGGCCGGCGGATTTCCTCACGAAATCGAGCGGTCCGTCCCAGTCGAAACTGCGATGGGCGGCGGCGAGATGCGCGAGGGGCGGGCCTTGGGCGAAAAGCTGGAAGGTCAGGCGATGACCTGCGTGGTCGGAGTTGATGAAGGTCGCGCGCGACGGCGAGCAGCTTGCGCCGATCATCCGCCGCCCAGTTCTCGTTGATCGAGTCGTATTTGTCGAGCCAGAGCTTCGTCTCCGGCGCGACGAAGCCGGCATGGTCGGGCGTCCGCTCGCCGCCGAGACAGGTTTCGCGGCTGTTCCGGATCGAGTCGCGATACTGATCGCCTGCGCGGATCATCTGGTTTTGTCCCTGTCCTCGGCATTCCTCCATACAATCATGTCCGGGAATCGGCATTGGATAAAGCAAGGTCTGTCTCCGCGACGGGAAGGCCGTGCGCAAGTCGATGGTCGGCTCCCGCGGGGCGCGTCGCCCTTGGATTCCGCTCCGGCCGAGGCCGAAGCGCCCGAGCGGCCTGTTGGCCGCGAGTCCTTTTTTCTCCCCGCCCGTTGGCGGGGCCCCT
>NZ_CALAGI010000005.1 GCF_937891315.1 uncultured Amaricoccus sp. | reverse complement strand
CCCAGACCACGGTGCGCGTGAGGTGCGCGCCGGGCTCGACGGTGGCGTTGGTGCCGACGACGGCATGCGGCCCGACGGTGGCACCCGCGCCGATCACCGCGCCCGGGCCGATGCGCACGGGCTCGACGATCGTCGCGCTGGGGTCGATCACGGCGGTGACGTCGACGCCGCGCAGGGGCGCGGGCGGATGACGGAGCGGCGCGCCCGACAGGAGGTCGATGCTCGACTCCAGATAGCGCAGCGGCGTCGAGTGCTCGGCGAAGTAGCCGGCCGTCGAGCACGACCGCGCCGGAGGAAATGCCGTTGAGCCCGGCCGCCATGGTCAGGACCGTGGACTTGCCGCAGCCGGAATGCCCGATCACCGAGATGAATTCGCCGCGCCGCATGGTCAGGTTGAAATCGCGGACAACCGTCAGCGGACCCTTGGGCGTGGCGTAGGTCTTGTAGAGCTGCGAGAATTGCAGGTAGCGCTCGTCCGTCACCACCTGCGCCGCCCTGGCGTAGGCCGGGGGCAGCGCGTGGCGCGGCGTCACCACCGGCAGCTGGCGCACCGAGGGCGCCTTGGCGGCGATGCCGACGTCCATCAGATACTGGGTGATCTGCGTACGCAGGCCCTTGAAGACCGGGTTCTCGTTCAACGCCATTCGGTCGCGGGGCCGCGTCAGGGTGACCTTCACATCCGGACCCATGGTGCCGTCCGGATTCAGAACCAGCACGCGGTCGGCGAGGATCAGCGCCTCGTCCACGTCGTTGGTGATCATCAGCACGGTACGGCATTCCGCTTCCCAGATCCGTTCGATCTCGTCGGCGAGATTTGCCCGGGTCAGCGCGTCCAGCGCCGAGAGCGGCTCGTCCATGAGAAGCATCTCGGGCTCCATGGCCAGCGCGCGGGCGACCGAGACGCGCTGACGCATGCCGCCCGACAATTCGGGAGGCCTGCGGTCGCGGGCGTGGTCGAGACCCACCATCGCGATGTAGCGGTCGGTGATGACCGCGCGCTCGGCCCGCGACCTGCCCTTGTGCACGGCGTCGACGGCGAGGCCGATGTTGTCGGCGACCGAGAGCCAGGGCATCAGCGCGTAGGACTGAAAGACCAGCGCGCGCTCCGGAGAGGGTTCGGCGATCGGCGCTCCCTTGAAGGTGACCGAGCCGGTGTCGGGGGTGGCGAGGCCCGCGACGAGATTGATGAGCGTGGTCTTCCCGGTGCCCGAGAAGCCGAGGATCGCCACGAACTGCCCGGATTCGATCGAGAGGCTGATGTCCTTCAGGATCGGCGGGTGTCCGTGGCCGTGGCTCTTGGTGACGTTTCTGAGTTCGAGGATCGCCATGGGGTACCTACCTCTCCGCTGTGATGGAGACCGCCGACTGGATCGCGAACATGATCCGGTCGAGAAGGAAGCCGATGATGCCGATGGTCAGCACCGCGACCATGATGCGGGCGAGGCTATCGGACGACCCGTTCTGGAACTCGTCCCAGACGAACTTGCCGAGGCCCGGGTTCTGCGCCAGCATCTCGGCCGCGATCAGCACCATCCAGCCGACGCCGAGCGACAGGCGCAGGCCGGTGAAGATCAGCGGCAGCGCCGAGGGCAGCACCAGCTTGGTGATCTTGGTCCAGGTCGAGAGCCTCAGCACCCGGCTGACGTTCAGCAGGTCCTTGTCGATCGAGGCGACCCCGAGGCCGGTGTTGATGAGCGTCGGCCACAGCGAGCAGAGCGTCACAGTGATCGCCGAGACGAGGAAGCTCTTGGAGAACGCGGGATTCTCGGACCTGTAGACGGCGGAGACCACCATGGTGACGATGGGCAGCCAGGCGAGCGGCGAGACCGGCTTGAAGATCTGGATGAGCGGGGTCAGTCCGAGGTTCACCGAAGGCGACAGGCCACTGACTATTCCCACCGGCACGGCGATGAAGGTGGCGATGGCAAAACCGAAGAGCACCGTCCGGATCGAGGTCCAGATCTGGGCGTAGAAGGTGGGCTTGCCGGTATAGTCGCGGACCTTCACCTCGTCGGCCCGCCCGGCGGCGGTGAGTTCGGCATTGCGCTTGTCCTGGCGTTCGTAGAAGGCGGCGCGCTTCTCGCCCTCGCGGACGTAGTCCTCATGCAGGACGACGGCCTGCTCCCAGACCGCGGCCGGTCCCGGCAGGGCGCCGAGCGAGGTCTGCACCGGGGGCGCCAGCACGCCCCAGGCGACGAGAAAGGCGGCGATCGCGAAAAGCGGGATGCCAACGAGGCGGGCGAAGCTCTTGATATTGCCGGACGGATCGTCGCCGGCCGCGGCCTTGGCCAGCGGCGACAGAAAGCCCAGACCGACGGTATCGAGGGTGCGAGCAATCCGCGCGGCGCGGGCGACGCGCCGGGCACGGCGCGCCTCGGCGACAAGATCGGCGTCGAGGGTCATGGTCATCGGTTTCTCCTCAGCCCCGCACGCCGGCGTTGGTGACGGTCTGGCCGTCCTTCAGCCCGATCGACAGCTTTTCGAGATAGGCGTTGGGGCCGCGACCGTCGTATTCGACGCCGTCGATGAAGGCCGCGCTCGGGGGCTTGTAGCCGTCGGTTCCGAAGGGGAAGTCATCGGCCCGGGCCAGGCCTTCCTCTACGAGCATCCTGGCGGCCTGCTCGTAGATTTCCGGCTTGTAGACCGACTTCGCCGTCTCGTCGTACCAGGCGTCCGTCCGGCCCTCGGGGATCTGGCCCCAGCGGCGCATCTGGGTCAGCGTCCAGACCGCGTCCGAATAGAACGGATAGCTCGCGTTCTCGCGGAAGAAGATGTTGAAATCCGCGGCGGGCCGCTTGTCGCCCTTTTCGAATTCGAAGGTGCCGGTCATCGAATTGGCGATGACCTCCTCGTCCGCGCCGACATATTCGGAGCGCGACAGGATCTCCACCGCCTCCGCCCGGTTGGCACCGTTGTCGGCGTCGAGCCACTCGACCGCGCGGATCAGCGCCTTGGTCAGCGCCAGTGTGGTGTTCGGGTTCGCCTCGACGAAAGCCTCGGTCAAGCCGAAGACCTTTTCGGGGTTGTTCGCGAAGATCTGCGTGTCGGTGATGACCGGCACGCCGATGCCCTTGAACACCGCCGCCTGGTTCCACGGCTCTCCCACCGAATAGCCGGAAATCGTGCCCGCCTCGAGGGTGGCGGGCATCTGCGGCGGTGGCGTGACGGAGATGAGCAGATCCGCGTCGATCTGACCGGAGGTGTCATCAGGGGAATAGAAGCCCGGCTCGATCCCGCCCGCGGCCAGCCAGTAGCGCAGCTCGTAGTTGTGGGTGGAGACCGGAAAGACCATGCCCATGCCGAAGGCCTTGCCCTCCGCCCGCGCCGCCTCGATCACCGGCTTCAACGCGGTGGCCGAGATCGGATGAATCGGCTTGCCGTCGGGACCGGTCGCGATTCCCGGCTTCATCGCCTCCCAGACCGCGTTGGACACGGTGATGGCGTTGCCGTTCAGGTCCATGGAAAAGGGTGTGACGATATGCGCCTTGGTGCCGTAGCCGATGGTCGCCGCCAGGGGCTGGCCGGCCAGCATGTGGGCGCCATCGAGCTCGCCCGAGATCACCCGGTCGAGCAGAACCTTCCAGTTGGCCTGAGGCTCCAGCGTGACATAGAGCCCCTCGTCCTCGAAGAAGCCCTTTTCCGCCGCGATGGCGAGGGGCGCCATGTCGGTGAGCTTGATGAAACCCAGCGTCAGCTCGTCCTTCTCGACGGCCAGCACCTCGGCGTGAGCGGCGGAGAAAAACAGTCCGAGGGCGGAACCCGCGAGAAGGAGATGGCGCGACATGGCTGTCCTGTGATGGCTGTGGAGCTGGCCTCCCGAACGTCGGAAAGCCGAGGCCTTGGAAACGAAAAAGCCGCCGATCCTGACGCGCGGTTCGCGCGTGGATCAGGCGGCCTTGCCTGCGTGCCCCGTCATCGGAGCAGATCTCTTGAGGCTCGCCATTGAGCCGTCATCCGACTTCTGCGCGCGCCCCTTCGCACCCGCAAGAAGTTTTTTGGTGCCAGCGAAGCGAATTCAAACCGATGCTCAGTGAATGCGCAGAGTTCCGCGCTAGTCGCCTAAGGAAGGATCAAATACCCGGCCATCGAAGAAGCTGTCGGACCCGAGTTGCAGCCGGCCCAGCGTCGAGGCGACCGCCGTCGGCACCGTCAAGGCTCCTTCCAGTTTTTCCGAGGCGCCGGGGAGATCGGCTCCGGCGGGGCCGAGCACGTCGCGGTAGAGATCGGACCGGAACGCCGATCGCGCGGCCGTGCGCAAGGCAGCGCGGTCTGCGCCGGTACGTCTCGCCAGCGCATCCGCGATCCATGTCGCCTGACTGCGCCAGGGAAAAGTCGCCGCGCCTGCGAAAAACTCGACGCAGCGCGGCACGGCCCGCTCATCCCCGCGGGCATTGACGACCAGACGGCCACGCAACGGCCGTTCCAGGATCTCGGGCGGGACGTTCAGATACTCGGGCCGCCCCATGATCTCGGCGGTCGTCATGACATTCGCCGGGTTGGCGATCCACTGGCAGGCACGCCAGCAGGCCCGCATCAGCGCCGCGGCGCGGTCCGGCGCGGCTTCGACGCCGGCGCGCGTCATCGCCAGCACCTTTTCAGGCGCGAAACGCCAGATCGCCGCGCCCGGCAGGATGAGATCGGCCGCGCCGGCTTCGACTGCGACGCTGCCCCAGGGTTCCCCAACGCAAAAGGCATCGATCTCGCCCGCGGCGATCGCCGCGGCCATGCGCGGCGGCGGAATGGTGGTCAGTTCCACCGCGGATGAAACGCCGATTCCGTCGAGCCAGTAGGTAACCAGCTCGGCATGCATCGAGAACGGGAAGGGCACACCAAAGCGCAGCCTCGACTCGGCAACCCCGAACAGCGCCCGGCCGATCGCCGCGGCGTCGAGAAAGTCGATCAATGGCGCGCGCATCGCCTCGGCGAGCGCCGGCCTCACCCCGACGACACTGCCATTGACCGACAGCACCATCAGCGCATCGAGCGCGGTATCGCCCGGCCCGAGTCCCGCCGTCTGCGCGACCACCACGGGCGCGAGCATCGGCGCGGCCTGATATTGTCCCCAGATCAGCCGGTCCCGCAGCGCGGCCCAGGATCTCTCTCGCTGGAGCACGAGCGCGAGTCCCTCCTCGGCGGCGAAGCCGATCTCGGCGGCGATGATCAGCGGCGCCGCGTCGAGCAGCGGCACGTAGCCGCAGTCGATCCGTCGGCTCATTTCAGCAGATCCGCGGCGGTGATGAGCGCCCGGGCCACATCGGCGATCTTCCGGCTCTGACCCATCGCCGTGCGGCGCAGCAGCGCATAGGCCGCGTCCTCGTCAATCCCCCTCGCCTTCATCAGCATGCCCTTCGCACGGTCGACGGTCTTGCGCTCCTCGAGCGCGGTCTTGGTGGCATCGAGCTCGGCGCGCAGCCGCGCGACCATGCGAAAGCGGGTCACCGCCGTCGCCAGCACCGACTGAACCCGCTCGCGGGCGAGTCCCGCGACGACATAGGCGCTGACGCCTGCCTCGATCGCCGCCCGCATCGCCGTGTCGTCGAAGCGGTCGACGAACATTGCCACCGGCCGCTCCATCGGCGAGGAGGCCAGCGCCAGTGCCTCGATGATGTCGCGGCTGGGGTCTTCGAGGGCGACGAGTACCAGATCGGGTGCGAGGCTGGCGAGGCGCTGTGCCAGACCGGCCTCCTCGCTGATCACCGTTACATCATGGGCACCCGCGTCGCGCAGTCCGTCGAGAATGATCCGGCCGCGTTCGGCATCGCGCTCCACCAGTGCGATCCGCAGTTTCACGTCCGGCCGCCTTCATTGGCGCCGACCGGCGGCAGACCGCGCGGCGAGCGCCGGGACAACGGCGATCCGGTCGGCCGTGCCCGTGGAAGGCCGCCGTGAGTGACGTGGTGGCTATTGTTCCGTTCCGGCATCCAGGCCAACTCCAGTGTCAGCGACGGTATCAGTAAACGTCGCGGAGAAAACGCTTGTCCTTCGACATGCGTCCGACCCAGGCGGCGGCATCCTCGGCCTTCATGCCGCCATGTTCGGCCACCACGTCGAGCAGCGCCGCCTCTACATCCTTGGCCATGCGGCTCGCGTCGCCGCAGATGTAGAAGTAGGCACCGTCGTCAAGCCACTGCCAGAGGTCGGCTCCTTCCTCCCGCATACGGTGCTGGACATAGAGCTTGTCCGCCTGATCCCGCGAAAAGGCGAGGGAGAGCCGGCCCAGATGGCCGTCCGCGCGCCATTCCTCGATTTCTTCGCGATAGTAGAAATCGCTCGCCCGATGCTGCTCGCCGAAGAAAAGCCAGTTGCGACCGCGCGCGCCCGAGGCGCGGCGCTCGTGCAGGAAGGCCCGAAATGGCGCGATGCCCGTGCCGGGGCCGACCATGATCATCGCCGCGTCCGGGTCGGGGGGCGGGCGGAAATGCGGCGAGTGCTGGATGAACAGCGGCACGTGCCCGGCTTCCGCCCGATCGGCGAGGAAGCTCGAACAGACCCCCTTGCGCGCACGTCCTTCGCAGGCATAGCGCACCGTGGCCATGGTGAGTTGCACCCGATCGGGATTGGCGCACGGGCTCGAAGAGATCGAATAGAACCGGGGCTGCAATGGCCGCAGCGCCCCGAGAAGCTCGGAGGCCGTGAGGCGCGGGCCCGTTGCCCGCAACACATCGGCGACCTGACGGCCGTGGAGCCAACGTTCGAGTTCGGGTTTTCGTTCGGCGGCGAGCAGCGGCGCGAGGGCTGTCTCCGGGGCGCGCGCCGCCACGAGATCGAGCAGGCCGCGGGGCGGCCGGGCGATCTCGAAATGCCGCGACAGCGCTTCGGCGACCGGCATCTCGCCCGTGCCCGCCACGCTGACCGGGGTCTCTGCCGACAGCCCCGACAGCGCGAGAATTTCCGTGACCAGACCGGGACAATTGGTCGGCCAGACCCCGAGCGCGTCGCCCGCGGCGTAGGTGAGGCCGGCCTCGCCTATGTCAAAGCCGATCTGGCGCACTTCCTTGCCCGAGCCCGCGGCGCTCAGCAGCCGGTTCTGCACCAGACGCGCCGGCGCGGGGTTCTTGCGCGACCAGGCCGCCGCGGGGACGCGTGCGGCGGTCACCGCCTCGGGGCGGGTCATTCGCGCCAGCCCCTCGGGCTTTTCGCCCCCGGATTCGGGAGCCGGTCCGTCCGCCGGAAGCCCGGCGAGGACCTGGGCCAGCCAGGCCGCCGCCGTCTCCTCGAAGTCCGGCTCGCAATCCGCGCGGTCGGCGAGGCGCAACGCCCCGAGATCGGCGAGGCGCGCGTCGAGCTTGCGGCCGAAGCCGCAGAACTCGTCGTAGCTGGAATCGCCAAAAGCCAGCACCGCGTAACGCAAGCTTTCAAGCCGGGGCGCATCCTCGGCGCCGATCGCCGACCAGAAGGCCGCGCCATTGTCGGGTGGATCGCCATCGCCGAAGGTGCTCGTCAGGAACAGCGCGTCGCGCGCCGCGGCGAGATCGCCCAGGCTCGCATCTTCCATGGCCAGCGACTTGGCCTCGAACCCGGCCTGGCCGATCCGATCGGCGCAACGTTGCGCCATCTCCTCGGCATTCCCGGTCTGCGTCGCCCAGAGGATGAGAACCTCGTGCTCCGCCGCGGCGGACGGCGCCTCGGCGACTGCGGCCCCGGGAGCCGGCGCGCCGACGGGAGGCGGCGGCGTGCGCGAATAGAGACCGGCCATCAGCCCGTCGATGAAGAGCCGGGTGGAGGCATCGAGCGGTGCGCCGGGAGGCAGCATCGGAACCCCCATCGACCGCCCCGCCTCTTCGCCGGAGACGCCGGCGATGAAGCCCGCGAGATAGGTCTTCTCGGTCGGTGCCAATGGCGGCGCGGCGAGATCGGGAAGGCCGAGGAACCGCGCGAGGTCGGAGAAGGCGTTCCGCGCGGAGGAAATGGACTGGGGCTGCATGGGATCGTCCTCGCTCGTCCGGTGGAGCCGCGCATCGGTCGGCGCGGCGTCATGGACGCGGGCCAGGGCGACGGCGCTGAACTTGAATTCGGGTTGCAGCGACAGCGGATCGACCGCGTCGCTGGTCACGGCGTTGATCGCGAGATTCTCGCCGAACACATCGTTCCAGTGAAATGGTGCGAAGCAGGCGCCGGGCCGCACCCGGTCTGTCACTACCGCGGGCAGGACCGCCCTGCCCCGCCGCGAGCGGATCTCGACCTGGCAGCCCGCGTCGATACCGAGGGCGGTGGCATCCTCGGGGTGGATCTCGACGAAGGGACCGGGATTGAGCTTGTTGAGCGTGGCGACCTTGCCGGTCTTGGTCAGCGTATGCCACTGGTGCTGCAGGCGACCGGTATTCAGGATCAGTGGAAAGTCCGCGTCCGGCATCTCGGCCGGGTCCATGTGCGGACGCGGCAGAAAATGGGCTCGCCCGCTCGTCGTCGGAAAGACGAGCCGGGGCACAGTCCCGTCCTCGGCCCGCGATTCGGTCTGGCTGACTCGGCCGTCGCGGTAGCGTATCGGGTTGCGGTCGCCGGGCGCATCGGGCGGGCAAGGCCATTGCAACGGCGTCTCGCGCAGGCGCGCATGGCTCGCCCCGCGGAGGTCATAGCCGGTGCGGGGGTTCCAGAAGAGCCGGATCTCGTCGAAGACCTCCGCGGCGCTGGCATAGTCGAAGCCCGCGCCATAACCCATGGCCGTCGCGACGCGGGCGATGATCTCCCAGTCCGCCATCGCATCGCCCGGCGGATCCACCGCCTTCGCCATCAGCGTCATGTTGCGTTCGCTGTTGACCATCACCCCTTCCGCCTCGGCCCAGAGGGCACCCGGCAGGATGATGTCGGCGTAGACATTGGTTTCGGTGTCGAGAAACACGTCCTGCGCGATGACGAGCTCCGCCGCCTCCAGCCCCGCGATCACCGTCTCGCGGTTCGGGACGCTCGCGACCGGATTGGTGCAGATGATCCAGCAGGCCTTGATCCGACCGGCGGCCATTTCCTCGAACATCGCCACGGTTCCGCCGCCGGTCTCGGTACGCAAGGTGCCCGCGGGCAGACCCCAGATCGCCTCGACGAAGGCCCGGTCATCCGCGCTCGCCGTCGTGCGCTGGCCGGGCAGCCCCGGCCCCATGTAGCCCATCTCGCGCCCACCCATCGCGTTCGGCTGACCGGTCAGCGAGAAGGGCCCGCTGCCGGGCCGGCAGATGGCGCCGGTCGCCAGATGCAGGTTGCAGATCGCGTTGGTATTCCAGGTTCCGTGGGTGCTCTGGTTCAGGCCCATGGTCCAGCAGGACATCCACTCCGATGCTTCGCCGATCCAGGCCGCGGCCGCGCGGATGTCGGCCTCCGCGAGGCCGGTGGCGGCGGCCACCAATTCGGGCGGATAGTCCGAGAGAAAGCCGGGCATCACCTCCCAGCCTTGCGTGTGCGCCGCGACAAAGGCCTCGTCGACATGGCCATTCGCCAGCAGCAGGCGCAGCAAGCCGTTCAGCAGCATCAGGTCGGTGCCCGGCCGGATCCGCAGAAAGAGATCGGCCTTGTCCGCGGTGGCGTTGCGGCGCGGATCGACGACGATCAGCTTCGCTCCGGCCTTCACCCTGTCCATCATCCGCAGAAACAGGATCGGGTGGCAATCGGCCATGTTCGCGCCGATCACGAAGAACAGATCCGCCCGGTCGAAATCCTGATACGATCCCGGCGGGCCATCGGCGCCGATCGACAGCTTGTAGCCGCTGGCGGCGCTCGCCATGCACAGCCGTGAGTTCGACTCGATGTTGTTGGTGCCGATGAAACCCTTGCAGAGCTTGTTGGCGAGGTACTGGGCCTCGATCGACATCTGCCCCGATACGTAGAGCGAGACCGCGTCGGGTCCGTCCCGGTCGATGATCCGCCGCAACCCGCCCGCCACTCTGGCGATCGCCTCGTCCATCGCGATCGGCCCCTGATCGCGGGCGCCGCCGAAACGCGCATAGGCATGGTCGGCGCGGCCATCGGCGGCGACCGGCCGGCCGCAGGTGCTGCCCTTGGTGCAGAGGCGCCCGAAGTTCGTCGGATGAGACTTGTCGCCCGCCACCTTGACGATGCGATCATTCTCGACGGTGAGCAGCACTCCGCAACCGACTCCGCAATACGGGCAGACGCTCTTGACGGTCCTGGACGCCATTCGGAGAACTCCAACGCAATCGCTGCCAGGCCCACTTCGGACCAGGACGTGGCAACGTTGCCGGAACCTCTCTCGACGAGGCCAAGGCGGCGGTCCTTCGTTGGACCAACCGCGCTGTATGCGGAATGACTAGGGGGCGTTCTCCTCGCGACTGCAACATTGATCCTGCCCTGATAGCGTGCTGGCGCGGCACGAGCGTGGCGACTGGTGCTTTTTTGGGCGCGAAGGTCTGTTTATGCGTCAGGTTCGCGGCCGAACGCCCGCGCTGGCCATGGCTTCGGATCCGCGGTGTCTTCGGGGAGGGGTGTCGACCTCGGACTTCATGCTCTGATCTCGGGCCGGATGTGGCGGCGACCGGCGTGCCACGGACTGCGAAGGGCAACAGCGCGGCGACTGGCCGAGACCGCGGTTCCGCCTCACGGCATCCTGTCCCGACCCGGGCACAAATCCATCACTCGGGCGGCGCTTCACAGCGCGGCCCATGACCTTGCGCGAGCCAAGGATCAGGCCGCGGAAATTCCTGGCAACATCTCAGCCGGGAAATCGACCATCGCGCGACTGAAAGGACGCGACAGATCAACAACCATGGTAGGCCCGGAGGGATAGCCGCAAGACAACCTTATCAATTGGTTGGACTGGCGAACGACGAAAAATCCCCCTCTGATTCCGCTAGCGAAGATGCGCCGGTGGCGAACCTAACAGCGGAGCATGCAAACGAAAACCCCGGCGCGCTGGCGGGCGCAACCGGGGCCGAAATCGAAGTATCACTCAACGGATGCGATCTTACCACTTCGCCGGATCAGCCGTCCACCCCGGCGGAGCGCGCGATTGCGATCCTCACGGCGTGGCACGCGCTCACCGATTGGGAAGCCGTCCACTTCGCAGATCATGTCTTCGCTCAGGTGCGAGGGCATGGACCCGTTCCTCCATTCAACAGCTTCCTGGCGGAAGCGCGCCAGTGGGCTGATTTCACATCTCCGAGCGAGCTTGACGCCTATGCCTTGGCCGCGTTCGATCGGATGCGGCCGGCGCGCCAGACCGCGTTTCTCGCCCATGTGGGGAGGATCGCGGCATGAAGCGCGAGACCTTTCCCGAGATCGGCGAGCGGAGCGTGGACGAGTGCTTGCACTGGCTCCCGACCATCGCACGGGCCGCGAAGAACGATTGGGCGCGCGACTTTGCACGGAGCATTCGCGCCCAGTCGAGGCGCAAGGGCTGGAACCCCACCCCGAAGCAGCTCGCGCTGATGCGGCGGCTCGTCTCTGAGCTGTTCGCGCAGGACGACGATCTGATCCTCATCGAGGACTGAACCACCCCGCTCTCCGCGTCTTTGGCACGGGGCGGGGAGCTTCATTCATCGGAGCATACCGGCTTGCCGGGCATATCCCTCCAATCGCCATAGCTTCTGACCGCTGAGCGAATTCAGCGGGAAATGACGGCCCGGGGAACCAATCACTACCCCCACCCCGAGCGGGCACGGCTCCTTCTGGTCCCGCTCAGAAACGCGACGATTGAACCCACCGACCTAGGCCACGGCTGATGGATCGGGGACCGGAACCGGGGATGGCTCCTGCGACCGGGCTGCGTGTGAAGCGCAGGGGAGAGCGGCTGGCCCCCGATAAAAGGCATCGCGTGGATACGGGCCGAGGAAGCGAAGGGCCTCTCCCTACAAGATGGGGGAGAGGAGCGGGGGCGGGCTTTGCGCCGCTCAAATAGGTAAGCATTGCTGACATAATGTGATAGGCTGGCCGGCGACATGAAACACACCCGCACCCCATGCACCCTTGTACCCCCACCGGCGCGCGCACCCCTTGGAAGGGCACGCACGCATCTGGTCCCAATGCCCAAGCTTTCCCCTGGGAAGGGAACCGGCGCTCACGATTTCAATTTTC
>NZ_CALAGI010000004.1 GCF_937891315.1 uncultured Amaricoccus sp. | reverse complement strand
CGTCATCGACGGTGGGCTGGCCGGCGATCACGGCCGAGAAGAGCTGGCCGACGGTCGTGCCGATCGACTGGAACTCCGGGATCGCCACGAACTGGCCACCGGTATAGGGCACCGGATCGACCGTTGGCTTGGTGATGTCGGCGGCGTTCATCGCGGCGAGCGTCGGCCCGGCAAAGGGCGCGGCTGCCTGATAGTCCGCGTTCTCGTAGAGCGAGGTGCGGGTGCCCGGAGGCGCGGCGGCCCAGCCTTGCTTCGAGGCGACAAGCTCGGAATAGTCCTTGGAGGTCGCCCATTCGATGAAGGTCTTGGCGGCTTCGGCGTTCTTGGACGAGGCCGGGATCGCGAGGTTCCAGGACCAGAGCCAGTTGCCGTGGTTGTCCACGCCTTCCTTGTTCGGGAACAGCGCGAAGCCGACCTTGTCGGCCACGGTCGAGGTCTTCGGGTCGGTCACCATGGAGGCGGCGACGGTGGCGTCCATCCACATGCCGCACTTGCCCTGCTGGAACAGCGTCAGGTTCTCGTTGAAGCCGTTCGACGAGGCGCCCGCGGGGCCGGCTTCCTTCATCAGGTCTGCGTAGAAGGTCAGGCTTTCCTTCCAGGTCGGCTGGTCGAACTGCGGCTTCCACGCCTCGTCGAACCACTTGCCGCCGAACGAGTTGTTGAGCGCCGTCAGGAACGCCATGTTCTCGCCCCAGCCCGCCTTGCCGCGCAGACAGATGCCGGCGATGCCCGCGTCCTTGTCGGTCATCTTGCGTGCGGCGTCGGCGATGAAGGTCCAGTCCGGGCTCTCCGGCATGGTCAGGCCGGCCTTCTCCATCAGATCGGTGCGATACATGATCATCGCGCTCTCGCCATAGAACGGCGCGGCATAGAGCTTGTCATCGACGCTGAGGCCGCCGCGGATCGCCGGCAGCAGGTCGTCGACATCGTAGCCGGCGTCGAACTGCAGCGCGTTCAGCCAGCCCTGCTTGGCCCAGATCGGCACTTCGTAGTTGCCGATGGTCATCACGTCGTACTGGCCGCCGCCGGTTGCGATGTCGGTGGTGACCCGCTCGCGCAACACGTTCTCCTCGAGCGTGACCCAGTTCACCGTTATGTCGGGATGCGCCTTGTTGAACTCGTCGGTGAGCCCCTGCATGCGGATCATGTCGGCGTTGTTCACGGTGGCGATGGTGACGGACTGGGCCTCGGCGACGGCGGCGATTGCAAAAGTCGACGCCGCTCCCAGAAGAAGCGTGAAGTGTCGCATGTTTTCTCCCCTTGGATACCCGGAGTGGGCGAGTCTTCTTGTTGTGGCGAGGATTGCACCGCGAGTGGCATCTGTCAACTGAAATGAGCAATCGCCCGCGTGTCGGGCAAATGTTCTATCATGCGTCGGCGAGGAGGGCCTCGGCGGTTGCCTCGTCGGTGATGAGGCCGTTGATCAGGCGGCCGCGGATGGCGGCGGCGATCGGGCGGAGCTTGCGCGGACCCTTGGCGAGGGCGATCACCGTGGCGCGGTGCCGGTCGGGGATCGGCGCGCTCGCCGTGCGGGCGTTCGAGCCGCCGGCGACCAGCGCGCCCGCGTCGTCGTAGACCCAGCCGCAGATCTCGCCGATCGCACCGGCGGCGCACATCTCGTTCAGCTGCCGCTGGTTGAGGAAGCCATCAAGGAACAGCGGTGCCTGGTCGTTGTCCATCTCGCCGATGCCGACGAAGGCGACATTGGCCGCGGCGGCCAATTCCAGCGTGCTGCGGATCAGGCCCTGTCCGTGCATCAGCTCGCGCTCGGCCGGTGAGGCGACGAAGACTGGCAGCGGCATGGGGAAATGCCGGGCATCGACCGCCTCGGCCATCGAGAAGATCACATTATAGTAGGCCGCCGACCCGTCCGGCCCGATATTGCCGGTCAGCGAGACGATCCGGTGCCGGGGGCAGGTGATCGGCGGCAGATGGTCGATCGCCGCCTTCAGCGTCCGGCCGGTCCCGACCGCCATCACGATCGGCATTTCCGACTTCAGCCAGCGCGTGATCTCGGCGGCGCCCGCCTCGGCGAGGCCGACGGTGCCGCCCTCGGCGCCGGGATCGGTCGGCACCACCTCGGCGTGGATCAGTCCGAACCGCTCGCGCAGGCGTGTCGCGAGATCGAGGCAATGCGCGATCGGATGCTCCATCCAGACACGGATCAGCCGCTCGCTCACCGCGAGCGAAACCAGCCGCTGCGCCGCCTGCCGCGAAATGCCCATATGCGCGGCGATCTCGTCCTGGGTCTTGCCGGCGATATAGTAGAGCCAGCCGGCACGGGCCGCGTCGTCGAGGCGGCTGCTGGATACCCGGGTTCGCGACATCTCTCCCCCGAGGCTCCTCTCAGGCACGCTGCACGCGAATATTCTATGCAATCGCCCCCGCCCGGCGCAAGTCGCGCGGCGAAGGGTGGTCCGCGTCGAGATCGCATTCGGCGCGGCGCCCATCCAGCGGCCGCGTCTTGCCGACCTGCCGGGGGATTGCTCCGACGCGCCGAACCGTGGCGGGTGTGCCCGGCTTGACCGTCGAAGGCTGACGTGCCCCGGCGGGACACGCCAGTCACGATCTCGCCGCCGGCTCCCCTCCGGCGCCGTCCGGCCGCCGCCTTGCAAACCCCGGGGGCCGGGGATAGTGTCCGCGCGAAATTCGAGCCGGGGTCCAAGGGGTGACGCGGGGCCGCCGCGCCGACAGGAAGGAATTTGCCCATGTTTGCAACGCCAGCCTTCGCGCAGGCCGCCGCCGCCGGAAGTACCGCGAGCACCCTGATCGGATTCGCGCCGATCGTGCTCGTCTTCGCCATCATGTACCTGCTCATGATCCGGCCCCAGCAGAAGAAGGTGAAGGAGCACCGCTCCATGATCGAGGCGCTGCGCCGCGGCGATCAGGTGGTGACCTCGGGCGGTCTCATCGGCAAGGTGGTGAAGGTCGGCGACACCGAGCTCGAGGTCGAACTGGCACCGAACGTCAAGGTTCGCGTCGTGCGCTCGACGGTCACCCAGGTGCTCAGCAAGACTGTTCCGGCCGAGGCCTGACGGTCGCGGGCGCCCGCTGGTCCGGCGCGCCCAGACGAGAGAAATCTCCAATGTCGCATTTTCCGCTCTGGAAGAAGCTGCTCGTCATCGCGATCTGCGCGATCGGCGTGCTGATCGCCTTGCCGAACATGTTCTACGACCGGGTCGAGCGGTCGAACGACGCGGTCACCGCGCTGGAGCGCGACGCCGCCGAGACGCCGGAGCTGGCCGCCGAGCGGGCGCTCTGGCCGCGCTGGCTGCCGAGCGATCTGGTCAATCTCGGCCTCGATCTGCGCGGCGGCGCGCATCTGCTGGTCGAGGTGCGTACCGAGGATGTGCATGCCGAGCGGCTGGAGGGGCTTTGGCCGCTGCTGCGCGACAAGCTTCGCGACCAGCGCGGTCAGGTGGGCAGCGTCCGCCGGCTCGACGGCACCAAGGACGAGTTGCGCATCCGGATCGGCGAGGCCGCCGGCATGGAGGCCGCGCTCCAGGCCGTGCACGACGCCTCGCAGCCGGTCTTCTCGCTGACCGCCGCCGGCGCCCGCGACTTTCAGGCGACGGCGGACGGCGACGTGCTGGTCGTCACCCTGACCGACGCGGAAAAGGCCGCGGTGGACGAGCGCACGATGCAACAGTCGCTCGAGATCATCCGCCGCCGCGTCGACGAGACCGGCACCCGCGAGCCCTCGATCCAGCGCCAGGGCGCCGACCGCGTGCTGATCCAGGTGCCGGGCATCGGTTCGGCCGAGGAACTGCTCGCGATCATCGGCAAGACCGCGCGCCTCTCCTTCCATCCGGTGGTCAGCCGCGCCAGCGATCCCAAGGCCGCGCCCGGCCTCGACAACATCATCTATCCGTCGATGAACGAGAAGGGTGTCTATTACATCCTCGAAAAGCGCGCCGTCGTCACCGGCGACCAGCTCGTCGACAGCCAGCCCGCCTTCGATCAGAACGGCCGGCCGGCGGTGAATTTCCGCTTCGACCCGGCCGGCGGCGCGGCCTTCGGCGCCTATACCGCCGCCAACATCGGCAAGCCCTTCGCCATCGTGCTCGACGGTCAGGTGATCTCCGCCCCGGTGATCCAGTCCCATATCGCCGGTGGCTCCGGCATCATCACCGGCAATTTCAGCGTCGAGGAATCGACCCAGCTCGCCATCCTCCTGCGCGCAGGCGCCCTGCCGGCCGAGATCACCGTGCTCGAACAGCGCACCGTCGGGCCGGAGCTCGGCCAGGATTCCGTCGATGCCGGCTTGCTCTCGGGCCTCGTCGCGCTCGGCGCGGTCGGTGTCTTCATGGTGCTGGTCTACGGCCTCTTCGGCCTTTTCGCCAATGTGGCCCTGCTGCTGAATATCGTGCTCATCTTCGCGCTCATGGACATGATCGGCGCGACGCTGACCATGCCCGGCATCGCCGGAATCGTCCTGACCATCGGTATGGCGGTCGATGCCAACGTTCTGGTATTCGAGCGCATCCGCGAGGAGCTGAAGACCGCGCGCGGCCCTTCGCGCGCCATCGGCCTTGGCTTCGAGCGGGCCTTCGCCACCATCATCGACGCCAATCTCACCACGCTGATCGTCGCGCTCGTGCTCTATCTCATGGGATCGGGTCCGGTACGCGGCTTCGCGGTGACGCTCGGGCTCGGCATCGCTTGCTCGGTCTTCACGGCGGTCTATGTCACGCAGCTGATCATCGGCGCCTGGTTTGACTGGCGCCGACCGAAGTCGATCACGGTCTGAGGAGGACGTCATGCGCCTGCGGCTGGTCCCGGACGTCACCAATATCAATTTCTTCCACTACACGAAATTCTGGCTCGGCGTCTCGATCCTCGGGATCCTGATCAGCTTCGGATCGCTGGCGGTCCGCGGCCTCAACTACGGCGTCGATTTCCGCGGCGGCACGCTGATCATGGCTTCGACGGCCGAGCCGCGCGACGTGGCCGAGTTCCGCCAGCTGCTCGACGGGCTCGAAATCGGCGAGGTCAATGTCACCTCGGCCTCCGATACGGAGGACCGGGCCGGCAACGTGGTGATGATGCGCATCGGCGTTACCGGGGACAGCCCCGACAGCCAGCGCGCGGTGATCGACAAGGTTCAGACGGCGCTCAACGCCGCCTTCCCCGGCATAAGCTATCTGCAGGTCGACAGCGTCGGCGCCAAGGTGTCGAGCGAGCTCGTCACCGACGGGATCCTCGCCGTGCTGCTCTCGGTGCTTGGCATCATGATCTACATCTGGCTGCGTTTCGAATGGCAGTTCGGCCTTGGCGCCGCCGCCTCGCTGCTGCACGACGCGATCGTCGTCGTCGGAATGTTCAGCCTGTTCCAGCTCGAATTCAACCTGACCATCGTCGCCGCCGTGCTGACGGTGATCGGCTATTCGATCAACGACACCGTGGTGGTCTTCGACCGCGTGCGCGAGGTGCTGCGCAAATACAAGAAGATGCCGCTTGTCGATGTCCTGAACCTCGCCTTCAACGAGACGCTGAGCCGCACGGTGATGACCGTCGCCACCACCATGATCGCGCTCCTCGCCATCTTCTTCTTCGGCGGGCCGACAGTCTCCGGCTTCGCCTTCGCGGTGATCTTCGGCATCGTGATCGGCTCCTATTCCTCGATCTATGTCGCCTCCGCCGTCGTGCTCTGGTTCGGCGTCAAGCGCGACTGGGGCGCCAAGCCGGCGGCCGGCGCCGGCACGACGTTCGGCACCGAGAAAAAGGCCTGACCCGGTGCGGGTGACCGAGGTCTACTATCCGGGCAGCCCGCCGGTGGAAGGCTATGGTCCCGGCTTCTTCCGCGTCGGCGGCGCGGTCCACACCGGCGCCGTCGCGCTTCTGCCCAAAGGTCCGGTCGGCTGGGCCGGTCTCGTCGATCCGGCGCCGATTCTGGAACAGGCGGCGGCGATCGACGTTCTCCTGATCGGAATGGGCGCCGAGATCCGGGCGCTGGACCGCGATCTGCGCGCGCTGCTCGAAGCGGCGGGGATCGGGGTCGAGATCATGGCGACGCCGCCGGCCTGCCGCACCTACAACGTGCTTCTCGGCGAGGGGCGCCGGGTCGCGGCGGCGCTGCTGCCCGTCTGACGGGGCGCGGCACCGTTCGGCGGACCGCCCTTTCCGGCGGAACGCATTCCGACTAGAACCGGGGCGGATGATCCGTCATCGAAAAAGCGAGGTGGACAAGATGGCTTTCGAACTTCCCGATCTTCCCTATCCGCACGACGCGCTCGCCGCGTCCGGCATGTCGAAGGAAACGCTCGAGTTTCATCACGACATCCATCACAAGGCCTATGTCGACAATGGCAACAAGCTGATCGCCGGGACCGAGTGGGAGGGCAAGCCGCTCGAGGAGATCGTCGCGGGCACCTACAAGTCCGGCGCGGTCGCCCAATCCGGCATCTTCAACAACGCGAGCCAGCACTGGAATCATGTCCAGTTCTGGACCTGGCTGTCGCCGACGGTCCAGAAGATTCCCGGCGCGCTGGAAACCGCGCTGACCGAATCCTTCGGCTCGGTCGACAAGTTCAAGGAAGAGTTCTCGGCCGCCGGCGCCGGCCAGTTCGGTTCGGGATGGGCCTGGCTCGTCAAGGACGCGGACGGTTCGCTCAAGGTGACCAAGACCGAGAACGGGGTGAATCCGCTCTGCTTCGGCCAGACCGCGCTGCTCGGCGTCGATGTGTGGGAGCATTCCTACTATATCGACTTCCGCAACAAGCGCCCGGCCTATCTCACCAACTTCCTCGACAAGCTTGCCAACTGGGAAGCCGCCGCCGCCAAGCTCTGACGGCCAGCACCAGGTCACCGCTCCGGCCGTTCGCGCCGGGGCGGTGACCTGACGGAATCCGGCCCCGAGGTTCGGGGTCGGGATTTCGAAAGCCTCTCCCCCCGCATTCGATCTTGTGACAGACGCGGCGGCCGCGATCTGCTAGAATGCTCGCGCTAGGGGTGTCTTTCGGCTCCGCTTGGCCGAGACGTGGACCCCGAGAAGCGGCGGGAGGCACGCGATGACCCAGACCATTGGCAACCCCCTCTCCTGGGGCGTCGACGCTGCGAGGGCGGCCGGTCACCACCTCGGCGCGGTGACCGACCGGATGACCAGCGAGGACGCATCCGTCGATCATATGCCCGAGGTTCGGCGCATCGGCGTCGCCGACCTGCGCGAGGCGCTGCGCCTGGGGCTCGACGATTTCGCCGCCTGCCGCTCGGACGTGGTGTTTCTCTGCCTGCTCTATCCGGTGATCGGCCTGGCACTGGCCTGGCTGGCGCTCGACCGCGACCTGCTGCCGCTGCTTTTCCCGGCGATCTCCGGCTTCGCGTTGCTCGGCCCCGTGGCCGGCGTCGGCCTCTACGAGATGAGCCGCCGCCGCGAGCAAGGCCTCGATCCGAGCTGGGCGGACGCCTTCGCCGTGCTCGCATCACCGTCCTTCGGCGCGATCCTGGCGCTCGGCCTCCTGCTCTTCACCATCTTTCTCGCCTGGCTGATCACCGCCGCCGGCCTCCACAACGTCATCCTCGGGCCGGAGCCGCCGGCCTCCGCCGCCGCCTTCCTGCGCGAGGTGCTGACCACCGGGCCGGGCTGGGCGCTGATCGTCGTCGGCTGCGCCGTCGGATTTTTCTTCGCGGCGCTGGTGCTGATGATCAGCGTCGTCTCCTTCCCGCTGCTGCTCGACCGCGACGTCGGCATCCCGGTCGCGATCGCCACCTCGATGCGGGTCGCCGCCGCCAATCCCGGTCCGATCGCCGTCTGGGGTCTGATCGTCGCCGCCGGCCTCGCTCTCGGATCGCTGCCGCTGTTTCTGGGGTTGATCGTCGTGCTGCCGATCCTGGGGCACGCGACGTGGCATCTCTACCGCGTGGCGGTGGTTCCGGGCTGAAGCCGCTGGCGCAGCGCGTCCATCAGCTCCGGCACCCCGTCGTGGACGGTGAGGAAGTCGAGAAACGACGGCTCGGCGAAGCCGCTCGCAACGATATGGTGGAGGAGATCGACGAGCGGCGTCCAGTAGCCCTTGGTATTGAGCAGCATCACCGGCTTGGCATGCAGGCCCAGCTGCCGCCAGGTCAGCACCTCGAAAAGCTCGTCGAGGCTGCCGGGACCACCCGGCAAGGTCACGATCGCGTCCGCGTTCATGAACATGACCTTCTTGCGCTCGTGCATCGTCTCGGTCACCACGAAGGTGGTCAGCGACCGCAGACCGACCTCGCGCCGCATCAGATGCTCGGGGATGACCCCGAAGGTCGCGCCGCCGGCCGACTGGGCCGCGCGCGCGACGATCCCCATCAGGCCGATGTCGCCCGCCCCGTAGACCAGCCGCGTTCCCGCGCCGGCGAGCGCGGTGCCGAGTTTCTCGGCGGCGGCGGCGAAGGCCGGATCGGTCCCGGAGCGCGAGCCGCAAAAGACGCAGACCGATTTCGCGCCATCGTCTTGCATGGACAGGCTCCCGACTTGTCTTTAGCTTGCGCGACAATGGCTTTGTCGCGGAACCTCCTGCTATCAGTTCGTCCTTGGCCGGGCCAGACCCCCCGCGTGGCCGAGAGGAGGCGCGCGGCATGACACCGGGCTCGACTCGCTCACTGCTGCAGGTCGGCATCGGCCTCGCCGCCTTCGCGGTTCTGGTCTTCGCGCTCGACCGCGCCCGCCCTCGCCCGGAGCCGGTGGCAGACGCCGGCCTTGTCCCCGCCGCCGCCGTTCCCGCGGCGCCCGGGATCACGGCCGCCGTCCCCGAGCCCGCGCCCGCCGCGATCCCGCCCAGCGTCGACGTGGTCCGCGTCGCCCCGGATGGCGCGGCGCTGGTCGCAGGGCGCGCGCAGCCGGGAGCGAACGTCACGCTCTATGCCGGTGACACCGAGATGGCCGAGGCGAAGGCCGACGCCGACGGCAATTTCGTCGCCATCTTCAAGGCCGAACCTTCGGCCGAACCGCGCACCCTGACCCTCGGCTCGGAAACCGCGGACGGCGCGCGCGCCGTTTCGGATCAGGTCGTCGTCCTGCTGCCCGAGGTCCCCGGCGTCTCGCACCATCTCGACCAGGCCGGGCCGGCCGCGGCGCCCGAACCCGTGGCGCCGGAACCCACGACCGAAGCCTCGGCGGCCGCTGCTCCCGCCGTCGCCGCCACCGCGATCCTTTCACCGGATTCCGTGGAACTCACCCCCCTCGCCCGGCCGACCGGCGCGGCGGCGGACCGGGTGTCGCTCGCCAGCATCTCCTACGCGGAAGCCGGCGAAATCTCCCTCGCCGGCTTCGGCCGCGCCGGCTCGAAGCTGCGCGCCTATGTCGACGACGCTTTCGCCCGTGAGGGCGAGGTGGCGGCGGACGGTCGCTGGAACCTCGCCCTCGGCGACGTCTCCGCCGGCGTCTACCGGCTGCGCATCGACCAGATCGGCGCCGACGGCGTGGTCCAGAGCCGGGTCGTCACCCCGTTCCAGCGCGACTATCCGCAGCCGCAGCCGCGACCGACGGCCGACGGCGCGGCGGCCCCGGTCTCGATCATCGTCCAGCCAGGCAACAACCTCTGGACCCTCGCCCGCCTGCACTATGGCTCGGGCGTGCTCTATACCCAGATCTTCACGGCCAACAGCGATCTGATCGGCGACCCGGACCTGATCTATCCGGGACAGATCTTCCGGCTGCCGGAGCAGGCAGCGAACCGGTAGCGGGCGTTCGGGCTTGGCACCCGTCCGACCGGGCGATATACCGCGCTCCTCAGCGCGCGGAGGACCGGCTTGGGCCAGACTGATTCCTTCATCGATGAAGTGAGCGAGGAGGTCCGCCGGGACCGGTTCTTTCGCTTTCTGCGGCGCTATGGCTGGCTGCTCGGCCTCGGTATCCTGTTGATCGTCGGCGCCGCCGCCGCGCTCGAATGGCGCAAGGCGAGCGGCCGGGCTTCGTCCCAGGCCACCGGCGACGCGCTGCGCGCGGCCTATCTTGAAACCGATCCGACCAAACGCGCCGCCGCCTTCGAAGCGGTGGCGGTTTCGGCGCCCGACGCGGCGGTCATGGCCCGGCTGGCGGAGGCCGGCGGCCTCGGCGAGGCCGGGGAGAACGACAAGGCGGCGACGCTCCTCGCCGAGGTCGCGGACGATCCGACGACGCCCGCGCTCTATCGCTCGCTCGCGGCGTTGCAGCGGGTCATGCTGCTCGGCGGCGCGATGGATCCGAACGAGCGGCGCGCGACGATCGAGAGCCTCGCCGCCGAGGGCGCGCCGTTCCAGCCTCTGGCGCTGGAACAACGGGCGCTGCTGATGCTGGAGACTGGCGACAAGGCCGCCGCGCTCGCCGATCTGGAAAGCATCCTCGCGCTGCCGAACGCGCCGGAACAGCTCGTTTCACGCGCGCGCCAGCTGATCGTCGCGGCCGGCGGCGCGCTGCCCGGCGCGGTTCCGGCGACCTCCGGCGTGGTTTCGGGCGGCTAGCCAGTCAATGAAGGATCGGACCAGGATGGCGCGTTTTCCGCTCGGCCGCCGCGCGGCGCTTCTCGTCGCGCTGGCGCTCGCCGCCTGCTCGAACGCCGACGCGCCGCTGCCTGGACAGCGCATCCCGGTGCGCCCCGAAGAGGCGCCGCTCGCCCAGACCGACGCCGCCGCGGTGCGCCCGGTCGGCATTCCGGCGCCGGCGCTCAACGCCGACTGGACCCATCGCAATGGCGCAGCCGGCGGGCGCCTCGTCAATCCCGCCTTCTCCGCCGCGCCACAGCTGCGCTGGTCGGTCAATATCGGCGAGGGCGACGCCAAGCGCCGCCGGATCCTGACCGGCCCGATCGTCGCCGGCGGCCTCGTCTATACCATCGACGCGGCGGGGCAGCTTTCGGCCGTGACGCGTTCCGGCCAGATCGCCTGGACCCAGTCGCTCGTGCCGCCGGAACAGGCCGGCGATTCCGGCCCCGGCGGCGGCTTTTCCTACGCGGGCGGCGTGCTCTATGTGACGACCGGCTTTGGCGAGGTGCGCGCCCTCGATCCCGCGACCGGCCGGATCCTCTGGTCCAAGGCGTTCGAAGGCCCGATCCGCGCCGCGCCGACGGTGGCGGACGGGCGCGTCTTCGTCGTCACCCGCAACGACGTCGCTTTCGCACTCGACGCCCGCTCCGGGCAAATCCTCTGGCAGGCGCAGGGCGTCGGCGGCGTCGGCCTGCTCGGCGGGGCGAGCCCGGCGGTCGACGGGCAACTCGCCGTGATCCCCTTCGCCTCGGGCGAGGTGCTGGGCCTCGTCGCGCGCAGCGGCCTGCAGGTCTGGGGCACCGCGATCACCGGCGGCCGTCGCGGCCTGGTGCGCAGCGGCATCAGCGACATCAGCGGCGATCCGGTGATCGATGGCGACACGGTCTATGCCTCGAACCAGGGCGGCCGCACCGTCTCGCTCGACCGTGCCACCGGCGAGCGGCGCTGGACGATGGGCGAGGGCGCCTATGGGCCGGCCTGGCCGGTCGGCGGGTCGCTGTTTCTCATGTCCGACGAGGGTGCGCTGGTGCGGGCCGACGCCGCGACCGGCCGACTGATCTGGACGACGCAACTGCCCTCGGACGGTCCTCCCAGCGGCATCTTCCGCCGTGGTCCGCCCGTCGCGGTGATTGCCCATTATGGTCCGGTGCTCGCCGGCGGACGGCTGTGGGTGGCGGGCGGCGACGGGCTGCTCCGCGCCTTCGACCCCTCGACCGGGGCGCCGCTCGGATCGGTGGCGCTGCCCGGCGGCGCGGGCGCGCCCCCGGCGGTGGCCGGCGGCGTGATGTATGTCGTGAACCGCGACGGCCAGCTTCTGGCTTTCCAATAGCGGCGTGAGCGGCTAAGGATCGCGCCGCGCCGCCTGAAGGCCGCGCGGAGCACCGATCGCCCATGTCCTTCACGCTTGCCATCGTCGGCCGCCCCAATGTCGGGAAATCGACGCTGTTCAACCGTCTGGTCGGTCGGCGCCTGGCGCTGGTCGACGACCAGCCCGGCGTGACCCGCGACCTGCGCGAGGGCGCGGGCCGGCTCGGGCCGCTGCGCTTTACCGTGATCGACACCGCCGGGCTCGAGGAGGCGACCGACGACAGCCTCGCCGGCCGCATGCGCGCCCTGACCGAGCGCGCGGTCGGCATGGCCGATGTCTGCCTCTTCATGATCGACGCGCGGGTCGGCGTCACCCCGATGGACCGCATCCTGGCCGAACTTCTGCGCAAGCGCGCGACGCGGGTCATCCTCTGCGCCAACAAGAGCGAGGGTCGCGCGGCGGAGCAGGGCTTCTACGACGCCTTCGAGCTCGGCCTCGGCGAGCCGGTCGCGCTGTCCGCGGAGCATGGGATCGGTCTCGACGACCTCCTGCGCGCGCTCGAGCCGGTGGCCGAGGCATTCGAGGACGCGGTGGCAATCGTCGATGTCGATGTGGATGACGTGGACGACGACGTCGATGAGGAGGGCGAGGGCGCGATCCTGCCGCCCGGCCGCGCGATCCAGATCGCCGTCGTCGGCCGCCCGAACGCCGGCAAATCGACGTTGGTCAATGCGATCCTCGGCGAGGATCGGCTGCTGACCGGGCCCGAGGCGGGGATCACCCGCGACGCGATCGCGGTGACGCTGGACTGGCAGGGGGTGCCGTTCCGCGTCTTCGACACGGCGGGCATGCGCAAGAAGGCGAAGGTCCAGGAGAAGCTCGAAAAACTCTCGGTCTCGGACGGCTTGCGCGCCGTCAAGTTCGCCGAGGTGGTCGTCGTGCTGCTCGACGTGCAGGTGCCGTTCGAGAGCCAGGACCTGCGCATCGCCGATCTTGCCGAGCGCGAGGGGCGGGCGGTCGTCGTCGCGGTGAACAAGTGGGATCTCGAGGACGAGAAGTCGCACAAGCTCAACGAGTTGCGCGAGGCGTTCGGCCGACTTCTGCCGCAGCTGCGCGGCGCGCCGATGGTGATGATCTCGGCGCTGACCGGCAAGGGGCTCGATCGCCTGCGCGAGGCGATCATCAAGGCGCACGCGGTCTGGAACACGCGGGTCTCGACCGCGCGATTGAACCGCTGGCTCGCGATCCAGATCGCCGACCATCCGCCGCCCGCGCCCGGCGGCCGGCGCATCCGATTGCGCTACATGACCCAGGTGAAGACCCGGCCACCGACGTTCGTGCTCTTCTGCTCGCATCCCGACGCGGTGCCGGAGGACTACAAGCGCTTCCTAGTCAATGGCCTGCGGCGGGATTTCGACATGCCGGGCACGCCGATACGCCTCTATCTGCGCGCCGGGGAGAACCCCTACAAGGACCGCAAGAAGCACAACGTCACCGCGCTCGACAAGCACAAGCCGCGGCGCCTGCAGGGCTGACGGTTCGGTCGGGCCGCGGGGTCACGCCGGCGGATCGCGCTCCTCCATTGCCACGCGGTAGGCGGCGCGGACGTCGTCCGCCTGGTGTTCGGCCTTGGCCAGGCTTTCCAGCGCCGAGGCGAGCTCGACCTCCAGATCGGACAGGCGTGCCTTGAAATCCGCCTCGACCTTGGAGAGGCGCTGCTCGGCGCGGCGGCGCGCCTCCTCGGCCGCTTCGAGGCGCTGCGCGAGGTCGGCGCTCGCCGCGAGGCCGCCCGCGCCAGGGCCCCCGATCCGCCCGAAAATCCAGCGCAGGATCCAGCCGAGCAGTACCGCGCCGATCAGCACGACCGCGATCACGGCGGTAAGCTCGCCCCGGTTCACCGCGGCCCCGAGCTCGCGTTGACGACCGCCGCTTCGGCGGGCGCGGGCGGCGCGATGAGGGTGAATTCGATCCGGCGGTTGCGCTTACGGCCTTCCTCGGTGCCATTGTCGGCGATCGGGCGCTCCGACCCATAACCCCGGGCGCTGAGTTCGATCAGCGGAGGCGCGGCCTTGCGCAGCGTTTCGGCCACCGCCGTCGCCCGCGCTTCGCTCAGCTTCTGGTTCGTCTCGGCCCCGCCTTGCGCGTCGGTATGACCGCCGATCTCGAACGCCGCGCGGGGGCAGCCGCGCAGCGCATCGGCGATTGCGAGGATCACGCCCTGGCTCGCCGGCTCGATCTCGGCCGAGCCGGGGGCGAACTGGATCGAGCCGGCGGCGAGAATCGCCGCGATCTCCTCGGCGCAGATCTCTGGCGCCGCGCGCGCGGCGAGGACGGCGGCCTTGGCGGCGACCGCGTCGTACTTCACATCGACCGTGGCCGCGCCACCGACCTTGGCGGCGAGCAGCGCCTCGACCCGCGCATTCGCCTCCGCGTCATTGCCTTCTCCGGTCAGCGACACCTCGTCCGGCGTCACTTCCAGCGCGCCTTGCCTCAGCTCGGCCAGCGCCGCGACCCCGACCAGAACCCGGCCGGGCCAACCCTCCGGCAGGTCGGGATCGATCACCGTGTCGTTGGTCACCCGATCGAGGCCGAAGAGCGCCGCGGCGTAGCTCTGCACCGCCTCGCGCGAGGTGGCGTTCTGCAGCGCGCCGGCCATCCGGACCTTGCCGTCGTCCGACAGTTCCGCGTTGAACCGCGGCGCATAGACCTGTTCGCCGCCGGCCTCGGTCGTCATCCGGCCCGGCGCGATCGTGCTCAGCGCGAACACGTCGGGCAGTTCGGCGTCGAGCCGGGCGCCGACGCGGCTCAGCGCCTCGGGCGACACTCCGGGGGGACCGGTCAGCACCGCCTCGACATCGCGCAGCGCGAAGCGACCGCCGCCGAGTTCGCGCAGCGCATCGAGCCCATGCGCGACCGCCGCCGCCCAGTCCGGCGAGGGCGCGCCGAGACCGACGCGGCAATCGGGCTCGCCCCGCAGCCCGACCTTCCGCGCCGCGACGCCGATCTCGACCACGTCCGCGACGCTTTCCGCCGCGCAGGTCGCGAATCGGCCGACGCCGTTCTCGAAAACATAGACGACGGCGAAGGGTGAGATCACCGGCCGGGGCGCGGAGATATTGAGCGCGAGCTGCACCGCCTCCGGCCGCTCGCCGCGCAGCCGCTTCTCGATCGTCGCCCGGTCCGCCTCGCTGTCGGCCACCGAGATCACGCCGATCTTGCCCGGCGCGACGCTGATCTTGGCCCGCGGCAGCTCGGCGAGGATCACGAGCCCGAATTCGAGGCTCTCGGTCCAGCCGGCCGGCACCGGATGCGCGGCGGTCTCCAGCATGTCGGTCACGCCCTGTGACAGCCCGGCGCGCGCCAGGCCGGCGCTGATCGTCCCGCGACCGTCGTCCTCGGGCACAAGGCCGATCAGCGAGATCTCGTCGTCGTTGCGGAGAAGTTCGAGGGCGAAGGCCGGGTCGGGGACGGGATTGGCCGTGCGCACGGACGTGAGATCCCGCACCCGCCGCTCATCGACCAGCTGCTTCACGACGGCGAGGGCGCGCAGCCGCGCCGTCTCGTCCGGCGCCTCGCCGGACAGCTCGACGATCAGCCCGTCCGTCCCGAGCCTTACCCAACTCGCCGAGGCGGCGCGCAGCGCCGCGTCGATCCGGGCGCCGGTATCCTGCTCGACGCGGCGCGCGGCCGCGTCGGCGAGGCCGAGCGCGGAGGCTCCGGCCGCGCCGAGCGCGATCACGGCGAACAGGATGGCGCGCAGCCGCATGCGGTCTCCGGAGAAATCGGTCCCGTCCGCTCTTAGGCCCTCGCCCGCCGCCGATCAAGAACGGCGGGTTTCACAGCCCTGTCATCGGCCCCCGTCAGAGGATCGCGGCGAGCGCCAGCCCCGCGCAGAGGATCAGGCCGGCGTCGCGATTGGTGCGAAAGAGCGCGAGGCAGCCGGCCGGGTCGTCGATGTCGAGCCGGCGCAGCTGCCAGACGAGATGCGCCCCGAACCCAGCGACGCCGGCGAGCGACGCGGCGAGGGCGGCGCCGGAGAGGCCGGCGGCGGCGACCGCGAGGGCGAGGCAGGCGACGGCGGCGACGAGAAAGCGGCGCAGCCAGCGGGCGGTGTCGGAGCCGAACAGCCGCGCCGTCGATTTGACGCCGATCAGGGCGTCGTCCTCGCGATCCTGATGCGCGTAGATCGTGTCATAGAACAGCGTCCAGGCGATGCCGCCGAGATAGAGCAGCAGGGGCGACCAGCCGAGCCCCGCGCCCTGCGCCGCCCAGCCGAGCAGGGCGCCCCAGTTGAAGGCGAGGCCGAGAAACACCTGCGGCCACCAGGTAAAGCGCTTGGCGAAGGGATAGACGCAGACGAGCGCCAGGGAGGCGACACCGAGCAGGATCGCGGGCGCCGGGAAGCTGAGCAGGATGAGCAAGGCGACCAGCGCCTGCGCCGTCATCCAGATCGCCGCCCGCCGCGGCGTCACCTGCCCCGAGGGCAGCGGCCGCGAGCGGGTCCGCGCGACGGCGGCGTCGAACTCGCGGTCGGCCAGGTCGTTCCAGGTACAGCCCGCGCCCCGCATCAGGACGGCGCCAAGGCCGCAGCCGACGAGGATCCAGAGATCGAACCGCGTCGGCCCCGCCGGCGAGGCCGCGACCGCGAGGCCGAGGCTCCACCAGCAGGGGATGAGCAAGAGCCAGGTTCCGATCGGACGGTCGGCGCGCGACAGTCGCAGATAGGGCCGCGACCAGGGTGGTGCGAGCCGGTCCACCCAGTTGCCGAGGGTGGCATCGGCCACCCTTCCCTCGGGGTGGGCGCTGGACGTAGATTGCTCGGTCATGGGGGGGAGTCTATGGCAGAAGTCGGCGGCAAGATCAGGCTTTTTGTGAGCGCCGACCTCGCGCTCGGCACCGAGGTCGCGCTCGATCGCGATCAGGCGCACTATCTCTTCAATGTCATGCGGCTCGCGGCCGGGGCGCCGGTCCTGATCTTCAACGGGCGCGACGGCGAATGGCGCGCCGAGGTGACGCGCGTCGGCCGGCAGGGAACGCTGACCGTGCGCGCCGCCGGCCAGCCGCAGCGGCGACCGCCTGACCTGACCCTCGCCTTCGCCCCGATCAAGAAGACGCGCACCGATTTCATCGTCGAGAAGGCGACCGAGCTCGGCTGCGCGCGGATCCAGCCAATGACGACGCGCCACACCAATTCCGAGCGGCTTCGGCTCGACCGGCTGCGCGCCCACGCCGTCGAGGCGGCCGAGCAATGCGGCGAGACCCATGTTCCCGCGGTGCTGGAGCCGGTGAAGCTCGCCGCGCTCCTCGACGGATGGGATCCGGCGCGGCGGCTGATGTTCTGCGACGAGGCCCGGGATGCCCGCCCCGCGACCGAGGTGCTCGGCGCCTTCGCCTCCGACGCGGGGCCGGGGCCCTGGGCGATCCTGATCGGCCCCGAAGGTGGCTTCGCGGCGGAAGAGGTGGAGCGGCTGCGCGGGCTGCCCTTCGTCGCGCGGGTGACACTCGGGCCGCGGGTGCTGCGCGCCGACACCGCCGCCGTCGCCGCGATCACGCTCTGGCAGGCGGCGCTGGGGGATTGGCGATGAGCTTCGTCCGGCCCGAACTCGCCGCCTGGCTGCACGTCTGGCGCGAGCCGCTGGTCTGGGGCGGCCTGGCAATCGCCGGGCTCTGGCTGATCTGGCGCGGCTACGCGGGGCTCGAGCCGCTGAGCTTCATCCTCGGCCTCGGCTGCTTCGGCGCCGGGCTCGGGCTGCTGCGCGACGCGGTGCGGAGAACGCGGCTCAGCCAGACCTCGCCGGCCGAGGGCGTCGTGCTGATCGACGAGGCGCGCATCGGCTATTTCGGGCCGCGCGATGGCGGCTTCATCGATCTGCCGGCGATCACGGCGGTCGAGATCGTCGCACGGCCGCACCTGCCGCCCGATTCGTCCCATGCCTGGGTGCTGACCGCCGACGACGGCGCGCGGCTGGTGATTCCGCTCGGCGCCGCCGGGGCGGAGCGGCTGTTCGACGCGCTGAGCCCACTGCCCGGCATCGATTTCGACGCGGGCGTCGCGGCGGTGCTCGGCCCCGGCGCACGGCGGGCGATCGTCTGGCGCAGGGCGGGCTGACGGCTCAAAAGCATCGGCGCCGGCGACCGGACAGGACTTTCCGGCCGCTTGCCATGGTTGGGGCCGTTCTCTAAGCCTGTCGCGGAACAAGAGGCGAGGGCCCCCAATGTCGATCCCCCAATCCGGTGGCGGCCTCATCGAGAGCCGGGCGCAGCTCGCCGAATATCTCGCCTCCGGCTGCAAGCCGGCCGAGGACTGGCGTATCGGCACCGAGCACGAGAAATTCGGCTATACCCTCGGCGATCATCTGCCGCTGCCCTACGAGGGCCGGGCCTCGATCTTCGCCATGCTGACCGGATTGCGCGACCGCTACGGCTGGAACCCGGTCGAGGAGGCCGGCAAGCTGATCGGGCTGGAGAAGGGCGGCGCCAATGTCAGCCTCGAGCCCGGCGGCCAGCTGGAGTTGAGCGGCGCCACGCTCCGCACGATCCACGAGACCTGCGACGAGGTGAACGCGCATCTTCGCGAGGTGAAGTCGATCGCCGACGAGATCGGCGCGGGCTTCATCGGCCTCGGCGCCGCGCCGGAATGGTCGGAAGCCCAGATGCCGGTAATGCCGAAGGGGCGCTATGCCCTGATGACCCGCTACATGGGTCAGGTCGGGACGACCGGCACCATGATGATGTACCGGACCTGCACCGTGCAGGTGAATCTCGATTTCGCCTCCGAGGCGGACATGGTCCGCAAGTTTCGCGTCGGCCTCGCCCTGCAGCCGGTCGCGACCGCGCTGTTTGCGAATTCCCCTTTCTTCGACGGCAGGGTCAATGGCTGGCAATCCTGGCGGGCGCGAATCTGGCGCGATCTCGATCCGGCGCGCACCGGCATGTTGCCCTTTGTCTTCGAGGAGGGCATGGGCTTCGAGCGCTATGCCGACTACGCGCTCGATGTGCCGATGTATTTCGTCTATCGCGACGGGAACTATGTCGATGCCCTGGGTCAGTCGTTCCGCGATTTTCTCGACGGGCGGCTGCCCGCCCTGCCGGGCGAAAAGCCGACGCTGAGCGACTGGGCCGATCATCTGACCACCATCTTCCCCGAGGTTCGGATCAAGAAATTCATGGAGATGCGCGGCGCCGATGGCGGGCCCTGGCGGCGGCTCTGCGCGCTGCCGGCCTTCTGGGTCGGGTTGCTCTATGATTCCGTCGCGCTCGACGCGGCCTGGGATCTGGTGAAGGGCTGGAGCGCCGAGGATCGCGACCACCTGCGGCACGACGCCGCCAAGGACGGGCTGCGCGCGGCGGCGCCGGGCGGCCGCGAGATGCGCGACCTTGCGCGAGACGTGCTGGCGATCGCGCAGGCGGGCCTTGCCCGGCGGGCGCGACCCGGCGCCGGCGGGCTGGTGCCGGACGAGACGCATTTTCTCAACGCGCTCCATGAGAGCATCGCCACCGGCCAGACGCCGGCTGACGAGCTGCTGGCGAAATATCGCGGCCCGTGGAAGGGTGATCTGAGCCGGATCTATGCCGAATACGGGTACTGAACGTCCGTTCGAAAACCCGGAGGGTCCGGTCCGGCGGGTCTTCCGGAGCACGATCCAACCAGACGGAATCGTCTGGTGGTCAAGATATTGCGCTGGATCAGGAATTCCTCGCCGGCCCTCCGCCGCCGGATTTCCAAACAGCCTCTGAGCTTCGTGGAAGCTCTCTGTCCGGGCTCGCCGGGCTCGTGCTGCGATCAAGGGCCGCGCGACGACGTTTTCTTGCGCGAGGCGTGGCTTTGGCAGTCCGATTCATCATCGCGTAACGATCGGCTCACGCGGCGCTCACGGGCGAGGGGCGAGCATGAGACATCCAACGAGGGAGTGTTGTCATGTCTCAGCCCAAAGCCGGCCGATCCAAAGCGATCCCGTCCAAACCGTCCCGCGTCAAAACCGCGACGGCTACCGCCAAGCGCGCCTCGAAGGATGAGGATGAGCTGGAATACGAGGAGGATTTGATGTCCGACGAGGAATATTTCGTCGCCGAGCTGCGCGGCGCGGTCGCGCGCGCGATGTCCTCGACGGTCGGGGGGCGTGATCTGCATGACGGACCCTGGGGTGGGGGATTCGACCGGCTGCAGATCGACCTCGCAGACTGAAACGCGAAACGGATCGGGCGCGGCGCGTCCGATCCCGGTCTCAAGGCCGCCGCGGGACCACGAGATTGGTCACCATCACCTGGGCCACCTCGTCGTTCTGGTTCAGCGTCTCGCAACGCATGGTGACCATGCCTCGCTCGGGACGCGAGCGCGAGGGTGCGACCTTTGCCACCACGCAATCGACGCGCAGCGTGTCGCCCGGACGGGTCGGGCGCGGCCAGCGCAAATCGAGCCCGCCGCCGATCAAGCCGCCGGCGACCGGTAGCCCGTCCCCCATCGCCCCGCCTCCCACCAGGAGGCGCATGGTCAGCGCCGCGGTGTGCCAGCCGCTGGCGGCGAGGCCCTGAAAGAAGGACGATTCCGCCGCCGCTTCGTCGAGATGGAAGGGCTGCGGATCGAATTCGGCCGCGAAGCCCTTGATCGCCGCGGCGTCGAGCGTCGCGCTCCCGGTCGAGAAGCGCTGACCCTCGTGAAAATCCTCGAGATAGAGCAACCGGCCCGGTCCGGTCGCCATCGGCGTCAGGCGACCGCGCGCGCCAGGGCGCACTGACGCCACAGCGCGCCGAGCGCGTCCACCAGCCGGTCGATATCGGCGTCGCTGTGCAGCGGCGAGGGCGTGATCCGCAGCCGTTCCGTCCCGCGGGCGACCGTCGGATAGTTGATCGGCTGCACATAGATGCCATGGTCACGCAGCAGGATGTCCGACAGCATCCGGCACTTCACCGGATCCTTGACCATCACGGGAACGATATGGCTCGGGTTGTGAAGATGCGGGATACCCGCCGCGTCGAGCCGGGCGCGCAGCCGGGCGACATTGGCCGCCTGCCGTTTGCGCTCGAACGGGCTCGCCTTCAGGTGCCGCGTGCTCGCCAGCGCGCCGGCGGCCACGGCGGGCGGCAGCGAGGTGGTGAAGATGAAGCCGCTGGCGAAGCTGCGGATGAAGTCGCAGAGCGCGGCCGATCCGGCGATATAGCCGCCAACGACGCCGAACGCCTTGCCGAGGGTGCCCTCGATCAGCGTGATCCGGTCCATCAGCCCTTCGCGCTCGGCGACGCCGCCGCCGCGCGGGCCGTACATGCCGACCGCGTGCACCTCGTCGATATAGGTCATGGCGCCGTGCCTTTCGGCGACCTCGACGATCTCGGCGATCGGCGCGATGTCGCCATCCATCGAATAGACGCTTTCGAAGGCGACGATCTTGGCCGCGTCCGGCGCGCATTGCGACAGCTGGCGGTCGAGATCGGCGGGATCGTTGTGCTTCCAGATGCGCTTGGCGCAGCGGGCATGGCGGATGCCCTCGATCATCGAGGCGTGGTTCAGCGCGTCCGACAGGATGACGGCGTTCGGCAGCCGCGCGCCGAGCGTCGAGAGCGCCGCCCAGTTCGAGACATAGCCCGAGGTGAAGAGCAGCGCGCTTTCCTTGCCGTGCAGGTCGGCGAGCTCTTCCTCGAGCAGCACGTGATAGTGGTTGGTGCCCGAGATGTTGCGCGTACCGCCGGCGCCCGCGCCACAGCGATCGATCGCCTCGTGCATGGCGGCGATCACCGCGGGATGCTGGCCCATGCCGAGATAGTCGTTCGAGCACCAGACGGTTACGTCGGTCGACTTGCCCTCGTCGTGCCACGTCGCGCGCGGAAAGTCCCCGCGATTCCGCTCCAGGTCGGCGAACACTCGATAGTTGCCTTCGGCGCGCAGCGCGTCGAGCTGCTGGGTGAAGAGGGCTTCATAGTCCATCGAACGATCCTTTGGCCGTGGCTGCTCGCGGGCCGCGAAACGGGAAATGCCGGATTCGGTGCCAATATGGAACCTTTTCCTGCTGGCTGCGACAGGATGCGGCGGCCCGGTCGCCCCGTCGAGTGGTCAGGCCGCGCTGGTTCCTGACAGATGCGTGAAATCCGATAACAATCCGTTCCCCCTTCGGCCCCTCATCCGGCCGTTATTCTTGCGTGCGCGAGTGTCGCAGGTCGGCGAGTCCCGATCCGGAGAGGCCAAGCCCGAGCACCCTTGTCGCATCGTTCCCACCCCTCATGCTTTGACCTAGCGCAACCCGCGTGACCTGATCGTTACCGAATCGCAAATCGCCGACGGACGGGGATCGGCGCCTTCAGCGCGGTTGCCGTTCGATTGTCCGGGCGCCGGGCGGCCCTGTCAAAACGCATGTCAAAGGGCGGTGCCCCGGAAGTAGTCCGGTCCCGCGCGACCGAGAAGTTCGGCCGCGAGCGCCGCGCCGATCGCTTCCGCCTCGGTGACGGGGCCGCTTTGCTCATGGGCGAGGCATTCCGAACCATCGGGCCGCAGGATCTCGCCCCGCAGCCGCAGGCCGCCTTCGACCAGTTCGGCGAGGCCGGCGATCGGCGTCTGGCAGGATCCATCGAGTCCGGCGAGGAACGCCCGCTCGGCCCGCAGCCGATGCCCGGTATCGGCGTCGTGAATCGCCGCCAGCAGCCGGGTCACCCGCGCGTCGTCCAGCCGCTGCTCGATGCCGATCGCGCCTTGCGCGACGGCGGGCAGCATTTCTTCCGGCGCGATCGGCGCCTTCGCCACTTCGGCGAGGCCAAGTCGGCGCAGGCCGGCCATGGCAAGGAACGTCGCCTCGGCCGCGCCCTCGCCGAGCTTCCTGAGTCGCGTCTGCACATTGCCGCGGAACTCGACCACCTTCAGGTCCGGCCGCCGGTAGAGAATCTGCGCTCGTCGACGGAGCGACGAGGTGCCAACGACCGCGCCCCCCGGCAACGCGGCGGCCGAGGTCGCGCCGAGGGAAACGAACGCGTCACGCGGGTCTTCCCGCGGCGGATAGCAGGTGATGCCCAGCCCCTCGGGCTGCAGCGTCGGCATGTCCTTCATGGAATGCACGGCGATGTCGATCTCGCCGGCCAGCAGCGCGTCCTCGATCTCGCGGGTGAAGAGGCCCTTGCCGCCGATCTCGCTCAGCGGGCGGTCCTGCACGCGGTCGCCGGTGGTCTTGATCGGCACGATCTCGAACGCACCTTCCGGCAGGCCGTGCGCGGCCATCAGCCGGACCTTGGTCTCATGCGCCTGGGCGAGCGCAAGCGGGCTGCCCCGAGTGCCGATGCGCAGGGGTTGTTCCGCGGAGGGCGCGTCGTCGGACATGGATGCCTTGGGTGTCTTTCCTTCCGGACCTTTATCTGTAAGGTCACGCCGAGACAATTACAAAGCGGGGGCAAGGGGATGGCCGTCGAAGGAAAGCGAATCCTGCGCGCCCTCCGCGGCGAGGCGCTGGCGACGCCGCCGGTCTGGCTGATGCGGCAGGCCGGGCGCTACCTGCCGGAATACCGGGCGATCCGCGCCAAAGCCGGCGGTTTCCTCGATCTTTGCTATACGCCCGACCTCGCCGTCGAGGTCAGCCTGCAGCCGATCCGGCGCTATGGCTTCGACGCGGCGATCCTGTTCGCCGACATCCTGCTGGTGCCGCAGGCGCTCGGGCTCGAGCTGCGTTTCGCGGAAGGCGAGGGGCCGCGGCTCTCGACGGTGACGAGCGCCGCCGATCTGGCGCGGCTGCGACCGGTCGAGGCGATCCACGAGACGCTGGCACCGGTCTACGAGACGGTGGCGCGGCTCCGCGCCGAACTGCCGGCCGAGACGGCGTTGATCGGCTTCGCCGGCGCGCCCTGGACGGTGGCGACCTACATGATCGCCGGGCGTGGCACGCCCGATCAGGCGCCGGCGCGGGCGCTGATGTATGGCGACCCGGCCACCTTCGCCGCGCTGATCGACCGGGTGACCGAGGCGACCATCGCCTATCTCGCGCGCCAGATCGCGGCGGGCGCCGAGGTGGTGAAGCTCTTCGACAGCTGGGCCGGCGCGCTGCCCGGGCCGCGGTTCGAGGAATTCTGCGTCGCCCCGGCCCGGCGCATCGTCGCGGCGCTGGGCGCGCTCGCGCCCGAGGTGCCGGTGATCGGCTTTCCGCGCGGCGCCGGCGGTGGCTACGCCGGCTTCATCGCCGGGACCGGGGTCGCGGGTTGCGCGCTCGACGCGTCCGTCGATCCGGCCTGGGCCGCGCGGACCCTGCCGGCGGGCGTGTGCCTGCAGGGCAATCTCGATCCGCTCTTGCTTGTCACCGGCGGCGCCGCGCTCGATCAGGCGACGCGCGCCTGTGTCGAGGCCTTCGCCGGCCGGCCGCATATCTTCAATCTCGGCCACGGCATCACGCCGGACGCCGATCCGGCCAATGTCGAGCGGATGCTGCGGGTGATCCGCGGCTGATCCGGTCAGTGCGCGCCGCGCTGCTGGCGGGCGACCCGGGCGGCGACGGCCTCCCAGAAGGTGCGCTCGGCCTCGGCCAGTCCCGGCTCGCGCCCGGCCCTCAGCGCCTCCGCCTCGGCCAGAAGGCCATGCGCCTCGATCAGGCAGACGGCCCGGTCGCGAATGGTCCGGCCGTAGTCGATGCGTTCCGCGAGCAATGGAGTCACGTTCAAAATCCCCGCTTGTCCCTGGGGGAAAGAAGTGAACTTTCGGCGAAGAAGAGGCAAGTTGAAGAATACCAATCGGTTAATCGAGGATGCCGCCGGGTTCAGTGGGTCAGCGTGCTCGAGAAGATATTGACGATCACCACGCCCGCGACGATCAGGGCGAGGCCGATCGCGGCGGGCAGGTCGAGGCGTTGACCGAAGCCGACCCAACCGACCGCCGCGATCAGCACGATCCCCGCGCCGGACCAGATCGCATAGACGATGCCCATCGGAATTTGCCGGAAGGTGATGGAAATTCCGAACAGCGCGGCGAAATAGAACACGAAGACCAGCGTCGTCGGAACGACCCGGGTGAAGTGATTGCTCGCGTGGAGCGCCGATGTGCCGGCGACCTCGCAGACAATCGCAATGCCCAGAATCAGATATGTCACGGTCAGAGACATCGGACTCTCGCTCGAATCGACGGAAATAATGTTCGTCGTATTCAAATCGAACGAAGCCTAGCACGTGTCGCGATTGCCTTCGAGCGAAGATTTCGCGCGCCCAAAAACCTACATTGCAAGGCGTGCGAGTTCGCCGGCGGGCATGAAGGGAAAGAAGACGCCGCTGGACCAGACTCCGAAATCGCCCGCGTGTTCGGTGCCGATCTCGACCAGGCGATAGAAGCTCTTGCGGTCGATCAGCGCCTCGAGACCGCGGCGAACGTGCACGTAGGGCGCGGGTTCGCCGGTTTCGGAGGCGAGGACGAGGCGGATCCGGTGGTCGGGGCCGGCGGTCACGCGATCCTCGACCTGGGTCTCGAAGGTCAGGCTCTGGTCGGGGCCGGTGCCTTCAGCGGTGAAATCCACCGCGACGAAGGGCGCGTCCTCGACAGTGATTCCGACCTTTTCCACCGGCGTCACCAGATAGTAGCGGTCGCCCTCGCGCTTCAGGATCGAGGAGAAGAGCCTGACGAGCGGTTTCCGTCCGATCGGCGTGCCGAGGTAGAACCAGGTCCCGTCCCGCGCGATCCGCATGTCGAGATCACCACAGAACGGCGGATTCCACAGATGTACCGGCGGCGGACCCTTGCGCGCGCCCTCGCGGGCCGCCTCGATGAGCCGGTCCGGCATTGGCCGGCTGTCCGGTTTGTGATCATGAATGGGCATTGTCGCGCGAGACCGCCACGTTATTCTGCGCCTAAGGTAGGAGTGGAGCGACGGGCAGGCAACAGCGCGAGCGCGGAAAGGCGGCTAGATGGACGATCCTCAGGACATGATGCGCGAGATCGAGGAAGCGGGGGCGCGGCTTGCGCGGGCCCGCGAAATGATCGGAAGGCGCATCATCGGCCAGGAGGAGGCGGTCGAGCAGGTGCTGATCGCGATTCTCTGCGGCGGCCACGGCCTGCTGGTCGGCGTTCCCGGCCTCGCCAAGACCCGGCTGGTCGAGACGCTCGGCACGGTGCTTGGACTCAACGCGCATCGCATCCAGTTCACCCCGGACCTGATGCCGGCCGACATTCTCGGCGCCGAGGTGCTGGAGACCGGCGCGGACGGCACACGGGCGTTCCGCTTCATCGACGGGCCGATCTTCTGCCAGCTCCTGATGGGCGACGAGATCAACCGCGCCAGTCCCCGCACCCAATCGGCGCTGTTGCAGGCGATGCAGGAGCAGGAGGTTTCGGTGGCGGGCCAGCGGCGGCGTCTGCCGCGGCCGTTCCATGTCCTCGCCACCCAGAACCCGATCGAGCAGGAGGGCACCTATCCGCTGCCGGAGGCGCAGCTCGACCGGTTCCTGCTGCAGATCGACCTCGACTATCCCGGGCGGGCGGAGGAGCGGGCGATCATCCTCGCCACCACCGGCACCGACGATGCCAGGGCCGAGCCGGTGTTCAACGCGGCGAGCCTCGTCGCAACGCAGAAGCTGATCCGGCGGCTGCCGGTCGGCGACATGGTGGTGGACCGCATCCTCGATCTGGTGCGGGCCGCGCGGCCCGGCACGGCCGACGCGCATCCGGCCGTCACCCAGGCGGTCAGCTGGGGTCCGGGGCCGCGCGCGGCGCAGGCCCTGATGCTGGCGATTCGGGCCCGCGCGCTGATCCGGGGTCGGCTGGTACCGGATCTCGACGACGTGGCGGCGCTGGCGCGGCCGGTGTTGATCCACCGCATGGCGCTCGGCTTCGCCGCGCGGGCCGAGGGACAGACGCTCGACGGCCTGATCTCGCGGCTGGTCGGCGACGTGATGGGCGTGGAGGCGGCGGCGTGAACCAACCCGTCCTCCGGGGACGGAACAAGCCGCAGGGACCGGTCGGGCTGCGCCGCGACGCCGAGAAGATCTCGGGCGCGCTGCCGCCGCTGCTCGCCGAGGCGGAAATTCTGGCGGCGACGGTGGCGATGGGCGTCCACGGGCGCAAGCGGTCCGGTCACGGTGAAAACTTCTGGCAATATCGGCAGGCCGTGCCCGGCGATGCGCGCTCGACGGTCGACTGGCGGCGCTCGGGGCGGTCGGATCACCAGTTCATCCGCGAAATGGAATGGGAGGCCGCGCAAACCGTCAGCCTCTGGGTCGATGACGCGCAATCGATGGACTATCGCTCGGAGGGGACCGAGCGCACCAAGGGCGAGCGGGCCTCGCTGCTGGCGCTGGCGCTGGCGCTGCTGCTGGTGCGAGGCGGCGAACGGGTCGCGCTGATGGGAACCGCCGCGGCCTTGGCGCGGGGCGGACGCACGCAGCTCAACCGCATGGCGATGGAGCTCGGTGGACCGCCGCGCGAGGATCGGCCCGACTATGGCGCGCCGCCGGCCGACTACATGGCCCGCGGCGGGCGCGCGGTCTTCTTCTCGGATTTCCTCGGCGATCCCGATGTGATGATCCCGGTCCTGTCGCACGCCGCCGAACGCGGGGTGCGCGGCTGTTTCGTCCAGGTGCTGGACGAGACCGAGGAGGTCTTTCCCTTCGACGGCCGCGTGGTGTTCCAGAGCATGGGCGGCGGCACCGAATTCGAGACCCACCGCGCCCGCGCCCTGCGCGACTCCTATGGCAAACGGCTGGCCGAGCGGCGGGCGCGGCTGGAGGAACTGGCGCGCGGGCTTGGCTGGCGGGTGCTGACGCACCGAACCTCGCAGGTTCCGCGCGGCGCGCTGTTGTGGCTCTACATGGCCGTGGGTGAACGCATTTGATCGGTTCGATCGCCTTCCTCTCACCCTGGCTTCTGGCCGCGCTGGCCCTGCTGCCCGTGCTCTGGTGGCTGCTCAGGGCGGTGCCGCCGGCGCCGGGGCGACGGGAATTTCCCGGCGTCCGCTTGCTGCTCGGGCTCGAGGATCCCGAAAAGATCCCGGAGCGTACGCCCTGGTGGCTGCTGCTTTTGCGCGTGACGGCGCTGGCCGCGGTGATCGTCGCCTTCGCGGGGCCGGTGCTCAATCCCCGGCCGCAGGCGGGCACGGGTCCGCTCGTCGTGCTGCTCGACGGCGGCTGGGGCGACGCGCCGGACTGGCCGGCGCGCATGGGCCGCGTCGCCGGGGCGCTGGAGGAGGCCGCGCGCGGCGGCCGACCGGTCGCGGTCCTGTCGCTGACCTCGCCCCCGCCGCCGGACGGCGCTCCGCCTTTGCGCGCGGCCGGCGACTGGTCGGAACGGCTGGTCGGCCTCGCGCCGAAGGGCTGGGCCCCGGCGCGCAAGGACTGGGCGGACTGGTTCGCCCGTCAGGACGGCGGTTTCGAGACCTTGTGGTTGAGCGATGCGATCGGCGACGGCGCGGAGGTGGAACTCGGCCGGGCGCTGGCGGCGCGCGGGCCGGTGACGCTCGTCCCCGCCGCGCGGCCGGCCCTGGCGTTGACCCCGCCCCGGCTCGAGGGCGGGGCGCTGGTCGCCGGGGCGCTGCGCGTCGCGTCCGACGCCGCCCAGCCGGTCGGCGTGATCGCGCTCGGTCCCGATCCGAACGGCGTGGATCGCGTGCTCGGCACCGGCGCCGCGACGTTCGAGCCGGAGGCGCGGGGCGTGGATCTCGCGCTCGACCTGCCGGTCGAGTTGCGAAATCGGGTGTCGCGCATCGCGCTGACCGAGGGACAGTCGGCGGCCGGCGTGGTTCTGGCCGACGATTCGGTCCGGCGGCGCAAGGTCGGGCTGATGGCCGGCGGCGCGGTCAGCGAGGCGCAGGATCTGGTCGATCCCTTGCACTACCTGCGCCGCGCGCTGGCGCCGTTCGCCGAGGTGATCGAGGCGCCGTTGAGCGAGATGCTGAACGCGGCGCCGGACGTGCTGATCCTCGCCGATGTCGGCGGCCTCAACGACGCCGAACGCACGGCGCTGACGGAATGGGTCGAGCGCGGCGGCCTGCTGGTGCGGTTCGCCGGTCCGCGGCTGGCGCAGTCCGGCGCCGGGCAGATCGAGGAGGATCCGCTGCTGCCGGTCCGGCTGCGCGCCGGCGGGCGCTCCGTCGGCGGCGCGATGTCCTGGGGCGCCCCGCGCCGGCTGCGGCCGTTCGCGGACGGCGGCGCCTTCGCCGGCCTGCCGGTGCCCGCCGAGGTCCAGATCTCGTCGCAGGTGATGGCCCAGCCCGATCCCGACCTGCCGAACCGGGTGATGGCGACGCTGGAGGATGGGACGCCGCTGGTCACCGGGCACGCGCTCGGCGACGGCCGGGTGGTGCTGTTCCATGTGACCGCCAACGCGGACTGGTCGAATCTGCCGCTCTCGGGACTCTTCGTGCAGATGCTGGAGCGCCTGACCCAGAGCGCCGGGGGCCTCTCCGAGGCTCCCGAGGCGCTGGCCGGCACCAGCTGGACGCCGCTGCAGGTGCTGAACGGCTTCGGCGATCTCGAGACGCCGACCCTCGTCGCCGGCGTCCCGGGCGACCGGCTGGTCGAGGATCGCCCCTCGGCCGAAATGCCGCCGGGTATCTACGCCAACGGCGACCGGCGGATCGCCGTCAATGTCATGCGCGCCGACGATACCCTGCGCCCGCTCGCGGCGATGCCGGCGGGTGTCACGGTCGAGGCGATGGAGCGGGCGGAGGAGACGCGGCTCGGCCCCTGGCTGATCGCGCTGGCGCTGCTTCTTCTCTCGGTCGATGTGATGGCGACGCTGCGGCTCTCGGGTCGTCTCGGCGGCGGGCGCGCGCATGGCGCGGTGGTCACGGCCGCCGCGTTGATCCTCGTCGCCGCGGTGGCCCTCGATCCGGGCCTGGCGCGGGCGCAGACGGCCCCGCGCCAGTCCCTCGCCGGACCGGGGACGGGACCGGACGCCGCGGCGATCTACGCGGCGAACGAGACGGTGCTCGCCTATGTGCGGACCGGCAACGACCGGGTCGACGAGATCAGCCGCGCGGGCCTGCGCGGTCTCGGCCACGCGCTGACCGAACGCACGGCGATCGAGCCGGCCGAGCCGGTGGCGGTCGATCTCGAACAGGATGAACTCGCGCTCTATCCCTTCCTCTACTGGCCGATCACCGAGGGGCAGGCGCAGCCCTCGGACGCGGCCTATGCGCGGCTCAACGACTATCTCCGCTTCGGCGGCATGATACTCTTCGATACGCGCGACGCCGATCTCGGCGCCACCATGGGCGGCACGACGCCGAACGGGCGCGTGCTGCGCCGCGTCGCAATGAAGCTCGACGTGCCGCCGCTTGAGCCGATCCCGCGGGACCACGTGCTGACCCGCACCTTCTATCTGCTGCGGGACTTCCCCGGCCGCTGGACCGGGCATGACCTCTGGGTCGAGGCCTCGCCGGAGGCGGAGCAGATCGAAGGCATGCCGTTCCGCAACCTCAACGACGGGGTGACGCCGGTGGTGATCGGCGGCAACGACTGGGCCTCGGCCTGGGCGCTGGGCGACAATGGGCAGGCGATGTTCCCGATCGGCCGCGGCATTTCGGGCGAGCGGCAGCGCGAGCTCGCCCTGCGCTTCGGGGTCAATCTCGTGATGTATGTGATGACCGGCAACTACAAATCCGACCAGGTGCATGTCCCGGCCCTGCTCGACCGGCTGGGCCAGTAGATGTTCCGGAGCGTCGCCTTCGATCCGCAACTGCCGCTCGCCGTCATCGGCGCGCTGGCGGCGATCGCGGTCCTCGTGCTCGGCCTGGCGCTCTGGCGCGGGCTCGCCGGCTGGTGGCTGCGCGCGCTCGCCGCGTTGGTGCTGCTCGCCGCGCTCGCCGGGCCGTCACTGCGCCAGGAGGATCGCGCCCGGGTGCCGAACATCGCGCTCGTCGTGGTCGATGACAGCGCCAGCAACCGGCTCGCCGCGCGCCCCGAACAGATCACCCAGGCGATCGAGGGGATCGAGGCCCGGCTCGACCGGCTCGGGCAATCCGCGCCGCTCGAAGTGCGCACGATCCATGTCGCGGACGCGGGCGCGGAGGGCACGCTGCTGCTCGGCGCGCTCGGCGAGGCGGTGGCGGAGCTGCCGGCCGACCGGATCGCCGGGGCGATCCTCGTCACCGACGGACAGATCCATGACCCCGAGGCGCTGAAGAGTTTCCCCGCGCCGGTCCAGGTTCTGCTGACCGGCCGCGCCGCCGACTGGGACCGGCGGGTGGTGATCGAGACCGCGCCCGCCTTCGCCATCGTCGACGAACCGGTAAGCCTGTCGCTGCGGATCGAGGATCTTGGCGCCGCGCCGGCCGCCGGTGGGACCGCGGCGCTCTTCATCGCGCTCGACGGGGCCGAGCCCCTGCGGTTCGACGTGCCGCTGAACCAGAGCGTGACGCTGCCGGTAACGCTGAAGCGCGGCGGTATGAACGTCTTGCAGATCTCGACGCCGGAGGTGCCGGGCGAACTGACCGACCGCAACAATTCGCAGATCGTCTCGGTCAATGGCGTGCGCGATCGCCTGCGGGTGCTGCTGGTCTCGGGCGAGCCCTATCCGGGCGAACGAACCTGGCGCAACCTGCTGAAGTCCGACAGCGCGGTCGATCTCGTGCATTTCACCATCCTGCGGCCGCCCGACAAGCAGGACTTCGTGCCGGTCTTCGAGCTGAGCCTGATCGCCTTCCCGACCCAGGAACTGTTCATGGAGAAGGTCGACGAGTTCGACCTGATCATCTTCGACCGCTACAAGCGCCGGGGCATCCTTCCGAACGCCTATTTCGAGAATATCGCCCGCTATGTCCGCGATGGCGGCGCGCTGCTCATCGCGTCGGGCGCCGATTTCGCCGGGGCCGAGAGCCTCTATCGCTCGCCGCTGCGGGAAGTCCTGCCGGTGGAGCCGACCGGGCGGGTGATCGAGGAGGGCTTCACGCCGAGGGTCTCGGCGCTCGGGGAGCGTCATCCGGTGACCGCGGGACTGGAGGAGCACGCGCCGCGGCCCGCGGCGCCGGACGGCACGCCGGGCTGGGGCCGCTGGTTCCGCGCGGTCGAGGTGACGGTGCCCAACGGCGAAACGGTGATGTCCGGTCCCGACGATACCCCGCTGCTCGTGCTGGAGCGCGAGGGCGAGGGACGGATCGCGGTGATGAATTCCGACGAGGCCTGGCTCTGGAGCCGCGGCTTCGAGGGCGGCGGGCCGCAGCTCGAACTGCTGCGCCGGCTGGCGCACTGGCTGATGAAGGAGCCGGAGCTGGAGGAGGAGGTGCTGCTCGGCTCCGGCGACGAGGGCGCGGTGGTGGTCAGCCGCCGCACGCTGGCCGACACCATCCCGCCCGTGGTGGCGACCAGCCCGTCCGGCGCGCGGTCGGAGGTCGCGATGACCGAGATCGCGCCGGGGCGCTGGGAAGGCCGGATCCCCGATGCCGAGAACGGCGCCTGGCGGCTGGAGAATGGCGACAAGCTGGCGGTCGCCGTGGTCGGCCCGCCGGCGCCGGCCGAGTTCCGTGATCCGGTCTCGACCGGCGCGGTGCTGGCGCCGCTGGCCGAGAGCACGCGCGGCGGGGTGAAGCGGCTGGAGGACGGCGTGCCGGACATCAGGCTGGTGCGCGAGGACCGGGTGGCGAACGGCCGCGGCTGGATCGGCCTTGCCGACCGCGAAGCCTATCAGCTGCGCGACATCCGGCAGGTGGAGCTGGCGCCGGGCTGGCTGATGCTGATCCTGTCCGCCGGCCTCGTCTTCGGCGCCTGGCGCATCGAGGGCCGGTAGCGCGCGGCGCTCCACGACCTTCGCCGCTCCGCCTCGCGCTTCAAACCGCTTGGAAACCCGGCATCGGGAGCCTACCCTCGCGGGCAAGGGCGGACGCGATCCGCCGGGGGAAAATGTCATGCGGATGCCCGAACCCGATCCGTCCATCCTGGCGCGGAAAGCGCGGATCGTGGCACGCCTCGCCACCGCGCTGCCGAAGGACGCGGTGATCTCCGACCCGGCCGAGCTGCGCGCCTATGAATGCGACGCGCTGACCGCCTATCGCTGCCCGCCGCTCGCGGTCACGCTGCCCGGCTCGACCGAGGAGGTGGCGGCGGTGGCACGGATCTGTTTCGAGGAGGGCGTGCCGGTGGTGCCGCGCGGTTCGGGCACCAGCCTCGCCGGCGGCGCGCTGCCGACCGCCGATTGCGTGGTGATCGGCGTCGCCCGGCTGAACCGCGTGCTGGAGATCGATTACGAGGACCGAATCATCCGGGTGCAGACCGGACGGACGAACCTGAGTGTTTCCGCCGCCGTGGAGGAGGAGGGCTTCTTCTACGCGCCGGACCCGTCGAGCCAGCTCGCCTGCGCCATCGCCGGCAATATCGGCATGAATTCCGGCGGCGCGCATTGCCTGAAATACGGGGTGACGACCAACAACCTGCTCGGAGTGACGCTGGTGCTGATGGATGGCACGGTGGTCGAGCTTGGCGGCGCGCATCTCGACGCGGCGGGCTACGACCTGCTCGGCGTCGTCTGCGGTTCCGAAGGTCAGCTCGGCATCGCCACCGAGGCCACGCTGCGCATCCTGCGAAAACCGGAAGGCGCGCGCCCGGTGCTGATGGGTTTCGGCTCCAACGAGGTGGCGGGCGCCTGCGTCAGCGACATCATCCGCGCCGGTGTCCTGCCGGTGGCGATCGAATTCATGGACCGGCCCTGCATCCGCGCCTGCGAGGATTTCGCCCAGGCGGGCTATCCCGATGTCGAGGCGTTGCTCATCGTCGAGGTCGAGGGATCCGAGGCCGAGATCGCGGAACAATTGAGCAAGATCATCGAGATCGCGCGGCGGCACGCGCCCGAGGTGATCCGCGAGAGTGGCTCGGCCGAGGAATCGGCGCTGATCTGGAAGGGACGCAAGTCGGCTTTCGGCGCGATGGGCCAGATCGCGGACTATATCTGTCTCGATGGCACGATCCCGGTCAGCGAACTGCCTTTCGTGCTGCGGCGGATCGGCGAGTTGACGGCGGACTATGGCCTCGGCGTGGCGAACGTGTTTCACGCAGGCGACGGCAATATGCATCCCCTGATCCTTTATGACGCCAACAAGCCCGGCGACCTCGACAAGGCCGAGCATCTCGGCGCTGATATCCTGCGTCTCTGTGTCGAGGTCGGCGGCTGCCTGACCGGCGAACATGGCGTCGGCGTCGAAAAGCGCGACCTGATGACGGTGCAGTTCGGGCCGGCGGATCTGGAGGCCCAGCTTTGGGTCAAGGACGTGTTCGATCCGCGCTGGCTGCTCAATCCGGCCAAGGTATTCCCGCTGGCGACGAGCGAGAGCCGCCGCGCGGCCTGAGCCGCTCGGGAGGAGGAGGGGAATGGTCAGGCGGCGGCTGGGAATATCGCGGAAAGTCAAGGGTGCCGCGCCTTTCGGGGGAATAGGCCCGACATGAATGCGCGTCCGACCAGCGAGGCGGAGCTCGCCGAGATCGTGCGCGCGGCCGCGGCGGCGGGCCGGCCGCTCGAGATCCGCGGCGGCGGTACGCGCGGGATCGGCCACGCGGTCGATGGAACGCCGCTCGAGACCGGGGGCCTGACCGGGATCACCCTCTATGAGCCGGGGTCGCTGACGCTGGTGGCACGGGCCGGAACACCGCTCGCCGAGGTCGAGGCGGCGCTGGCGGCGGAGGGCCAGCGCCTGCCGTTCGAGCCCTGGGACGCGCGGGCCCTGACCGGCGCCACTGGCGCGCCGACGATCGGCGGCATGGTCGCGACCAATTCCTCCGGGCCGCGCCGCGTTCAGGCCGGCGCCTGCCGCGACAGCCTGATCGGCGTGCGATTCGTCGATGGCTCCGGCGCGGTGGTGAAGAACGGCGGTCGGGTGATGAAGAACGTGACCGGTCTCGACCTCGCCAAGCTGCTGGCGGGCAGCCATGGCACGCTTGGCGTGCTGACCGAGGTCTCCTTCAAGGTGCTGCCGGCGCCGGAGACGGTGGCGACGCTGGTGCTGGACGGGCTCGATGCCGAGACGGCGGGCCGGGCGATGCGTGCCGCGCTGGCGACGCCGTTCGAGGTATCGGGCGCGGCGCATGTCTCGGCGGCCTTCGGCGACGTGTCGGCGACGCTGCTGCGGCTCGAAGGCTTTGCCGGGTCGGTGGCGCACCGTGCCCGGGAACTCGGCCGGGCGCTCGCCGAATTCGGCGCCGCGCGGCTGGTGGAAGGGCCGGGCGACTGGGCGTCCGTGCGCGACGCGGCGGTTTTCGCCGGACGGCCTGGCGCCGTATGGCGCATCTCGGTCCGGCCGAGCGACGGCCCCCGGCTCGGCGCCGCGCTGGCGCCGGCGGAGGTGTTCCATGACTGGGCCGGGGGGCTTCTCTGGGTGTGCGCGCCGGAGGCGTTCGACCTCCGTGCCGCGATGGGCGGTCTGCCCGGCCATGCGACGCTGATCCGGGCCAGCGCCGAGGCAAAGGCGCGCTGGGGCGCATTCCATCCCGAGACCGCCGCCGTCGCCGCGCTTTCCGCCGGGCTGCGGGCGAAGTTCGACCCCATGGGAATCCTGAACCCCGGCCGGATGGCCGCGCGGGCGAAAGTGGCCGTCTGAGATGCAAACGAATTTCACGCCCGAGCAACTGACCGATCCCGAGACCGCGCGCTCGAATGCGATTCTGCGGTCCTGCGTGCATTGCGGTTTCTGCACCGCGACCTGCCCGACCTATCAGTTGCTGGGCGACGAACTCGACAGCCCGCGCGGGCGGATCTATCTCATCAAGGACATGCTGGAGAGTGGGCGCGCCGCCGATGCGCAGACGGTAAAGCATATCGACCGCTGCCTCTCCTGCCTCTCCTGCATGACGACCTGCCCCTCCGGCGTGCACTACATGCATCTTGTCGATCATGCCCGCGCGCATATCGAGCGGACCTACAAACGGCCGGCGGCGGAGCGGACGCTGCGCTGGCTGCTGGCGAAGGTGCTGCCCTATCCGGGGCGGTTCCGGCTGGCGCTGCTGGGCGCGATGCTCGGCCGGCCGCTGGCGCCGCTGATGCCGCGCCAGCTGCGCGCGATGATCGCGCTCGCGCCGCGCCGTCCGCCAAGCCCGAGCCGGATGGACGATCCGCAGATCTTCGCGGCGGAAGGACCGCGGCGCAAGCGCGTGGCGCTGCTGACCGGCTGTGCTCAGCGGGTGCTGAATACCGATATCAACGCCGCGACGATCCGGCTGCTCACCCGGCACGGTTGCGAGGTGGTCATCGCCGAGGGCATGGGCTGCTGCGGCGCGCTGACCCATCACATGGGCAAGGTCGCGGACAGCCACGCCTCGGCGGCGACGAATATCCGCGCCTGGACGCGCGAATTGCGCGGCGCCGGGCTCGATGCGATCGTGGTGAATACCTCGGGCTGCGGCACGACGGTGAAGGACTATGGGACGATGTTCGCCGGCGATGCGCTGGAGGCGGATGCGAAGGCGGTCGCCGGCCTCGCGCGGGACGTGTCCGAGCTGATGGCTGAGCTCGGGCTCGGGCCCGTCGTGGCGCCAGGCACCCGCGTCGCCTATCACGCCGCCTGCTCGCTGCAGCATGGCCAGCGCGTGACGACGCATCCGAAGGCCCTGCTCAAGGCGGCGGGGTTCGAGGTGGTGGAGCCGCGCGACGCCCATCTCTGCTGCGGCTCGGCCGGCACCTACAACCTGCTGCAACCGGAGATCTCGGCCACCTTGCGCGCGCGCAAGGTGGCGACGCTGGAGGAAAGGGCGCCGGAGGTGATCGCGGCGGGCAATATCGGCTGCATGATGCAGATCGGCGCGGGCACGCGGACGCCGGTCGTGCATACCGTGGAGCTGCTTGACTGGGCGACCGGGGGGCCGAAGCCGGTGGCGCTGGCGTGATCGGGCGGCTCGCCCTCCTGATCGGCGCCCTGATGGCAGGCGTCGCCGTCGCCGCGGCCGCCGCCGAGCGACGGATGCTGGCGGATGACGAGGCGCTCGCCTATCGCGCGGTCGGGCGGCTGAATATCGACGGCGCGCGTTTTTGCAGCGCGACGCTGATCTCGGACCGGCTGGTGCTGACCGCGGCGCATTGCCTCTATCGTCCCCTCGACCGCGAGGTGGTGAGGCCGGACGCGCTGATCTTCGTCGCGGGCCAGCGGCGCGACGATTACGCCGCGGTGCGCGAGGTGGCACGGCTCGCGGTGATGCCGGGCTTTCATTTTGACCCGGACGCGGATCTCGGCAACGTCGCCGAGGACATCGCCCTGCTCGAACTCGCCGCGCCGGTCGAGGAAGGCAGCGCGGCGCCGTTCCCGGTGGGGCGGCTGCGCGACGGCGCGCCGCTGCGCATCGTCTCCTATTCCAAGGATCGGGCCTACGTGCCTTCGATCGCGGGGCCCTGTCCGTCCTATGTCAGCGGCGATCTCGTGGTGCTCGGCTGCGGCGTCAACTGGGGCGCCTCGGGCGCGCCGGTCTTCGCGGAGATCGGCGGCCGCACCCGTCTCGTCGCCGTCGTGTCGGCGATGACCCGCCGCCCGGGCCGGGAGGGGGTGGCGCTGGTGCTGCCCGCCGCGCCGAAGATGGCCGCCCTGCGCGCCGCGCTGGAAGCCGCGACGCCCTGATCCGCGCGAACCGGAATACCGCGGGGGTGGCGCTCCGGCGGCGGAGGCGGACTGGAAGCGGGTCGCGAGGCAGGCCGAACGGCTGGTCGCGATGCCACCGCCGGCCGCGCTCGAATCCGCGGCCCGAGGGCGGGCTTGAACGGCGCGATTCCGCTTCCTAGATCTCCAACATCCGGCGCCGATCTCGGGCCGGAGCCACCACGAGGGTCCGTCCGTGACGGAGGATCCGAAAACACGTGTCGCTTCTGATGGAGGATGCAACCCATGCGTCACTTTGATCTCGCTCCGCTTTATCGTTCGACCGTCGGCTTCGACCGGCTCGCGAACATCCTGGAGCAAGTGGCCTCGGCCGATGTGAGCCAGACCACCTATCCGCCCTACAACATCGAGAAGACCGGTGAGAGTGCCTATCGCATCACGATCGCGGTCGCCGGCTTCGCCGAGACCGAGCTCGGGATCGAGGCGCGCGACGGGCAGCTGGTCGTGACCGGGCGCAAGGCCGAGACGGAGGCCAAGGCGAACTTCCTGCACCGCGGGATCGCCACCCGGGCGTTCGAGCGCCGCTTCCAGCTGGCCGACCATGTGCGCGCCAAGGACGCGGTGACCGAGAACGGTCTCCTGCATATCGACCTGGTGCGCGAGGTGCCCGAGGCGCTGAAGCCGCGCAAGATCGAGATCGCCGGCAAGGCCGCGATCGAGGGCAAGGCCGAAGCCGCCGTCGCGTAACCTCCCGACCTCGTTCGATCGAAGGCGGCCCGCCGACGCGGGCCGCCTTTTGTTCGCGTCGTTGTCACAAATCAAGCGGCGGCGGGCGGATCGCGTGTAGGGTCGCGGCGTCAACAGCCGGAGGCAGTCGCGTGTACATCCATATCCTGATCCCGACGGACGGATCGCAACTGGCGACGCAGGCGGTGGACAGGACGCTGCAACTGGCCACGACGCTCGGGGCGCGAGTGACGTTCCTGATGGTGATGGAGCCGTTCCACGCGCTCGGACTCGATGTCGACCAGCGGGCCGAGGCTGGACGCTCCGATGTCGAGGCGCGGGCGGTTGTGGAGACGCGCAAGGTGCTGGCCGAGGCGTCGGCCAAGGCGAAGGTGCTGGGGGTCGAGTTCGACACCCTGTTCGAGACGAGCGACCTGCCCTACGAAGCGATCATCTCGACGGCGCAGGCGCGGGGGTGCGATCTCATCGCGATGGCCTCGCATGGGCGCAGCGGCTTCGCGGCCGTCCTGCTCGGCAGCACGACGACGAAAGTGCTGACCCACTCGAAACTGCCGGTTCTGGTTTATCGCTGAGTGGGGAGGCCCCGGCAGGCGGCCGGGGTCCTTCGGTTCAAGGTCCGGTCATCCGCCGTCACGTCGATGATCTCGGGCGAGGTCGGGGTCAGCGGCTCGGCGCCTTCGGGCAGGTTCTCCGGCACGGTGAAGGACAAAACGCGGTTGAAACGCATCTCCGCCCGGGCGGGCAGGGCGGCCGCGAGCGCGGAAATCGAGGAGAAGCCGGCGAGGGCGAATTTCACGGCGCGCTCAAATTGCAATGACCGGCCCTGTTTCATCCGCGTCGGCGACGGAAACGGGACCATCCGATGGCGCCTTCGTGACACCTCCGCGCGCGCCGCCTGACCGCGACGTGACCGGCGCGGCAGGTGACAGGCTGGCCGGGGTCGCTTATGACTTCATGGCTTCCGTTGACCGGCCGGCGGGATCTCGGTTCCTTTTCGGCGCTTCGAGAAAGAGTTCCGCATGATCCTTCTGAGCGCTCTCATCGCCGCTCTGACCGTCGGCATGGGATGGACCCACCTTTCCAACCCCGGGGCGGTCCCGCTCTATGTCATCGCCGCCGGCGCCTTGATGGTCGGCGTCACCTTCTTCGCCGCGCGGATCTTCGTCTTCCTCCGGATGTTCATCGCGGGCTATGCGATCACCTTCGCCGCTTTCGCCGCGGGTTTCATCGTCTTCGGCGGCGGCGGCCTGCCCGACTGGGCGCCGGGCTGGACCCAGACGCTGCAGCCGCGGCCCTTCCTGGCGCTCGCCTTCGTTATCCTCGCGACCGTGGTCCTGCTGATCGCGCGCCTGCCGGTGATCGGCGAGACCATCGGCCTTTCGGAGAGCTATTTCACCAGCCGCGACCCCAGCCGGCTGGCGCGTCTGCCGTTTCGCCTGACCGAGGGCGGCATCGGGCGCGGCTTCCTGCTCGGCATCATCCTCGTCAACTTCGTGCAGACCTATCTGCTCATCCTGTTCAACGAATGGCAGGGCGCGCTGTTCGACAGCTTCCAGAACATGGACGAGGCGGCGTTCTGGCTGCTTGTCACCACCTTCCTGTTCCTGGCGACGAACTGGGTGGTGTTCGCCGTGACCGAATATCTCTTCGGGCAGTACATGCTCATCCGCTGGCGGCGGCACATGTCGCGGCAATATGTCTCCGACTGGCTGCGCGACGACCGGCACTACCGGATCCAGTTCCTGGGCGAGCGGGCCGACAACCCGGACCAGCGTATCTCGGAGGATATCCGGACCTATGTCACCAGCACCTATTCCATCGCCTCGAACCTGTTCTCGACTTTCCTGACGCTCGCCGCCTTCATCCAGCTGCTCTGGGGTCTGTCGACTTTGTTCGCGGTCGAGGCGGGGCAGGGGCACGGCTTCATCGTCTGGCTGACCTCGGTGCCGGGGTTCCTCGTCTGGGTTTGTCTCGTCTACGCGGTGTTCGCCACCGTGGTCGGGCATCTCATCGGCCGGCCGTTGATCCGCAAGAACTACCAGAAGGAGCGGACCGAGGCCGATTTCCGCTTCGGCATGGCACGGCTGCGCGAATACAGCGAACAGGTGGCACTGCTCGACGGCAAGGGCGCCGAGCGGGCGGCGTTGTTTCGCAAGTACGACCATCAGGTCGATGCGACGCTGAGCCTCGTACAGACCACGCGCGACTTCCGCATCTTCAACTTCAGCATCGGCCAGATGACCGACGTGCTGCCCTATGTGCTGGTGGCGCCGGCCTATTTCGCCGGTGTCGGCAGCCTCGGTGGACTGCAGCAGACGGCCGGGGCCTTCAGCCGGGTGCAGGGCGGCTTCACCGTGTTTCTCGATCTCTACGAGACGCTGGCCGCCTACAAGGCGGCGGTCAATCGCGTCAACGGCTTCCGCGCGGCGATGGAGGAAGCGAGCGATCTCGCCGGTGCGTCGCGCCCGATCGCCCATGCGCTGGTCGCCGACAGCGATGTTGAGGTGAAGGGGCTGTCCCTCGCCTTGCCGGATGGCAGGGAGATCTCGCGGATCGAGGCGTTGCGCTTCGTGCCCGGCGAGACCACGCTCGTCACCGGCGCGTCGGGCTCGGGCAAGTCCACGTTGTTCCGCGCCATCGCCGGTATCTGGCCCTTCGGCAAGGGACGGGTCGAGGTGCCGGAGGGCAAGGAACTCATGCTTCTGCCGCAGCGGCCCTATATACCTCTCGGCACCTTGCGCGCGGCGCTCACCTATCCCGGCGAGGCGGACGCCTTCGGCGACGCCGAGATCGCCGAGGCGATGAAATCGATGGGCCTCGGGCATCTCCTGTCCCGCCTCGACGAGTCCGCCTACTGGGGGCAGGCGCTGTCGGGGGGCGAGCAGCAGCGGGTGGCGATCGTGCGCGCGCTTCTGAAGAAGCCGGACTGGTTGTTTCTGGACGAGGCGACCGCCGCGCTCGACGAGCCGATGGAGGAGAAGGTCTATCAGGTGCTGCGCGATCGTCTGCCGGCCGCGACGATCGTCTCGATCGGCCACCGCCAGACCCTTCGCGGCTTTCACGACCGTTTCGTCGAGATGCGCGCCAACGCCGACGGCACCTTCACACCGGCGGATGCCGTCTGACCCAGGGAGAAGGCTCATGGCGCACAGAAGCGGGCGGGGTGGTTTCCGCAATCGAGCTGGACACCCGCAAGAACCCTCCCGTTTGGAGAGGTCTCGTTATTCACTGGCTCCGGCAAGATTTGGAGGGGTGAGATGGAGCAGCGTTCCCTGTTCGGCTTGTCGGAGCACCTCGGGAAGCTGAGCGCGCACGGTGACCCGCTGGAGGTGCTCGCCGCGACGGTGGGTTTCGAGTGGTTCCGCGGCTGGCTGGCCGAGGGTCTCGGCCATGGCGATGGCAGCAAGGGCGGCCGGCCCGCATTCGATCCGGTGTCGATGTCCAAGGCGCTGATCCCGCGGGCGCGGCACAATCTCGGCGACGCGCGGATGGAATTCATGATCCGCGATCGGCTGTCCTGGATGCGGTTCCCGGGCTTCGATCCCGGTGGACCGACCCCGGACGAGAACACCATCCGGCACTTCCGGAACCGGCTGACGGAAACCGGCACGCTCCGCCAGGTGATGAAAGCCTTCGGCTGGCAGCTGAGGAAGAAGGGCTGCATCCCGATGCCCGGGCAGATCGTCGACGCGAGCCTGGTCCCGGCGCCGAAGCAGCGCGATACCGACGGCGAGCGGGAGGCGATCAAGGCGGGCAAGTCGGGCAAGTCGGCGAAGGACATCTGGGCCGACAGCGCCTGTCGGTCGCGAAAGAACGAGAAGTGGCTGGCGTAGAAGATGCTGACCAGCCGCGTTCCCCATCGCAAGCCGGCCGGAAAACCGATGCCGGTGGCGACAGCCTGGGCGAACGCGCGGAAATCTTCCATCCGCGCCCGGATCGGGCATGTCTTCGCGCATCGGAAGAACCGCTTCGGCCTCTTCATCCGCACGATCGGTCTGGCGCGCGCCGAGACGAAACCGACGCTCGCCAATCCGGCCTGCGACTTCGATCGCCTGATCTTCCACGAGCGCCGCGCCGCCAAGGGATGACTCCGCCCGAAAGGCGGAAAATCGACGCCGGATCCCCCGGATCCGGCCAGACCACCGATATCCATGCGCGCGAGAGGCAGATCAGCGATGAATCCCGCCACAAGCCGCGGCGTTCTCGCGGGTGTCCGGCTGTGACGGGCTGGCCTTCAACTTGTGGCGAATCCACGACTGGCGGAAGTGGTAGGCGCGACCGGGCGTGTCGCCGTCTTCGGTCACCACCGCGCCGCCGCCCATCGAGGGGCGAGGCGTGGCATGCGCGATCGCCACGAAGGTATCGTCGTGGTTCTCGACGAAGGGGGAAGGGCCCTCAACATCGCCGATGCCGTGGATAAGCCAGTCGCGATTGACCTTGAGCGCACGGGCGACATCCGCCTGTCAATCGGCGCGACGCCGGGGGCTGACTCAATTTCCGTGCAGGATCCGTGCGCCGCGGCGGTGACGCGGGCTTTGAGCAGGTCGGGGTTTGCGCGGCCGTACATCTGGCGCTTGATGAGCTTGAGGCGGTTCACCTTCCCTTCGACCTGGCCGCTCGACCAGGGCTCGGTGATTGCCGCGGCGATGGCGGCCTTGTCGGCTTCGACCCCGGCGGCGAAGCTCGCGAGGGTGCTTTTCTTGGCGACTGCGATCCATGGGTCGAGACGGGCCGCGTCGTTGCACCGCATCATCGCGTGGAAGCGGTCCATCAGGTCGCGCGCAACGATCAACTCGGGGACGGCGGTCTCGATGGCGGCATTGACCAGCGCGATCCTGGCCGGCCCGGCTTCGCGTTCAATGGTAAGGCCGCGGGCGATGGTCCGGGCGCTCAGCGGTGATCCGGCGGGTTGGCCGAGGCGGTCGTCCCGACGGCGACGGGTAGCCCATTCGCTTACGACGCGCAGCGAAGCCGCAAACCCCGGTGCCCTCAACCTGCGCCAGAGTTCGGCGCCGACGCGGCAGCCGCCGGTCCACTCGGCTTCGAGCCGAACGATCCCGGGGGTCCAGCGAACTCTGGCGAGTACGGAAGATGGCGTGGCGCTGGCCGCGCACGATCTTGCGGATGGTCTGGCGCGATAGGCCGGTCGTGCGGGCCATCGCCTTGAGGGGAACGCCTTGCGACGCCAACGCCAGAACCTGTCCGTTGACCGCCTCGCGGGTCATCGCGGCCTTCCACTGAAGCCGCTTCGCCTTGCTCGAAGCCTTTGGATCCACGGGTCGTTCGGGCGACAGCGCCTTGCGCAGCCGGGGCAACTCGGACCGGACCGCGGCAAGGAAGGCGGCGGAGGCGTTCCCGAACAGATGCCAGCGATCCGCCACCTGCCGGGCCTGGGGCGCCGCCTCCGCGGCCGCGGGCCCAAGCCGGGGCCTCGATCACGACAGATGATCCGAACCTGCGGGTTCTCCTTCAGCCAGGCCATGACTGTATCACTCTGCCGATCCGGCAGGATGTCGATGACCGTCCGCCGCTCCAGGTCGATGACGATGCTGCCGTAACCGTGGCCGCGCCTCCAGGCGAAGTCGTCTATGCCGATCACCGTCGCCGAGCTGGCGGGGGCAGGCCACGGCCGCCTTGTGACGGACCGCGCGCGGCAGGGTGTCCTTCGACCAGGGCGCTGCCAGCCGAGCCATCATCCGGGAGCCGGGCCGCCCGCCGAGGGCCAGCCCGACGGCGTGCGCCAGTTCATCACAGCGGGCGACGCGCCGACCGTGACGTCGCCCGAGGCTCGCCGGCAGCCCTTCGGTGCAGGTTATCCGATGGCAGGCGCGCTGCTTGCATCGGAACCGGCGGACGCTCAGGCGCAGCTCGACCATCGCGCCGCTGATCGGCAGGTCCGACAGGGTCCGCACATAGCGGCTGTGGCAGGACGAGGACGACGTTCCGCAGTCGGGGCAGCGGCCGGCCGCCCCCGCGACACGACCCGAAACCTCCACCACGCTATCGACGATCACCCGGTGCTCCACAATCAACCCCGGCGGGTTCAACCCGCCGTTCCATGCGCTCCTGCCCACCAACCGCCCACCGTCTCGCGACCAAAGCGCCTGAATCGCATGGCTGGAGAGCGGTCTCCCGTCAAATCCGCACGGAAATTCAGTCAGACCCCCTTTTGGAAGCCGATCAGGGGTCCCGATCCCGCGCCGATTGACATTCATCCGGGGTTCGAGCGGCGGCCCTCGAGCGCCCGTTCTCGCTTCGGCCGTTCGCCCCGCCGGGTCCGCCGGCGATCGGTGAGGCACGGGCGGTCGGAGCCTGGGGCTCATCCGCGGCCGGAGCGCGCGAGGCTCCGGCCGCCGCTGGTCACTCCGATCCCGCCACCCGCGACAGGTCGATCGATTCCCCCATCTTGCGATGGCCTGCGTCGTTGGGATGCAGACGATCGCCGAAATCGTACTCGGGAAGGATGTGATCGGGATTGGCCGGATCGCGCACCACCGCGTCGAAGTCGATCACCCCGTCGAAGACGCCCCCCGTCCGGATCCAGTCGTTGACCGCCTTGCGCGCCACCTCGCCTTCGTCGGAGAAATACCCCGGAAAGATCGTGCCGGCAAAAGGCGTCAGCGTCGCGGCCTCGGGGGAGGCCTTCATTGCAGTGCTTGTCCGCCACGCCACGCGGTGTGGATAGCGTTCCCGCGGTGCCGGGTTTCGGTACGAGCACGGGTCGGCGTCAGCAAGTGGGGGGCTGGGAGCATGGTCACTTTGCCGGAATCAACGGCGGCGACCGCATTTTCGGAACGCCGATGGATAGAGACCTCGATGACCAGAGCGACCTGATCAAGGGGCTGGACGGCAAGGATTTTCTCAATGGCCTGTTGGGTGACAACCTGATCTTCGGCGGCGACGGCAACGACACCGTTAGAGCAATATCCAACCAGACGGAATCGTCTGGTTGCTAAGATATTGCTCTAAATCAAGACTCTAGAGCGGACGAGCCGACTCTGCCGGATCGGACTCCGCTCTAACAGCGGCACGGGGCGCGACAC
>NZ_CALAGI010000003.1 GCF_937891315.1 uncultured Amaricoccus sp. | reverse complement strand
CGGTCTCGATCTTCGGCCGGGCGACCCCGGTCGAGCTGGAATTCACGCAGGTCTCCAAGGCTTCGTGAAGGCGCCCGGGGCCGCTGGTCCCGGGACAATCGTGGGAGGCGGGGCGGCGCGCCGCCCGGAGCCGGACCACGCCATCGCAACCCCGAGGGACGCGTCCCGCGGGAATGGAAAGTGAGAGGAGGCCACCATGGCCAAGAAGGTCGCAGGCAGCCTGAAGCTGCAGGTCGCCGCCGGCAAGGCGAACCCGTCCCCGCCCGTGGGGCCGGCGCTCGGTCAGCGCGGCATCAACATCATGGAATTCTGCAAAGCGTTCAACGCCAAGACGCAGGATCTCGAGGTGGGCTCGCCGACCCCGGTGATCATCACCTATTTCACCGACAAGTCCTTCACCATGGAGATCAAGACGCCGCCGGCGTCCTTCCTGCTGAAGAAGGCGGCGGGCCTGAAGTCCGCGTCCAAGACGCCGGGCAAGGCCTCGGCGGGCACGGTGACCCTCGCCCAGGTGCGCGAGATCGCCGAGACCAAGATGCGCGATCTGAACGCGAACGACATCGACGCGGCCATGCTGATCATCGCCGGCTCCGCCCGGTCGATGGGCATCGAGATCAAGGGGTAAGGGCGAATGGCAAAAGTCGCAAAGCGCATCGCCGCCGCTCGCAAGTCCGTCGAGGGCAAGACCAACCTGCCGCTGGCCGAGGCGGTGAAGCTCGTCAAGGCGAATGCCACGGCGAAGTTCGACGAGACGCTGGAGATCGCGATGAATCTCGGCGTCGATCCCCGCCACGCGGACCAGATGGTGCGCGGCGTCGTCAACCTGCCGAACGGCACCGGCAAGACCGTGCGCGTCGCGGTCTTCGCCCGCGGCGCCAAGGCCGACGAGGCCACGGCGGCGGGCGCCGATATCGTCGGCGCCGAGGATCTGATGGAGACGATCCAGAGCGGCAAGATCGAGTTCGACCGCTGCGTGGCGACGCCGGACATGATGCCGATCGTCGGCCGGCTCGGCAAGATCCTCGGCCCGCGCAACCTGATGCCGAACCCGAAGGTGGGCACGGTGACCATGGATGTCGCGACCGCGGTGAAGAACGCCAAGGGCGGCGAGGTCCAGTTCAAGGTCGAGAAGGCGGGCGTGCTGCATGGCGGCGTCGGCAAGACCTCGTTCGACGAGGAAAAGCTTGTCGAGAACGTCAGGGCCTTCGTCCAGGCGGTGAGCCGGGCGAAGCCGACCGGCGCCAAGGGCACGTATCTGAAGCAGATCGCCCTGTCCTCGACCATGGGCCCGGGCGTGACGGTCGATATCGCCAGCGCGGTGGAATAGCCGAAGGAATTCCCCCGGGCGACCGGGGGATGCGACGGGCGGCCAACCCCTCGGGGCGCGCCTCCCGACTGTCCGAGACGGTGGGTTGCCGGGAAACCGGCGGAAATCCTGCCCGAGATGGGAAACGATCAGGATCTATCCGGGCCTTTCCGGGGGTGGTTTTGGCGGGACCCGTAAGGACCCGAGACGCCGGGAAACCGGCGAAACTGAGCGGTGGGGGTCTCGGCCTTCGCCATGAACTTGGAGAGCACTGTGGATAGAGCCCAAAAGGAAGTGGTGGTCGGGGATCTCGGCCAGATCTTCGCGGACTCTGGTGTCGTCGTGGTCGCGCACTACGAAGGCCTCACGGTCGCCGAGATGACGGACTTTCGCCTGCGGATGAAATCCGCCGGCGGAGCGGTCCGCGTCGCCAAGAACAAGCTCGCCAAGATCGCCCTGAAGGGGACCCCCGGTGAAAAGATGGGGGATCTGCTGAAGGGCATGACGGTGCTCGCCTATTCGGAGGACCCGGTCGCCGCCGCGAAAGTGGTGGAGGCCTATGCCAAGGACAACAAGAAGCTTGTTGTCCTCGGGGGTGCGATGGGGGCGACGCCGCTCGACGAGGCCGGGGTGAAAGCCGTGGCCGCGATGCCGTCGCGTGAGGAGCTGATCGCTTCGATCGTGGCCTGCATCGGGGCTCCGGCGGGCAACCTCGTCTCGGCCATTGGCGCGCCGGCCGCGAATATCGCGGCCATCTTGACCACGCTCGAAGAGCGTGAGGCGGCATAATCGAAGCAACCCCGAGGCCGGTGGGACGCGATTGGACCCCGGACGTGACAAAGAACCTGATTGGAAAACAAAATGGCTGACCTGAAGAAGCTTGCCGAAGAGATCGTGGGCCTGACCCTTCTCGAGGCGTCCGAACTGAAGAAGATCCTCAAGGACGAGTACGGCATCGAGCCGGCCGCCGGCGCGGTGGCCGTGGCCGCCGGCCCGGCCGCTGGCCCGGCCGAAGTCGCCGAGGAACAGACCGAGTTCGACGTGATCCTGAAGGCCGCTGGCGCCCAGAAGATCAACGTGATCAAGGAAGTTCGCGCGATCACCGGTCTCGGCCTCAAGGAGGCGAAGGACCTGGTGGAAGCCGGCGGCAAGGCGGTGAAGGAAGGTGTCTCCAAGGCCGAAGCCGAGGAGATCAAGAAGAAGCTGGTCGATGCCGGCGCCGAAGTCGAGCTGAAGTGATTGATCGCAACTTAAGGTTGCGTTAATCAAGTTGACTGGGCCCGCGTCCGCGCGGGTCCAGTCTCGCATTTGAGAGAGCCGCTGTCGCAAGGTGACTCTCGGATGCGTTCAGACCGCGTTTCACCAACGCGCCGGGGGGACCAGCGTGGACGTGAAATGTGTGAAGGAAGTGCGTTTCTCCGGGCGCCCGCGAGCGGGCATCCTGACAGACGCATTGATCCGGGTGTGCGAAGTGGGACATCGCACAAGCATGGGATCAAATCGTCGGGCACAGCCGAGAGACCCGTTCCCCGTCGGGCCTCTCGCATGCAGGCAAGAGGTACGAGAGCATGGCTCAGACGCATTCAGGTCACAAGCGCATTCGGAAGTTCTACGGCAAGATCCGCGAAGTCGCGGAAATGCCGAACCTCATCGAGGTTCAGAAGTCGAGCTATGACCTGTTTCTGAAGTCGGGCGATCAGGACACCCCCCAGGACGGCGAGGGCCTGAAGGGTGTGTTCCAGTCGGTCTTCCCGATCCGCGACTTCAACGAGACAGCCACGCTGGAATTTGTACGCTACGAGCTCGAAGCGCCGAAATACGACGTCGACGAATGCATGCAGCGCGACATGACCTATGCCGCGCCGCTGAAGGTGACGCTGCGCCTGATCGTCTTCGAGGTCGACGAGGAAACCGGCTCGCGTTCGGTCAAGGACATCAAGGAGCAGGACGTCTACATGGGCGACATGCCCCTGATGACGCCGAACGGCACCTTCGTCGTCAACGGCACCGAGCGGGTGATCGTCAGCCAGATGCACCGCAGCCCCGGCGTGTTCTTCGACCATGACCGCGGCAAGACCCATTCGTCCGGCAAGCTCCTGTTCACCAGCCGGATCATCCCCTATCGCGGCTCCTGGCTCGATTTCGAGTTCGATGCCAAGGATATCGTCTTCGCCCGTATCGACCGTCGCCGGAAACTGCCGGTGACGACGCTGCTCTATGCGCTGGGGCTCGACCAGGAGGCGATCTGCGACGCCTATTACGACACCGTCACCTTCCGCAAGGAAGGCAACATGTGGGCGACCCGCTTCTTCCCCGAGCGCGCGCGCGGCACCAAGCCGAACCATGACATCGTGAACGCCGCCACCGGCGAGGTCATCGCCGAGGCCGGCAAGAAGATCACGCCGCGCATGGTCAAGGAATGGCAGGAGAAGGGCGACATCGCCGAGGTGCTGGCGCCTTTCGACACGATGATCGGCCGCTATTCCGCCAAGGACATCATCAACGAGCAGACCGGCGCGATCTGGGTCGAGGCCGGCGACGAGCTGACCTGGGACATCGACGCCAAGACCGGAGACATCACCGGCGGCACGCTCAAGGTGCTGCTCGACAATGGCGTCACCGAGATCCCGACCCTCGACATCGACAATGTCAATGTCGGCGCCTACATCCGCACGACGATGGCGGTCGACAAGAACTACAACCGCGATCAGGCGCTGATGGACATCTATCGCGTCATGCGCCCGGGCGAGCCGCCGACGGTCGAGGCCGCCAGCGTGTTGTTCAACAGCCTGTTCTTCGACGGCGAGCGCTACGACCTCAGCGCCGTCGGCCGGGTGAAGATGAACATGCGCCTCGACCTCGACGCGCCCGACACCATGCGCACTTTGCGCAACGCCGACATCATCGCCGTGATCAAGGCGCTGGTCGAACTGCGCGACGGCAAGGGCGAGATCGACGACATCGACCATCTCGGCAACCGGCGCGTGCGCTCGGTCGGCGAGCTGATGGAGAACCAGTACCGCGTCGGCCTGCTCCGCATGGAGCGCGCGATCCGCGAGCGGATGTCCTCGGTCGAGATCGACACGGTGATGCCGCAGGATCTGATCAACGCCAAGCCCGCGGCGGCGGCGGTGCGCGAGTTCTTCGGCTCGTCGCAGCTTTCGCAGTTCATGGACCAGACCAACCCGCTGTCCGAAGTCACCCACAAGCGCCGCCTCTCGGCCCTCGGGCCGGGCGGTCTGACCCGCGAGCGCGCCGGCTTCGAGGTGCGCGACGTCCACCCGACCCACTACGGCCGGATGTGCCCGATCGAGACGCCGGAAGGCCCGAACATCGGCCTGATCAACAGCCTCGCCAGCTTCGCGCGGGTGAACAAGTACGGCTTCATCGAGACCCCCTACCGGCACGTCCGGGACGGCAAGGTCACCGATGACGTGCAGTACATGTCCGCCACCGAGGAGATGCGTCACACCATCGCGCAGGCGAACGCCGACCTCGACGCGGAAGGCCGCTTCACCTCCGATCTGGTCTCGACCCGCAAGTCCGGCGACTTCATGCTGAACCCGCCGGCCAATATCGACCTGATCGACGTCTCGCCGAAACAGCTCGTCTCCGTCGCCGCCTCGCTGATCCCGTTCCTCGAGAACGACGACGCGAACCGCGCGCTGATGGGCTCGAACATGCAGCGCCAGGCGGTGCCGCTGCTCCGCGCCGAGGCTCCTTACGTCGGCACCGGCATCGAGGAGATCGTGGCCCGTGACTCGGGCGCGGCGATCACCGCGCGCCGGGCCGGCGTGGTCGATCAGGTGGATGCGATGCGCATCGTGATCCGGGCCACCGAGGACGTGGCACCGGGCGACCCGGGCGTCGATATCTACCGGCTGCGCAAGTTCCAGCGCTCGAACCAGAACACCTGCATCAACCAGCGTCCGCTGATCAAGGTCGGCGACACGGTGAAGAAGGGCGAGTTCATCGCGGACGGTCCCTCGACCGACCTCGGCGAGCTGGCGCTGGGCAAGAACGTGCTCGTCGCCTTCATGCCCTGGAACGGCTACAATTACGAGGACTCCATCCTCATCTCCGAGCGGATCGTGAAGGACGACGTCTTCACCTCGATCCACATCGAGGAGTTCGAGGTCGCGGCCCGCGACACCAAGCTCGGGCCGGAGGAGATCACCCGCGACATCCCGAACGTCGGCGAGGAAGCTTTGCGCAACCTCGACGAGGCCGGCATCGTCTATATCGGCGCCGAAGTGGGGCCGGGCGACATCCTGGTCGGCAAGATCACCCCGAAGGGTGAATCGCCGATGACGCCGGAGGAAAAGCTCCTCCGCGCGATCTTCGGCGAAAAGGCGTCCGACGTGCGCGACACCTCGCTCCGGCTGCCGCCGGGCGACTATGGCACGGTGGTCGAGGTCCGGGTCTTCAACCGGCACGGCGTCGACAAGGACGAGCGCGCGCTGCAGATCGAGCGCGAGGAGGTCGAGCGCCTCAGCCGCGACCGCGACGACGAGATGGCGATCCTCGAGCGCAACATCTATGCGCGCCTGAAAGCCATGCTGCTCGGCAAGACCGCGGTGAAGGGTCCGAAGGGGATCAAGGCCGGCTCGACCATCGACGAGGAACTGCTCGGCACGCTCAGCCGCGGCCAGTGGTGGCAGCTCGCCCTCGGCGAGGAGCCGGACGCGCTGGCGCAGGAGCAACTGCACGCGCAGTTCGAGCTGCAGAAAAAGGCGCTGGAGCGGCGGTTCGAGGACAAGGTGGAGAAGGTCCGCCGCGGCGACGACCTGCCCCCGGGCGTGATGAAGATGGTCAAGGTCTTCATCGCGGTGAAGCGCAAGCTGCAGCCGGGCGACAAGATGGCCGGCCGTCACGGCAACAAGGGCGTGATCAGCCGCGTGGTGCCGGAAGCGGACATGCCGTTCCTCGCGGACGGCACGCCGGTCGATTTCGTGCTGAACCCGCTCGGCGTGCCGAGCCGCATGAATGTCGGGCAGATCCTCGAGACCCATATGGGCTGGGCCGCGCGGGGTCTCGGCAAGTCGATCGACCTCGGCCTGCAGGAGTATCGCCGCTCGGGCGACATGACGCCGGTGCGCGAGGCGATGAAGGTCGCCTATGGCGAAGAGGTCTATAACGAGGCCATCGCCGACCTGCCGCGGGACGAGTTCCTCGAGGCCGCCGACAATGTCATCTCGGGCGTTCCGGTCGCGACGCCGGTCTTCGACGGCGCCAAGGAGGCGGACGTGAACGACGCGCTGGAACGGGCGGGCTTCGACACCTCCGGCCAGTCCATCGTCTATGACGGCCGGACCGGCGAGCAGTTCACCCGGCCGGTCACGGTCGGCGTGAAGTACCTGCTGAAGCTGCACCATCTGGTGGACGACAAGATCCACGCGCGCTCGACCGGACCGTACAGCCTCGTCACCCAGCAGCCGCTGGGCGGCAAGGCGCAGTTCGGCGGCCAGCGGTTCGGCGAGATGGAGGTCTGGGCCCTTGAAGCCTACGGCGCGGCCTATACCTTGCAGGAAATGCTGACCGTGAAATCCGACGACGTGGCGGGCCGGACGAAAGTCTACGAGTCCATCGTCAAGGGCGAGGACAATTTCGAGGCGGGTGTCCCGGAATCGTTCAACGTGCTGGTCAAGGAAATCCGCTCGCTCGGCCTGAATATCGAGCTTCTGGATTCGGAAGCGGAGTGAGGGCGTTTCGCGCCCTCGCCTCCCCTGAAACGCGATTGAGGATTCTCAGATGAACCAGGAAATCACCAACCCGTTCACTCCGGTCCAGCCGCTGCGCACCTTCGACGAGATCAAGATCTCGCTCGCGAGTCCCGAGCGGATCCTGTCTTGGTCCTATGGCGAGATCAAGAAGCCGGAAACGATCAACTACCGCACGTTCAAGCCGGAGCGGGACGGGCTGTTCTGCGCCCGGATCTTCGGGCCGATCAAGGATTACGAGTGCCTGTGCGGCAAGTACAAGCGGATGAAGTATCGCGGCGTCGTCTGCGAGAAATGCGGCGTCGAGGTGACGCTGCAGAAGGTCCGGCGCGAGCGCATGGGCCATATCGAGCTGGCCTCGCCGGTCGCGCATATCTGGTTCCTGAAGTCGCTGCCGTCGCGCATCGGCCTCATGCTCGACATGACGCTGCGTGACCTCGAACGCATCCTCTATTTCGAGCAGTACGTGGTCATCGAGCCCGGCCTGACCGACCTCAAGGCCGGTCAGTTGCTAGGCGAGGAGGAGTTCCTCGACGCGCAGGACCGCTTCGGCGAGGATGCCTTCCGCGCCGGCATCGGCGCCGAGGCGATCCGCGAAATGCTCGCCGCCATCGACCTCGATTCCGAGGCCGAACAGCTGCGCGCCGATCTCGCCGAGGCAACCGGCGAACTGAAGCCGAAGAAGATCATCAAGCGGCTGAAGCTGGTGGAATCCTTCCGCGAAAGCGGCAACCGTCCCGAGTGGATGGTCCTCACCGTCATTCCGGTGATCCCGCCCGAACTGCGCCCGCTCGTGCCGCTGGACGGCGGCCGCTTCGCCACCTCCGACCTCAACGACCTCTACCGCCGGGTCATCAACCGCAACAACCGCCTGAAGCGGCTGATCGAGCTGCGCGCGCCGGACATCATCATCCGCAACGAGAAGCGGATGCTGCAGGAATCCGTCGACGCCCTCTTCGACAACGGCCGCCGCGGCCGCGTCATCACCGGCACCAACAAGCGCCCGCTGAAGTCGCTCTCGGACATGCTCAAGGGCAAGCAGGGCCGGTTCCGCCAGAACCTGCTCGGCAAGCGCG
>NZ_CALAGI010000002.1 GCF_937891315.1 uncultured Amaricoccus sp. | reverse complement strand
AGTGGCCGTAGCGGTCCACCTCGTCGCGCAGCGCGCGGATCATCTGGCTGTGGCAGGTGTAGCAGCCCTCGCGGATGTAGATGTTGCGGCCCTCCAGCTCGAGCGGGCTGTAGGGACGCATGCCGTCCACCTTCTCGATGGTGTTGTCGAGAAAGAACAGCGGCACGATCTGCACGAGGCCGCCGATGGCGACGACTATGAAGCTGAGCACGAGCAGCAGGAAGGCGTTGCGCTCGATCAGCGAATGTTTGGTGACGATGCTCATTTCGACGCCTTCCTTACTCGGCCGCGACGGCGGTCGCGCCGGTCGCCTGGCCGGACCCGACGGCGGTCTTCCAGAGATTGACGAGCATGATGACGCCACCTGCGAGGTAGAGCACCCCGCCGATCGCCCGCACGACATACATCGGATGCGTCGCGGCCACGGTATCGGCGAAGGAATTGACGAGGAAGCCCTGGGCATCGACCTCGCGCCACATCAGACCCTGCATGATGCCCGCGACCCACATCGCCGAGGCGTAGAGCACGATGCCGATCGTCGCGAGCCAGAAGTGCCAGCTGACGAGGCTGAGCGAATAGAGCCGCTCGCGATGCCAGAGCCGGGGCACGAGATAGTAGAGCGCGCCGAAGGTGATCATGCCGTTCCAGCCGAGCGCGCCGGAATGGACATGGCCGATGGTCCAGTCGGTGTAGTGGCTCAGGCTGTTGACCGAGCGGATCGACATCATCGGTCCTTCGAAGGTCGCCATGCCGTAGAAGCCGATCGAGACCACCAGCATCCGGAGGATCGGGTCGGTGCGGAGCTTGTCCCAGGCGCCTTGCAGCGTCATCAGTCCGTTGATCATGCCGCCCCAGGACGGCATCCAGAGGATGATCGAGAAGGTCATGCCGAGGAACTGCGCCCAGTCGGGCAGCGCGGTATAGTGCAGATGGTGCGGCCCCGCCCAGATATAGAGGAAGATCAGCGCCCAGAAGTGGATGATCGACAGCTTGTAGCTGTAGACCGGCCGCTCGGCCTGCTTCGGCACGAAATAGTACATCATCCCGAGAAAGCCGGCGGTCAGGAAGAAACCCACCGCGTTGTGGCCGTACCACCATTGCACCATCGCGCCCTGCACGCCCGGGAACAGGATCACCGACTGCGAGGACCAGATCGAGGTCGGGATGGCGAGGTTGTTGATGACATGCAGCATCGCCACGGTGACGATGAAGGCGAGGAAGAACCAGTTCGCCACGTAGATATGCGGTTCCTTGCGCTTGACCAGCGTGCCGAGGAACACCGCGAGATAGACCACCCAGACGATGGTCAGCCAGAGATCGACGTACCATTCCGGCTCGGCGTATTCCTTGGACTGGGTGGAGCCGAGCAGATAGCCGGTGGCGGCGAGGATGATGAAGAGATTGTAGCCCCAGAACACGAACCAGGCGGAGTTGCCGCCCCAGAGCCGCGTGGCGCAGGTGCGCTGCACGATGTAGAAGCTGGTCGCGATCAGGGCGTTGCCGCCGAAGGCGAAGATCACCGCGCTGGTATGCAGCGGGCGCAGGCGCCCGAACGAAGTCCAGGGCAGGCTGAGGTTCAGTTCGGGAAAGGCGAGCTGGAAGGCGACGATCACCCCGACGAGGAAGCCGACCACGCCCCAGAAGGCCGTCGCGACCACGCCGTACCTGATCACCTCGTCCATGTAGCCAGAGGCGGCGGCGGCGGTTTTCGGGGCGCCGACATTGCGGACGCTCCAGACCGCGGCCGACCCGGCCAGCGCCATGAGGATCAGCGCATGCAACTGGTAGGCCGGGTCGGTCCCGTAGTTCGCCGCCATGGCGAACAGCAGCGTCAGCACGCCCAACGCCGTGATCTTCACACCATCCAGCATGCTACCCCCCGCTAAGGCATCGCGGCCGCCCGAATCCGGGCGCCGCGTTTTTTCATGGCCCATGGCTTTGCATGGACATGAGGTCACGCTCATTGATTCAGATCAACATGCATCACGGAGACGCGAGCGGGGTCGAGCGCAGGGGCCGTGAGCGGGGCGTCGCAGGAGGACTGCGCGATCTGTCACCGACGGCTTCCACGCACCGCCCCGCGGGAAGCCGCCGCGCCCGATCCCGGTGTCCGGGCCGAAATCCGCGCCGAGCGGTCCGATTGGCCCGGGTCCGACTGGCCCGGGTCCGACTGGCCCGCGTCCGATTGGCGCGAGGGCGGCCGCGTTCGCCGCGACGATCTTGCGCGATCGCGTGGACGGTTTCTCGAGCGGCTTTCGCGCGGAGAACGACTACAAGGTTGATCCGAGGGTCGAGCGGGAGATCCGCCATCCGCGCGACAAGTCGATCACCAGATCGCCCGCCAGTGGGAGCGTCTGCTCGCGATCAGATCGAGATGCCGGACGAGACGCGCGAAGCCGCCGCGGCCCCCGAGACATGCCAGAGCGGCGTCTGACTCGACGAAACCGGATCGCCCGCTATAAAGCCTTGATTTGTCGCAATATCATGACCGCCGGACGATTCCGCCCGGTTGGATATCGCTCCGGCGGTCAGACCGCGGGGTCCACCCCGCCGCCCGATTCCACGACGAGCGAGTCGAGATTGGGAACCTCGACCATCCGATTCTCGCACAGTCGGATCTGCCCCTCGCGGCGCAGCGCGGAGATTTGGCGACTGACGGTCTCGATGGTCAGGCCGAGATAGTCGGCCATCGCCTCGCGCGTGATATGGAGCGGGAACGAGGCGCCGCCGGGGGTTGGATCATCCCCCACGCCCGCCTGGCGCCGCGCCATGATGACAAGCAGGCTCGCGATCCGCTCGCGCGCGGTCTTGCGGCCCAGCAGCAGCATCCATTCGCGGGCCACCTCCAACTCGTCGAGCGTCATGTCGAGCAGTCGCTGGCCGAGCCGGGGGCTGTCGCGCAGCAGCCGCTCGAACTCGGCGCGGCGAAACATGCAGAGCGTGATCTCGGTCGCCGCGACCACGTCGTAGGAGGAGCGGGTGCGTCCCGGTCGGCCGAGGAAGTCCGCGGGCAGCAGCAGCCCGACCATCTGCCGCCGCCCGTCGGCGAGGGTGAGCGCGAGCGTCGCGACGCCCTCGACCACCGAGCCGACCAGCGGCATGGTCTCTCCCGCCCAGGCGATGGTCTCGCCTGGCGCGAAGCTGCGATAGCTCTTGATACGGTTCAGCTCTTCCAGCTCGGCCGGACTGGCGCAGGCGCAAACCGCCCGTTCCCGAATCGAACAATGAGCACAGGCCGTTCTGATTGCCGGAAAATGCACACCATCCGCCACGTCCCGGTCGCCTCGTGCTTGTACCCCTAGAAATTCTTACGCTTCGGCAGGCCCGGGATCAAGGCGCGGCGCGCAGCGGCGCCCGCGCGAGACCGAGCAGGATCGGCCGCCGCGCCCGCTTGCGCAAAAGCTCGAGATGGCCGAGCGGCGTCCATCCGGCGAGCGACGTGTCGATCCCGTCCTCGCGCAGGGCGGCGGTCAGGGCGGATTCGATCTTCGGCCGGTCGGCCTTGGCCAGCGGGGCGAAATCGATGCTGACCTGGCCGCCGAGGCCGCGCAGCCGGAGCTGCCGGGGCAGTTCCCGCGCCGCCGCGAGGTTGACCTTGAGCGCGGCGGCGGGGGAGAGGTCGCCGCCGGTGTTCACATCGACGGCGACGAGCGCGCGCGTCGACTCCACGGCCATCGAGCCGGCGCCGAGGGGGGCGATCGGCCGGATCAGCGCCAGCGCCTCGTCCCAGACATCTGCCATCGCCGAGGTCGCGCGCCGCGTCTGGTCCCCCGGCCGGAACCAGTCGCGCAGCGCCTCGGCCGCCGCGCCGGGCGCCGGGCGGGCGAGGGCCGGCGGGCCGTCGATGGCGATTCCCCGCCAGTCGGCGATAAGCGCGGCGATCTCGGCCGCGATCTCCGACTCCGTCGCCGCCTCGGCGGCGGAGCGCAGGATGAGGCCGGTATCGGCCGGCGCCTCCGCCATCGCGGCGCGGGCGATCGAGACCAGCGCCGCGCGGCGCTCGGCGTCGCGCAGGCCGCGGGCGACGTTGGTACCCGGCGCGCCCGGGGTCAGGATTGCGAGGCGCCCCTTGAGCAGCGGCCGGTCGCTCACCGGCGGCGCCTTGCCATCCTCGGCCCAGCCGCTGACCTGCGCGAGGAGGCGCGCGCCGGGCGCCGGTGGTCGGGGCGTGCGCAGATAGCCGGTCGCGCCGCCGCCGAGATCGACCACCACCCCACCCATGCCCTTCATCGGCCGGCCGGCGGTGGCGCGGTGGATCGCCTCGGGGCGCGGAGTCGGATCGTCGGGAGCGGGGTCGATCAGCAGATCGCGCAGCCGCCCGTCCACCACCAGCGCCGCCGCGTCGCCGCCGCCCGGCAGCGGCTCTATCAGGATCTGGCGCCCCTTCATCGGTAGCCGGCGCCGCGCAGCAGATTGACCGTCTCGACCAGCGGCAGCCCGACGACGTTGCTGTGGGAACCGCCGATCCAGGGGATGAAGGCGGCCGCCGCGCCCTGAATCGCATAGCCGCCGGCCTTGCCGCGCCATTCGCCCAGCGCGAGATAGGCGGCGATCTCCGCCTCCGACAGCGGCTTCAGGCGCACGGCGGTCTCGACCACCCGTTCCCGCGACTGCGCGCCGGCGCGCAGCGTGACGGCCGTGATCACCCGGTGCCGGCGCCCGGACAGCAGGCGCAGGAAGCGCGCGGCCTCGGTCTCGTCGGACGGCTTGCCGAGCTGGCGACGCCCGAGGGCGACGACGGTGTCGGCGGTGAGGATGAGCGCCCCGTCCTCGTCCGGGATCGCGAGCGCCTTGGCGCGGGCCAGCCGGGCGGCGCAGTGCCGCGGCAATTCGGCGCGGGCGGGCGTCTCGTCGATGTCAGGGCTTATCACCGCGTCTGGCACGATGCCCACCTGCGCGAGCAGGTCCAGCCGGCGCGGGCTGGCGGAGCCGAGGATCAGGCGCATGGGCGGGCTCTCGCGCGTCGCCGGCGGCCGGCGGCGGACTTACTTGAAGCGATAGTTGATGCGCCCCTTGGTCAGGTCATAGGGGGTCATCTCCACCTGGACCTTGTCGCCGGCCAGCACGCGGATGCGGTTCTTGCGCATCTTGCCGGCGGTATGGGCGATGATGACATGGCCGTTCTCGAGTTCCACCCGGAAGGTCGCGTTGGGCAGAAGCTCGGTCACGACCCCGGGAAATTCGAGAAGCTCTTCCTTGGCCATGTTTCTTCCGATGCGGTTGCAGCAAAACGAACGCCCGCCCGGAAGGGCGCGCGTTCGCGCGCGTTACATGGCGCCAAACCTTGCCCGGTTCAAGGGAAAACCGAGCATGGCGCGGGAAGGCGACGCAGGAGTGGCCGCGCGGCGCGGCGCCTCAGTATTTCTGCGGAACGTAGAGTTCCGGCGGCAGGACCTTACGCTCGTAGGACGGGTTGAACACGCGGTCCGGCAGGCTGATGTCGTCATGCGGCACGTCCGCGTAGGGGAACTGGCCCAGCAGATGCGCGATGCAGTTCAGCCGTGCCCGTTTCTTGTCGTTGCCCTCGACGATGTACCACGGCGCCTCGGCGATGTTGGTGCGGGCGAACATCTCTTCCTTGGCCTTGGTATATTGCTCCCAGCGGACCCGGCTCTGCAGGTCCATCGGCGACAGCTTCCATTGCTTCATCGGATCGTGGACGCGCATGAGAAAGCGCAGCTGCTGTTCCTGGTCGGTGATCGAGAACCAGTATTTCACCAGCCGGATGCCCGACCGGACCAGCATCCGTTCGAATTCGGGCACGTCGTTGAAGAACTGTTCGACCTGGGACTCGTCGGCGAAGCCCATCACCCGCTCGACCCCCGCCCGGTTGTACCAGGAGCGGTCGAAGAGCACGATCTCGCCCCCCGCGGGCAGGTGCGGGACATAGCGCTGGAAATACCACTGGGTCTTTTCGCGGTCCGAAGGCGCCGGCAGGGCGACGACGCGGGCGATGCGGGGATTGAGACGCTGGGTGATCCGCTTGATCACCCCGCCCTTGCCGGCGCTGTCGCGGCCTTCGAACAGGATGACGATCTTCTCCTTGTTGTAGGCGGCCCAGCTCTGCAGCTTGATGAGCTCGGACTGCATCGACAGCAGCGCCCGGAAATAGGTCGCGCGGTCGATCGAGGGCGGATGCGCGCGGCGATAGATCTTGCGGATCTCCATCGACAGCGCTGGTTCCGAGAGTTCGAGCTCGTAGTCCTCGTCGAGCGCGTCCGCGAGCTCGGCCTCCAGCCAATCCCGCGCGTCCTGTTCCTTCGAATCGTCCATTCCCTGTCCCCATCGTTCAGTGCCCGCCCCGTTGGGCCTCCGCCTCGGCTGTTACCAGCGTCGCCGCCCGACGACAGTGAAGCTTTTATGACGCGGCTTCCACTCCCGCCGCGTCGGGGGGGCCAAATCGCTCGAGAATGCGGGCGGTGATCTGGTCGCGGGCCTGGCGATAGGCCGCGAGTTTGGCCGCGCGCGTCTCGCCAAGGGCGGTCGGGTCGAAGATCGGCCAGTATTCGAGATCGATCGCGTGATAGCGGGTATATTCCAGCGCGTTGCGCTGGGCCGCCGGCGACAGCGCAACGACGAGGTCGTAGGCTTCGATCCGGTCGCCCCATTCCTCGAGCTCGGTGAAACTGCGCGTCCGGTGCTTTTCCAGATGCACGTCGATCTCGGCGCAGACCGCGACCGAGAAGCCGTCGATGTCGAGCTCGCTGCGCACCCCGGCCGACTGCACGAAGATCCGCGTTCCGTAGTATTTCTTCATGATGCCCTCGGCCATGGGCGAGCGTACCGCGTTGTAGTCGCAGCAGAACAGCACCGATTGCGGGTTTGGGCTCAAGCTCAGCCCTTGAAATGCAGCACGCAGATCAGGGTGAAGAGACGCCGTGCCGTGCCCATGTCCGTCTCGACCTTGCCTTCGAGGCGTTCGAGCAGGACGCGGCTGCCTTCATTGTGGATGCCGCGCCGACCCATGTCGATTGCCTCGATCTGCGCGGCGGGCAAGCGCTTCACCGCGTCGAAATAGCTCTCGCAGATCTGGAAATAATCCTTCACCACCTGATTGAACGGCGTCAGCGACAGATGGAACTCGCCGACCCGCTCTCCCGGTTGCGTCGCCACCTCGAACACGAGCCGCCGTTCGCGGATCGCGAGGTTCAGCCGATAGGGGCCGGGCGGCGCCGCGCGGCCGTCGCGCTCGGGCAGGCCGAAGCGATTTTCCCGCAGCAGGTCGAAGATCGCAACCTGGCGCTCCTGCTCGATCTCCGGCGTCGGTGGCGCGAGACCGGCGTCGTCGAGTGTTATCTCGACGAGACGGGCGGGGTCTTCGGTCTCGGGCATCGACCTACCTTTCGTTTGTCCGCTCGTTGATCCGTTCGAGCCGGGCGAGTACCGACAGGCCATGCGCCTCCAGCCCCTCGGACCGGGCGAGCCGCGCGGCGGCGGGGCCGAGCGCGGCCAGCGCGCCGGGCGTCAGCCGCGCGATCGTGGTGCGCTTCATGAAATCCAGCACTGACAACCCGCTCGAGAATCGCGCCGAGCGGGCGGTCGGCAGGACATGGTTCGGCCCGCCGACATAGTCGCCGATCACCTCCGGCGTCAGCGCGCCGATGAAGATCGCGCCGGCGTGGCGCACCCGCGCCGCCAGCGTCTCGGCCTCGGCGGTACTGATTTCGAGATGCTCAGGTGCCACCCGGTCGCTCAGCGCCAGCGCTTCGTCCCAGTCGCGCACCGTGATCACGGCGCCATGCGCCGCCCAGCTGGCGCCTGCGATCTCGCGCCGCGCCAGCGTGCGCAGCCGCGCGGCGACCGCCTCGGCCACCGCCGCGCCGAAGGCGCGATCGTCGGTGATCAGGATCGACTGCGCCGAAGCGTCGTGCTCGGCCTGCGCCAGCAGGTCGAGCGCGATCCAGTCGGGATCGTTGTCGCGGTCGGCGATCACCAGCACCTCCGACGGGCCGGCGATCATGTCGATCCCGACCCGCCCGAACACCCGGCGCTTGGCGGCGGCGACATAGGCGTTGCCGGGGCCGGTGATCTTGTCCACCGCGGGGATCGTCGCGGTGCCATAGGCGAGCGCGCCGATCGCCTGCGCCCCGCCGATCCGGTAGACCGTCTCGACCCCGGCCAGCCGCGCCGCCAGCAGCACCAGCGGATTGACCGCGCCGTCGGGGGTGGGCGCGCAGATCACCAGCCGCTCGACGCCGGCGACCCGCGCCGGGATCGCGTTCATCAGCACTGAGGATGGATAGGAGGCGGTGCCGCCCGGCACATAGAGCCCGGCCGCCGCCACCGGCGTCCAGCGCCAGCCGAGTTTCGCCCCGCTGTCGTCGGTCCAGCGCGCGTCGGCCGGAAGTTGCCGCTGATGATAGGCGCGGATCCGCGCGGCGGCGAGTTCGAGCGCGGCGCGATCCGCGGCGCCGACGGTGGCGATGGCGGCGTCGAGCTCGGCGGCGGAGAAGGCGAGGGTCTCGGGCGTCAGCGCCAGCCGGTCCCAGCGCAGGGTCATCTCGATCAGCGCCGCGTCGCCGCGGGCCTCGATGTCGGCGAGGATCGCCGCCACCGCCAGATCGACATCCGCGTCGTTCTCGCGCTTGGCGCCGAGCAGCGCGACGAACCCTTGTTCGAAATCGGCGTCGCTGGTGTTCAGGAAAACGGGCACGGGGCGGTTCCTCCGCCCCGGCACATAACCGCCCGGAGGCTTCGCCTCAAGACCGCGCAAGAGGACGTCGGAGGTATCGCACGTGGCTTGCGCGTCTTGACCGCGCGTCGGCGGGATATCCTGGGAGGAGTGGAGAAAAATCAGGTCTGCGCGGGACCGCTACGCCGGATGCCCCGGCACCTTCCCTGAAGGCGCCACATACGGTTGCGTGACGTCGGTCAGGGCGACCTCGAGGCATTCGACGTCGAGCGCGATCTCGCCGTCGCCGGCCAGGAGCAGGCGGACGAGACCGGCTCCATCCTCTCCCGCGTCGAATTCGATCGACAGCAGCGACAGCACCAGGTCGCGGTCCTTCGGATCGACGCCGCTGGCGCGGGCGGCGAAGGCGTCGTCGATGGTGAGCAGGGCGCGGGTTCGCTCGAACGGGCGGCCCTGGCGCGCGGCGGCCGGCGCGTCCTCCCAGCGGAACCGGTTGAGGAGCAGCGTGAAGCGCCGCCGTCTGGGTTGCCAGGCGATCTCCGAGGTCTGGCCGACCGCGTCCTGCAGCAGCGCGGAAATCACCGCCAGATCCTCCGCCGTCTCGGCGCGCAGGCGCAGCGCCTGCTCGGCCCCGTCCTCGAAGCGGGCGTCCTCGAAGCCGGCCTCCTCGGTCATGCGGCGCGCTCGTGGATGCGCTCGATGCTGGCGCCGCAGGCCGAGAGCTTTTCCTCCACCCGCTCGTAGCCGCGGTCGAGATGGTAGACCCGGGCCACCCGGGTCTCGCCCTCGGCGGCGAGGCCGGCGAGGATCAGGCTGACGCTGGCGCGCAGGTCGGTCGCCATCACCGGCGCGCCCTTCAACCGCTCGACCCCGGTGACGGTCGCGCCGCCGCCATGCACCTCGATCTTCGCCCCCATGCGCGAGAGTTCCGGCGCGTGCATGAAACGGTTCTCGAAGATCCGTTCCTCCAGATGACTGACCCCGTCGGCCAGCGTCAGCAGCGCCATCATCTGCGCCTGCAGGTCGGTGGGAAAGCCGGGGAACGGCGCCGTCACCACGTCGACCGCGCGGATCCGGCCGTTCTGGCGCGAGACCTTCAAGCCCTCCGCCGTCTCGGAAATCTCCACCCCCGCCGCTTCCAGCCGGTCGGCGAAGGCGGCGACGAGGTCGCGCCGGCCGCCGATGAGTTCGACCTCGCCGCCGGTGATCGCCGGCGCCAGCATGTAGGTGCCGAGCTCGATCCGGTCGGTCACCACCGGATGGGTCGCGCCGCGCAACCGCTCGACGCCGTCGATGACGATGGTCTCGGTGCCGTCGCCCTCGATCTGCGCGCCCATGCGGCGCAGGCACTGGGCGAGATCGACGATCTCGGGCTCGCGCGCCGCGTTCTTCAGGACCGTCGTGCCCTTGGCGAGGCTGGCCGCCATCAGCAGATTCTCGGTCGCGCCGACCGAGACCGTGGGGAAGGCGAAGGTCGCGCCGCGCAGACGGCGCGGCGCGGTCGCATGCACATAGCCGTCGCGGAGGTCGAGTTTCGCCCCCAGCGCCTCGAGTCCGGCGAGATGCAGATCGACCGGCCGGGCGCCGATGGCGCAGCCGCCCGGCAGGCTGACCACCGCCTGCCCGTCGCGCGCCAGCATTGGCCCGAGCACCAGGATCGAGGCGCGCATCCTGCGCACGATCTCGTAGTCGGCGGTATGGTCGCGGATCGCCTCGGTGCCGACCACCAGCACGCGGCCCTGCTGCAGCGCCGCCACCTCGCAACCGAGGCTCTCGAGCAACGCGGTCATGGTGCGGATGTCCGACAGCCGCGGCGCGTTGGTGAGGGTCAGCGGCTCGTCGCTGAGCAGCGCCGCCGGCATCAGCGCGAGGCAGGCGTTCTTGGCGCCGGAAATCGCGATCCGGCCGTTCAGGCGCTGGCCGCCCCGCACGAGAATGCTGTCCATGTCGGCCTGTTATCCCTGCTCGTCGTTCCGTCTGTCCGGCGCGCCTGTCCCGCGCTCCCGCCGCTGCGCCTTGCGCCGCGCGAGATTGGCGCGCAGCGCGGCGGCGAGGCGCGCGGCCTTCTCCGTCTCGCGCGGACCCTTCCCGGACGGGGGCTCGGACGGGGGCGGTTTCCGTTCGCTCATGCGCTTCTCTAGTCCATCCCGCCCGCGGGGGGAAACCGGTTTTTCAACCGGTGGCGGCGTCCTCGCGAAAGGCTCGCCCTCTGGCGTCCACGCGTCCGCCGATTTTTCCTTGCACGCCGCGGCGGATCGGCTAAAAGGCCCCGGCCAGAGGCCCCGCCGAGCGGGTCCGTCGCTGCGGTAGCTCAGTGGTAGAGCACACCCTTGGTAAGGGTGAGGTCGAGAGTTCAATCCTCTCTCGCAGCACCATCTAACATCTTGGAAATGCTGGATTACTGTTTCGCGGTGACGCGGCGGGTTGTGATCACTTGCGCACTCGCTTGCGCACAAATCGCCGTTTTTTGTCTCTTTTGTCCCCGTTTTACTTGGCCGTTACATCCGGCGCCCATCAGTTCGCCCCGACGCCGGTCAGGAAGGTGGTGAAGATGGTATCGACCGAAATCGCGTCGGCGACGCTCAGCCCGGCGCCCCATGCGACCATGGCGAGGCGGTCGGAGGTGTAGCTCGATCCCACGCGAAGGGCGGTGACGTTGCCGGTCACGATGTTGGTGCTCGCGGCGGCGGAGGTGAATTGCTCCACCCCGTTGCGGATGTAGGAGATATTCGAGGCGTCGTTGCGGAGGGACCACCGGCGGCGAGCGCGGTTGCCGTCCGAGGTGCCACCACTCACGCCCGCGGTTCCGTTGACGCGCTGGACCGGGTTTCCGCTGCTGGTCGCGCCGACGAAGGTGATCGGGGTTCCGTTTGTGGATCCGAGGTGCGACTTGACCCCGGTGGCGCCGTTCTGCTGGTTGCAGGCGGCGTAGAGGCTCGCGCTGTTCAAGGTCAGGTGGCTCGAGGCGCCGAAGCTCTCGCCGAAGTCGAGATATGCGGACGCTTCATCGCCGGCATAGCCAAGGCCAGCGGTATGGGTCGGCGAGCCGCTGATCGTCGCGACCTTGCTCGGGTCTTTGAGATTGACCCGCGCGGCCTGCGCTGTCTCGGCGCAGAGAAGGGTGATGTTGGAGAAGCCCGCCCAGAACCCGCCGGATTTCAGGCTGCTGACCATGGTCGAGACGAGAAGCTCATGGGGAAGCGTCGGCGCGACCGTGCAGGCGGCGCGATAGGTGTTGATCTCGGCCAGGCGCGGGATGACGGTCTTGCCATCGCTCGCCGTGGCGTTCCCGACCGCGTTGACCGCGCGCAGATCGACGGTGATCTGGACGCTGTTCGAGAGGCCGGTGACATCGCGGGCGCCGGTGCCGGTGCCTGCCATCGTGACCCATGATCCGCCGTCGATCCGATACTGGAGCGCGGTGATCGCCGATCCGCCGTCGCTCGGCAGCGTCGAGACCGTGATGGTGATCGCGCCGTCCGTGCCCTTGTCGGCGACGCTCCACTGACCGACGGTCATGGCGTCAGGCGCGTTCGCAGCCGCAGCCCCGAGCAGGAAGCGCTTGCCGAACTTGCCCGTTGGCAGCGCGCGCCGGAAATAGCCCGAGGGCTTGAAGGCCGCCATGTCACATCGCCGAGCTGGTGACGGCCACCCAATAGTCGCCGCCCGGTGGCAGCGAGTTCAGCGGCCGGACGAACATCGACCGCGAGGCCGGCAGATTGGCGACGTGCTTTTCGCCTGGCTGGATCAGCGGATAGCGGCCCGGCAGCGTCGGGGCGGTCGCGCCGTAGGCATATTCGACCAAGGTGTCGGCGACGACCTCGAACTCGTCGGCCCCCGTGGCGACGTTCTGCCAGTCATTCGAGGCGTAGCGCTTGGGCGTCGTGGCGGTCATCGGGTGCTCCTGGAAAGCGATGGAAGGCACAATAACCGAAAAGGGACAAAGGGGACAGGTTGTTACTTGATTTCGGGGGCGAG
>NZ_CALAGI010000001.1 GCF_937891315.1 uncultured Amaricoccus sp. | reverse complement strand
CAGCGATAGGCGATCTCGCACAACACCGGATCGAAGATCGACGTGCCCGAGGCGGTGGCGGCCTCCGACGCCGCGTAGTGATCGGCCAGGAGTTCCTCGGTGGTCAGGTCCCGGCCGAGCTCGGCCTCCGTGGTTCGCTTCTTGGCGTAGAAGCTCGGATCGCCAGAGGTGTGCGACGGCATCAGCACGCCGCCGTTTTCCTTCGCGCCGACGACATGCTCGCCGCGCATCAAATCCTGCCCGAAGGTCCGGGCCACACCCTTAGCCATGCGCCGGCTCCTTGGTCTTTGCGCGATCCAGCGGGCGGGCGCCGCCTGGCGTCGCGCCCCGCCCGAGCTCCGAGCGAATGCCGAGGTCCAGCCAGGCGCGCTTGCGATCCTGCCACCAGCCCTTGCGGGCATCTAGGATCGAGAACGGCGGCACCCCGAACCGTTCGGCCAGAGCGCCGGAATTGCCAGGGACCGCAGGCGATGCGGAAGAAGCATCGCCCTCGGTCCCCTCTCGGGGCGCGCTGGGGGGCGCCATCGGATCTCCAAAACCCGCGAGCAGGTCATCGATCGCCGCGTCATCGAAGCCGAGAAGATCGAGATCGAAGTCTTCCTCGCGCAATGCGACCAGCTCGGCGCGCAGCATCTCGTCATCCCAGCCGGCGTTCTCGGCGATGCGGTTGTCGGCGATCACCAGCGCCCGGTGCTGCGCCTCCGACAGATGGTCGAGGACGATCACCGGGACTTCGGCGAGCCCGAGATGCTTCGCCGCCAGCAGTCGCCCGTGGCCGGCGATGATCACGCCGTCCTCACCGGTCAACAGCGGATTGGTGAAGCCGAACTCCACGATCGAGGCGGCGATCTGCGCTACCTGATCGGCCGAATGGGTCCGCGAATTGCGGATGTAGGGGATCAGCCGGTCGACCGGCATCATTTCGATCTGCATGTCCGTCCCCTGAATTGGAAACGGGCGGAGGCTTGCGCCTCCACCCGAGAATCCGTCCAACCATCGTGCCAGATGCGCACCCGCGCACCCGGAAGGTGCGCACCGGGCGCGCACCCGGAATTTTGCTTTGACACTAGCGCCTTAGCGGGCCTTTGCCCCCCGCGTAGGCGAGGGGCGCCGGAAGAACCTTAGGCGGGGGGCCTGCCGCCCGGGAGAGGCGTCGCCGCCCACACCCGTCGCTAGCCTATGCCTTTTGTGCCCCAGAAGTGTTGCAGCTGTCGCGCCCGAAGTTCAACGCATCCTGCGGGTTGTCCTGCGTGTTCGCGCGGCCTTCGCGCGGTCTATCCCCGGTTGTCTCCGTGGGCGGTTTGGCTGATCGCACCTTTGCCGCTGATTTCGCTTGGCTATTCAGCTTTCGCGAAATCGTCAGAAGCGCCGCCGCCCACCGTCGCCACGCGGTCGATCGCACGCAACCGGCGCGGATGCAGATTTGCCGCCAGCGCACGTTCTCCGCTCGCAGCCAGACGATGCGGGCATCCTCGGGCTCGATCATCAGCAGCCAGTCGAAGCATTGCTCCATGCGGGTGATCGCCGCCGGGCTTGGCGTCACCCGCATCAGTCGCCCCGGCGTGTAGCCATACGCGTCCTTGGCCTCCTGGACGATCGGAGGCCAGCTTGAGCCGTAGCCACGCGGTTTGTCCTTCTCAGGCAGCCGGTGCAGGGTCAGTGCGGCCTCCTCAAACCGATCCTCGATCTCGCTGGGCGTGAGGGTCATGCGCGTTCCTTTCTCGGCGGAGTACTGATGGGCGCCGGTGACGCGCAACCGGCGAGCTCGGTGGCGCGCCGCGCCCAGAAGCGGCGGGTCTCGAAGATCGGGTTGGCCAGGGCGAGGAGCTGGCCGGGCGTCGGCGCGAAGACGTTGGGCGCTCGGCGCCAGGCCGTGCAGGCCGCCTCCAGGATATCCTCCGGCAGATGCCCAAGATCGCGCAGCCAGTCCTTAGCCAAGGCGCGACGGGCGGCGTCGGGCCGATCAGGGTTCGGATAGTGCCAGACCAATTCCTCAATCAGGCCGGCGATCTGCTGCGGAGTCGCCGGCGTCAACGCGGCATTCAGCGCCGCCGCCGTCGGGACGATCTGGGCGCGGTCCTCCGGCGACGGCTGTTCCCGGTGTTGAGCCTTCAGCGTCCAGTTCCGCAATAGCCGCATCCCAGGCGTCGCCGAAACCGCGCGCAGCGGCTCGGCCACGCTGGGCGGGACGGCGCGGTCGTCGATCTTGTTCATTGCGATTTTCTTCCCTTGGGGAGAGCGGCGCCTCGCGCCGGGCTTTTGCGTCGAGGATCGCGGCGGTGAAATACGCCCAGCTCCGGATTGGCTGGTCGCGCGGCCCGGCCGATTTCGCGGCGATGACCGGCAGAATGTCCCCGATCAGGTCGCATCCCGCCCGGAGCCAGCGATCGATCTCCTGGGCGGAGAGGGCGAGCGGACCGCGCTCCCTTTTGTCGAGTCCGGGACCGGCGACTGCGAGGCAGGCGAGATGGGAATTCGGCGCCGCGTTATGAGCAGAGTCTTTTAGTATCAGTGAAGGATCAAGGGCGGAAACCGCTTCCGGGGGGTGGGGAAATCCCTTCCGGTTGCCCCCCGGAAAATGCTTCCGGTTGGGAGCACAGCCGGAAAATTCTTCCGCCTGAGAAATTGGCTCCTGCTCGTCCTCCTCGATCAGCCCCGGCGGGATCGGCTTGCGCCCTACGAAGGCCGCGAGAAGGATGATGTCGGACTGCCGTGAGCCGTTGCCGCGCCGACGCGGAACGCGCCGCACGACGCCGCGCCCCTCAAGCCGCTGAAGGACCGATCGAACGGTGCGATCGGTGCAGGCCGACTGGTCCGCGAGCGTTGGCTGCGACGGCCAGCTGATCCCGTACTCGTTGGCGTAGTTCGCCAGGACCAGCAGGATCGCCTTCTCGGTGGCGCTGCGGACACGGAAGTCCAGCGCCCAGGTAATGGCCTGGACGCTCATACCGCGGCCGTCACGATCAGGCGCTTCACGATGGCCTCCATCAGGGCGATGCGCTTGTCGGCATCGCTCTGCCGCATCCGTCCGGCCCGTACGCGGCTCCAGTAGAACTGCCGGCGCAGGGCCAGTTCGCGGTCGGCCTCGCCGATCAGCTCCTGGATCGAGAACCCGCTGCCCTGTGCGTTGATCTGTTCCATAGGAACTTCCTCAGCGCTTCGCGGCGACGGCGCGGTGGGCGCCGGTCTTGCGGGCTTCCTGCTCGCGCAGCCACTCGCGGACCGCGTCCTTGCGATAGAGCACCTTGCGCCCCACGCGGACGCAGGGCGGCCCCACGCGGCGTGTCTCCCACCGCTGGAGCGTGTCCACGGAGATCGTCAGCTCGCGCGCCAGTTCCGCCCGGTCCACCCAGCCGACGAGCAGGTTGGCGTCCTCTGGCTCGGCATCGCTCAAGGTAATGTTTTCCATGTGCTTCCTTCCTCGACCGCGCTTCGAAAGTGACGCGCTCCGATCGATTCGCCGAGACAAGCACGAGGGAGGGACCGGCGCGGAGGCGGAAACCGGCAGAAACAAACGGGTAATTCCGCCGGTCCTTTTCTTGACCCTGACGCGGCGTCGCGGAGACGATTCCCGTTTGATCCCGACGCGCGAATTTACAACTTAGCGGCGAATTACCACGGAACCAGAATCGCCAACAGACCACTCCCCGCATTCCGCGGGGCCAAGCATCTTTTTCTATTCGGGGGTCATCGTGGCAACACAGCAAGGAGCCGGCTTGTGGCGTTACCACAGCAGTATTTGTTCACGATTCTCGAAGTCGCGGGGCGCTGGGGATGCACTCAGGCGCAAATCGTCAACATGGCGATCGCCAATGACCTCGATCTGGTGGTTGGGTTTGCGCCGGTGAAGTTCGGCGAAGACGCCGGCTGCGGCCTGATGAGCGTGGCGGGAATTGACGTCCGGCCGCTCTTTCGCCCCTTCGGCGAGGCGGAAAAGAAAGTCTATGTAAAACAAGCCCGTCGGCCTGGAACGGAGGACTGGAAGATCATCACTGAACCGGCGGAAGGTGTGGGCCTCGCCGCCGCTGATATCATGATCACCGCCTCCGAGATGGATCGTTTTGAGGAGGCCCATGGCGTCGGGCGGGGCCGGGGTTCCGGCCCCGGAGCGCCGTCCAGATACGACTGGGACGGGTTCTACATCGCTCTGATGAAACGGGTGCACATTAGTGGATTTCCGGCTCGCCAGAAGGACCTGATCGTCGAGATGCAGGAGTGGTTCATCGCGAATTCCCCGGTCGGAGAAGCCCCCGATGAAAGCACGATCCGACGACGGATTCAGACAGTGTGGCAGGCGTTGAACGGCGGCTAAACCCGTCGGCTCGACGGCCCCGGAGCGACAACCTATGGAAGCGCCTGAGCAAGTCATTGGCGGAGCACCGCTTTTCGCGCCGCCTAACAGCCTCAAAAAAAACGGCGGAATTGCGGCGGTGTTTCCGCCGGTTTCCGCCTCCGCGCCGGTCCCCGGTCGAGAGCATGTTGCTCCGCGCCGATTCGCACCGCTCAGTCGGCATCGTGAGGGAGTGAGATATGAAGGCACGAGATCGGAAGAGCGTCGTGTAGGGAAAGAGTGTCTT